>JBDTXM010000001.1:0-39429 GCA_040006215.1 Acidobacteriota bacterium
AGCGGCAGCGCGATCAACCCCTTCAAAAGGTCTCGTCGTTTCATCGTAGTTTTCATCTAGTAGATGAGGAACGGCTTTCTGGCATCGCGAAAATCCTTGAGGCCGTCTGCCCAGTCAGTTTCTATCTCACGAATCGGTGTTCCAGCTTCGATCTGTTTGCGGATCTTATCGGTGCCGCAGATGACATCGAAAGGGTTTTTGCCGAACTCGTATTCATATGCGTTTTGCCGCCACTGAAATTTGTCCGCGTACATATCGTACACGGTCTTGACCATCGCGATGCCAACGATCACGGGCTTAAACATTTCCCGGTCGGTGACATGGATCTGGACGCCGCCGCATGTCTCACCGGCAAATTCGCAAAAGGTCGGACGGAAAAATGCCTCGCGAAAAGCCACACCTGGGAAATCAAGTTTCCGCAATTCATCTGCCCACGCTTTAGGATCGATGAACGGTGCTCCGTTCAGGAAAAATGGCAGCGTCGTGCCGCGGCCCTCGCTCAGCTCAGTGCCTTCGATATGGACCGTCGCCGGAAAGACGACGCATGTGTCTACATCAGGAATATTGGGCGACGGCAAAACCCATGGCAGCCGGCATTCGTCACCCCACATATCGCGGGACCAGTTTTGCATTTCGATGACCTCGAGTTCACAGCCGATGCCGAAATGCTCATTGAACATTTTCGCCAGCTCGCCGATCGTCATTCCGTGACGAGTAGGCAGGGCAAATTGGCCGACAAAAGACTTGAACGCGTCCTCTGTAATGCTGCCCTCGATCGCATTTCCGCCGATCGGGTTCGGGCGGTCGCACACTAAGACGCGTTTGCCGAACTTTTTCGCGGCGCGCATGCAATTCGCCATCGTGTAGACGAACGTGTAGATACGGCAGCCGACATCCTGCAGATCGACAACGATATCGTCGAGATCCTTGAGCATTTCTTCGGTAGGCTCGCGCACCTCGCTGTAAAGCGAGTAGGCCATGATCCCCGTTCGCGGATCGCGAACGTGCGGCGTCTCGATCATGTTGTATTGAACATCACCCCGAATGCCATGCTGCGGGCCGAAGAGCGTGGTCAAATTAATATCCGGATGTTCGTGGAAGACGTCGGCGGCGTGACGAAATGTTTCCGGCAGGACCGATGCTTGATTGCAGACGAGCCCGGCGCGACGCCCGCGAAGAATATCTGAGCTCTCGCCAACTAATCTCTCAATACCGAGGATCGTGCGTTTTTTATTCATCTTAAAATCGTTCGTATCAATACTTTGTTAAAAAAATAATAGCCCAAGCTATTCGCAAGGGCCATTTCGGAAAACTGGATTTCGCTAGATGTTCTACGCCTGATCGTCGACCGCCGCATCAGGTGCGTTTTTCTTTACTGATTCAATTCCGTTATTCATTCCCGATTCGGTCGAATACATCTCACTCGAACCGATCACCTGTCCGTTCGACGCTTTCAGGTTAAAGAAATGATCGCCCTTATTCGAGGTCTTTTTTTCATAGCGGCTATCGTCGCCCGCGTTCTTTTTCACCGATTCGATACCATTCGTCGCCGCGGCTTTGGTCTCGTACATTTCGCTGCCGAGAATTTTTTCGCCGTTGCCCGCCTTGAGCCGGAAAAAGAATTTTCCGTTGGTTGATTTAGCTAATTCAAATTTACCTGCCATATTTGCACTCCCCTTTTAACAAAATAATCGAAGATCAAAAAAATGACGTGGCGGAACCCTTATCGAGAAGAGCATATCATAAAAATAATGCCATTTTACTCGATGAAATCGTTTGCCGAGACTTGGTGCGGCTGCAGGTTGTTGCGTTTGATTATCCTCGCACAGCCGTTCCACCTAAGGATGGCGTCGTCATTACCGTGTGGGCGGATCGCCTCAGCCTTTTCGAACCAGCTCATCGCCTGCTCAAACAATCCGAAGGCATTCAAACCGCCTTTTTCGATCGTAGCTTTGGCGCGCCGTTCATAGATGATCCCAGTGTAATATGCCCGCTCGTATTCATCAGTGATCTGGGCTACGTAATCGTTGATATGCGTGTCGCCAACAGCATAATCTTTGCCAAAGCGGTCGCTCATCGCAAGCACGATGTTTTTTAGAGCTTCCTGATTGTTGGGTTCAACCTCGAGTATGTCCAGATAGATGCTCTCCGCCGCACCCGGCTCATTCAGCAGCCTGTAACGATTGGCCTTTTCAAGGGCCGCGGGGACGGCATCGTGCGACAATTGCTTTAGCTCGAACATCACTTCCTCCTGAACAGTTTGACCAGTTTTTTCAACGGGTCGTAGTGCTCGTCGACGACTCTCTCTTTTAATGGAATGATCGCGTTATCGGTTATTGTAATACCTTCCGGGCAAACCTTGGTACAGCATTTCGTGATATTGCAATAGCCGATCCCACCAAGGTCTTTGAGGTCTTCGGTGCGGTTTTCAGTATCGAGCGGATGCATCTCTAGCGCGGCCGCGTAAACCAGGAATCGCGGCCCGATAAATTCCTGGTGCTTGTTGTGATCGCGAAGCACGTGGCAGACGTCCTGGCAGAGATAGCATTCGATGCATTTCCGAAATTCCTGCACGCGGTCAATGTCGTCCTGCTGCATCCGCCAGGTCCCGTCCGCAGCGTCCGGCGCCCGCGGTTTGAATTTCTTGATGCGTTTTTTTACCTCGTAATTCCAACTTACATCCGAGATGAGATCTTTGATCGCCGGAAATGCACGCATCGGCTCGATCGTCACGGGAACATCGAGCGGGACAGTATCGAGCCGCGTCATGCACATCAGCTTCGGCATGCCGTTGATCTCGGCCGAACACGAACCGCATTTCCCGGCTTTGCAATTCCAACGGCACGCCAGATCGCCCGCCTGCTCACCTTGAATTTGCAGAACGGCATCCAACACCACCATCCCTTCCGAAACCTCGGTCTGATAGTCCACCATATCGCCGCCCGTGCTGCCACCACGCCGGATACTAAATGTTGCCTTCCCCATTAACCCATTTCCTCGATGATCTGTTTCAGCTCGGCCGGCATTTCCGGGATCGGCATCCGTTCGATGGACATCGAACCGTCCCCTTCTTTCTTAAGCGTAAAATTAAACTTCGCGAATTCAGGATCCTTCGCCGGAAAGTCGTCGCGATATTGGCCACCGCGGCTTTCCTTTCGTTCGATCGCGGCTCGGGTTATCGCTTCGGAGACAGTCAATAGATTTCGTAGGTCAAGCGATGTGTGCCAACCGGGATTGAAATCGATATTCCCTGACACGCCGACTGCACTGGATCTTTCCCTCAGGATCTTCAATCCGTCGAGCGCCCGCTCCATCTCGTTGCCGGTACGAACAATCCCGACGAGGTCCTGCATCATATCCTGCAGGTCATTTTGGATCTCGAACGGATTTTCGCCGCCCGTTCGTTCGAACGGAGCCAATGCACGTGAGGCTTCCGATTCGATCTGACTGGAATCGATCGCACCATGACCGTTTTCCTTGGCGAACTGAGCCGCATACTCACCGGCGCGTTTTCCAAAAACGATCAAGTCTGACAGTGAATTGCCACCCAGACGATTCGCCCCATTAATTCCCGCGGCGCACTCACCGGCCGCAAATAGTCCCGGCACCGTCGACGCCTGCGAGTCTGAATCGACTCGAACGCCGCCCATTATGTAATGCGTCGTCGGCCCGACCTCCATCGGCGTGGTCGTGATGTCCAGATTAGCAAGCTGTTTGAACTGGTGATACATCGACGGCAGCTTTTTCTTTATATGTTCAGGAGCATTCGCGATTTTTTCCTTTATCCACGCGATGTCCAGAAAAACTCCGCCGTGCGGGCTCCCGCGTCCGGCTTTAACTTCCTGGACGATACACCGAGCGACGTGATCGCGCGTTAAAAGCTCCGGGGGACGCCGGGCGGATTTGTCACCGGTAACGTAACGCCAGCCTTCTTCTTCGGTGTCGGACGTTTGATCTTTATAGTTGTCGGGAATGTCGTCGAACATGAAGCGTTTCCCTTCGCTGTTCTTCAGAATTCCGCCCTCGCCCCGAACGCCCTCTGTAACAAGAATTCCTCGCACGCTCGGCGGCCAGACCATTCCCGTTGGGTGAAACTGGATGAATTCCATGTCGATCAGCTCGGCACCGGCATGATACGCAAGAGCGTGCCCATCGCCTGTCCCTTCCCAACTGTTAGAAGTGATCTTGTAGGCTCGGCCGACCCCGCCCGTTGCAAGAATGACTGCCTTGGCCTTAAACACGCGAAACCTTCCGTGTTCGCGTTCGTATGCAAAACACCCGACCACACGTTCGCCATCTTTTAGGAGCGAGATCACAGTCACTTCCATGTGGACATCGATGCCCTGATGGATGCCGTGATCTTGGAGTGTTCTGATAAGTTCGAGGCCCGTTCGGTCGCCAACGTGCGCCAGCCGAGGATAACGGTGGCCGCCAAAATTCCGCTGAAGTATCTTGCCGTCTTTTGTGCGGTCAAAAACGGCACCCCACGCTTCGAGTTCGCGAACGCGATCCGGCGCCTCTTTAGCGTGAAGCTCCGCCATCCGCCAATTATTGACGTACTGGCCACCTCGCATTGTGTCGGTAAAATGCACCTTCCAATTGTCGCGGTTGTCGACATTTCCCATCGCAGCCGCCATGCCGCCCTCGGCCATCACGGTATGAGCTTTACCCAGCAGTGATTTGCAGATTAGGCCCACGCTTGCGCCAGCGCCCGACGATTCGATCGCAGCCCGCAATCCCGCACCACCCGCGCCGATCACGAGTACGTCATGTTCGTATATTGTGTAGTCGATCATTAAAAAATTCTAAGGTCGTGCAAGATCCCCATAGAGCAGAGTCGAACATAGATATCCGAAAATCCTACCCAAAACAGGCTCATCCAGGCGAACAGCATGTGGCGCTTGTTCAGTTTGGTAACGCATTTATATGCCGTCTGTCTTGCCGGTTTGTCGGACATCACATCGCAGCCTCCGCCCACAAGATGGCGCAGGCTGTGGCAGCCGAGCGTGTAACTGCTGAGCAGGACCACGTTGACGACCAGCACCAGTGTGCCGACACCGATACCGAAATGCCGCTTTCCGTCGGCACCCGGAAACCACATCGCCTCGAGTGCGTCGTAGGCGAGAATCAAGATAAAGATCAGAGCGAGATATAAGAAATATCTATGTATGTTCTGCAGAACAAGCGGAAATTTCCGCTCGCCCCGATATCCCGAACGCGGCTCACCGACCGCACACGCAGGAGGGTCAGCCCAAAACGCTTTGTAATACGCCCCGCGGTAGTAATAACAGGTAAACCGAAATCCGCCCGGCGCCCACAGGATCATCAATGCCGCCGTGAATGGTACCCATGACGGGAACCACGCAGGCTTTGGACCGAACCATGCCGTGGCCGACCCGAGCAGTTCCGGCGAATAGAATGGCGATAGATATGGCCCGAAACGGTAATGCTGACCCTGAAACGCAGCCCAGGTCGAATAGGCAATAAACGCGGAAAACCCGAGGAATGTGAGCACCGACGGGACCCACCAAAGATCCTTTCGCATCGTTTCACCCGCTGAACGACGCGTTATTGATACCAGCTTCGAAGCCATTAATTCCCCCTTTTTATCGGAAGGCGTCTCGCCCACGAAAAGATTCGACGGTGCGGTTCATGTTGAAGAATAAGGACTTAATACCGAAAGAACTGCTATCGTTTTTACGCGAAAAAGTCATCCAAGTCAAGAAATCGTCTGGGCAGGCCCGATAATACGATTTGCCTACCGGAGAATACGGATGTTGGTGATGGGTCGCTATAATATTTAATTAGACATCTCCAACAAGATGAAGAGAATCCTCGCAACATCTAAATTCATAGATCTTTCGCATGTTCCTGCCGAAGGCTTTCTAGTTCTTACGCCGAATCGTGAGGCGGCCGCTCGGTTAAACGCTCCGCATCGAAGTCTGCGCAGCCTAGCCGAGGACATCCTAAATCGCGAAAAGCTCGCAGTGGCGTCGCCGCTGCATTGCCTGCACGCACTTAAGTCCGTAATACGAAAGCTGACGCCCGAGCGTGATGCCGCGGCGGAAAGCTCCCGAATCCGGCGAATTCTGGCAACGGTTCTGCGGGACGGTATTGACATCGCGGCGCTAAAGCAAAGCGGGGTCCCGAGCGCTGAGTTGCTGGGCAAAATGGCGGAAAGGTACCTTCTAGATCTCTTAAACAACGGCCTGGTCGATCCGGAATCCGCCCTCTGGAAGGCGGGGGACTTCGTTCGCGAGAGGCTCAAGGTGATAGTGTACGGCTATTTTCGGGCGCGTGAGCATGACATCAAATTTATTGACAAGATCGCCGGCGACGGAAGCGTTTTCGTTGTGCCATCGGGCAGTGGCCCTGTCTTTACCTCGGTCAACAGATCGATCGACGAGCTGTTGAATGCAGGCTGGCTGATCGAAGATAGTGATCGCGCGTCCGTTTCGGAGATCGAAAGAGCGGCTTACGGATTTGGGGTCGGCCACTCGGAAGATAACGTGGACGCCGTCACGATCTCGGCTTTCGCATACGAAAACGTCGATGCCGAAGTCAGAGGAACGCTGGCGGCGGCCAAGCAAATGATCACCGAAGGAACGCGCCCCGAAAGCATTGCCATCTTGTGTCGGAACGCCGCCGATTACGAACTAACGATCTCCACCATCGCCCGAGAATACTGCGTTCCCGTCTCTTCGCGATCGACGATCAGCCTTCTGGAAACTACGGTCGGCGGCTATATCTCTCTGATTCTTGAAGCCAACGAAAATGCGTTTGAATTTTCGGTGACCGCGCGGCTTCTGAACCACCAATATGGACCCGGTTTGAGCGATGAGATCTGGTCCACGGCTAGGCGCCGGCGATCGTCCGGCGTTGATGCTTGGAAGAAAGCTGGAGTAGATCTCGCACCGATGGTTGGACCGGAAAGCTTGTCACTAACAGAGTGGATCGATTGGCTTGCTCGAGCGTTCCCATCATCGCTGGTCCGCGAACGAGCACCCGAAAGCGCAGGCAATTTGATCGCCTACGGAAAGTTCCGCGATGCTTTGGCAGAACTGAAAACCTTCGATGACAAGCAACTACTCGGTCTCCCCGCATTTTCGAATGTTCTCGCCGAGATGCTCGAAAATGTCGAAACCGAGATCGATCCGCGGAAGGGAGGCATTCCATTTCACCAGCCGAACACCATCATCGGCGGCACGTTCGATCATATTTTCGTGCTCGGTATGGCTGAGGGCATGCTGCCTGCGGTGACTGGCGAAGATACCGCGATCGATTTTTACGAGCAGCGGATACTCGAGCAGCGAAGCGTCAGGTTCGACAGGCCCGTAGAATTTCCGCGATGGGAAGCTCTATCGTTTTACTACGTGCTTCTCGCCGCGAGAAGTGGGATCACCCTGAGCTATCCGAAAACGGTCGATATAGAAGAAAAGATCGCGAGCCCATTTTTTGACCGGCTCCCGGTGAAGTTGGGAAAAGGTGCCGCCGTCACCTCAGTCGCAAGCCCGCGCGAGGAGCTGAAATATTTTCTCCGGCACGACGATGCGCCCGAGAGGCTTAGCCTTTTGAAACCCGCGACACATCAGTACACCGTGGAACGCCGGCGCGAGTCAGACCACGCTTATGACGAGTATGACGGCCTGACGGGCATTCCGATCGATATTGCGAGCCGTACTTGGAGCGCCTCGCAGCTTACCAAGATCGGTCAGTGCCCCTTTAAGTGGTTTTCTGAGAAAGTTCTTCGCCTTTCACCTACCGACGAGGGTGACACCGATCTCCGTGGGAACACGATGGGTCGCCTTTATCATAAGACGCTGCAGATCGCTGTTGGAAAAGCTATCGAAAGTCCAGCCTTTCGTGAAACGGTTCTGGCGGTTCTCGAACAAGCCTTTCTCGAAGCCGAAAACGATGACGAGATCGGTGTCAAAGGTCTGCCGAATTGGGAACACCGCCGTTCCGAACATTTGGCGACCCTGCGCAAAGCCGTCGAGTCACCCGATTTTATCGCTGAGGGCGCCCGCGTGGTGGCGACAGAGCAGAAATTCGAAGCCTCGTGGAACGGCTTCAATCTACGCGGGTCGATCGATCGCGTCGACGAAACTCCGGACGGATTTGTCGCGATCGATTACAAGACGGGTACCTACGTCGGAAAAGTAAAAGACGCGACCGGCGAGCTCGAAACGGACATTCAACTGCCGATCTACACGCGTGTCGCGTTAGAATCGCTCTACCCCGGATGCGTTAGCGACGGACATTATTTTTCGCTGCGGCAAACCAAGATCATGCGGCAAAAACCAGCAGAGATCGAGAGTTTTGCGGCTGGGGTGAAAAAAATACTTGAAGCAGGTAATTTCTCGGTCGATCCCGATGGCAAAAAAAAGAGCTGCAAATACTGCGAGTATGACCCGCTCTGCAGACGCGGACCGCGAAATGCCCGAAAGCCGAAACCATAAATGGAGCTGACCGCACAACAATCGAGAGCAGCGCATGCTCAGACGAGCGTCGTCGTTACGGCCGGTGCAGGCACGGGGAAAACGGCCATGCTCGCCGAGCGTTTTCTGCATCACGTCGAAGTCGACGATTTAAGGCCCATCGAGATCGTCGCCGTCACTTTTACCGAAAAGGCAGCCGCCGAACTGCGTCAGCGGATCCGCAAGACTCTGACCGCCCGGATCGACGATGAAGAAAAGATCGCCGAGGTTGACGCCGCCCAGATCAGCACTATCCACGCGCTCGCCGCACGCATCTGCCGCGATTTCTTTTACCTAGTCGGTATTTCACCCGATTTTAAGATCCTGCTCGAAACCGAATCGGCCATCTGGCTTGCCGATAAATTTGACGCGGCTATGGGCGAGGTCGACGAGTCGCTCATTCGTGAGCTCGGCTACCAGTGGCTCAAGGATATGATCGGCCAGCTGCTTCTCGATCCGCATTCGGCGAGTCTCGCTTTTCGTCGCGACGCCGAGAGCTGGAAAAGGACGATCGACGAAGAACGGTCAAAAGCCCTTGAATTGCTCATAAATTCCGACGCATGGCGAGATGCCACCGCCATGTGCTCCGACCTCTCAGGCGCCGAGGGCGACAAACTCGAGTCAGCCCGACGCAATGCGTTGCTCGCGATGGCAAACATCGAAGCAGGCCGAAACATTCCCGAAGCCTTAACAACGCTTCGTAAGCTGCCCGCTCATCTGGGGCAGCAAGGCAACTGGCCAGCAGGCTGCATCGCTCAGATGCGATCTGCTCTAAAAGCGTTGAAGGTCGCGGCGGACGAGAACGGCCCGGCTGGAAATGCCGGACTTTTCTTCGGGCCTGAGGATATGCGGGCGGCGGAAAAAGTGAAGCTGCTCGAGATCGCCTTTAGTTCCGTTCAGAAATATCTTCGCGATCAAAAGACGAAAGACAAGGTCCTGGATTTTATCGATCTCGAGCTTTTTGCACGCGAGGTGCTCGAGCACGCACAGGCACGGCGGCACTACGAGCTCCGCTGGCGGGCGTATTTGATCGACGAGTTTCAGGACACAAATCCGCTCCAGGCCGAGATCATCAACCTGCTTCGGGGTGACGCAAAGCTGACCGCCGTGGGAGACGAAAAACAATCGATCTACGGTTTTCGCCGCGCTGATATTGCGGTTTTTCGCGACGTGCGCGAATCGATCATTGCGTCGGGCGGCGATTTCGTCGAACTGAAAGAAACGTTTCGCGCACACGAGTCGCTCGTCGTCTCGATGAACGAAACTTTCGCTCCGGTTTTGGGCGAACTTCACGGCCCGCTCGACGCAGATAGAAAAGAAGCTCCCAATCGCGAGATCCCATTGTCGCTGGCGCGTGTTTCGGCCGAGGACAAGATCACACCTGAGGCCGCACGCGTTGTCGAATCGAAATATGTCGCCGGCGAGATCAAACGCCTGCTGGATGAGAAGGTAACGATTTTCGACAAACAGTCGAACCATCTCCGCGAGATCGAGCCACGTGACATAGCTATTCTCTCGCGCACCTGGGCGGCGATCGACATTTATATCGACGCGCTGTCAGCCGCCGGTATCCCGGCCGTAAACGCCGGCGGCGGGAGCCTGCTCGACACTCGCGAAGCGAAAGATGCCTTCGCGATGCTAAGTTTTCTTGCGGATACGTCCGACGATATTTCACTTCTAGCGGTTCTTCGAAGTCCGTTCTTTGCGATCGACGATCGAACACTTTTCTACACGGTCAAGGCCAAGCAAAAAGATCAAACTTGGTGGAATCTTTTGCGTTCCGCGGATGGTGAACTTCGTCGAGCTTATGCCCTGCTTTCCGATCTTCTAATTTGGAAAAACAAGCTCTCGCCTGAGCAACTCCTTCGAAAATCCGACGAGCTCACCGGCTACACGTCGGTGATAGCGAACCTTCCACAGGGCGATCGCCGCGAAGCTGACTGGATCGGATTTATCTCACTTCTTCGTAGTCTTGCGGCAAACGGCCGCGGGGATTTGTTTGGTGCGGTTCGACAAATCAAAGCATTGAGCGGCGTTAAGCAAAGCATCCCGCGGCCACCGCTAGATGCGGGCGATGCCGTTTCACTGATGACGATCCACAATGCGAAAGGCCTCGAGTGGCCGATCGTGATCGTTCCCGACCTGGCCGTGCAGACCGGCGGCTGGGGCGACCGCCTGCTGGTGGACAGCGATATCGGAATTGCATTCGAGGTCGAGGACGAAGGTTACAACAGGTCCAAGCCGGCCATTTATGAACTGATAAAGAAAAAACTACGAGCGGCCGAGCGTGAAGAAGAAAAACGCCTGCTTTACGTTGCCGTAACGCGGGCCCGCGATCAGGTAATTCTGACGACCGGCCCCGAAGTTAAAAAAAATACACTGATCGAATTGCTGATGCCCGGCATCGAACGCGCCAATATTCCAGTCTCTCCGATCCCGTTCTCAAATGAACTTGCTATTCCCGCAGCCCCGCTCGATCCGCGGCCATTCGAAGAACCCAATTTCATTGAAACACGAGGTGTGGGACACGGACTTCGCACCATTCCGATCTCCGGCCTGACAGACTATGCCGTATGTCCAAGGAAATTCTGTTACAAATACGTAGACGGACATCCCGGCCTCGGCGAAGGCCAGGCACGAGCCCGCACGATAGGAACCCTGACGCACAGGGCGCTCGAACTCGATATAGATGACTGTGCTGCACTGGATCGACTAGCGGATAACGCTTCCCTAGAAGAGGTGAATGAGGCGCTCGAACTTGCCCGGGTGTTTCGTTCGAATCAAATCTTCTCCGCCTTCAACGGCGCACGGGGTCAGAAAGAGGTTCGCGTTTTGCTTGAGCACAACAATTCAGAACTCATCGGCGTTGCCGATCTCGTTGGCCCTGATTTTGTATTGGATTTTAAGACCGATGCCGAAATTGAACCTGACATGCATCGCTTCCAGCTGTGGGCGTATGCGAGGGGTTTGGATAAGCCAAGAGCGATCATCGCATACTTGCGAAAACCATTCCTCCACGAATTTGCGAGAAGCGAGATCGCGCGAACCGAGGATGAGGCGCATCAAATCATAACTAAGATCGCCGCCGGTGATTTTGCTGCTACTCCGGCGGTCGAAAAATGTTCCAGATGCGTTTACGCGACCATTTGCGACGAAGCTGTTACCGCCAACCCCGGCTCGCAGCTAAGCCTTTTCGCCTAATAACATCGTCATTTTTCCAATCCTATCTTTGTCAATAGTTCGTAATAGCGCGGATCGCTTCTGAGGTCAGCCAGCAGCGGATCAGCCTTTAGGTAAAGCAGGTTTCCGTCGTGCGTTGCCAGAGCCTTTTGCAGGCTTGCGAAGGCATTGTCGTAATCGCCTAACCCTGTATAGGTCAGTGCAAAGTCAAAATTCGACACATACCGCTTTTTGCTCATTTTCTGGAGTTCCGACAGCGCTTGTGTTGCATTTGCCTTACGGCCCATCTTCGAATAGATGCGCGACCGAAGCATTAGGATTCGCGGATCTTCGCTCAGCCCCGATGCCTGCTGCAGTTCGTCGAGGGCTTTTTGGTTATCGCCCTTTAATAGGTATGTACGAGCAAGATAGACATGTGCGTAATAGAAATTGTGATCGAGCTCAAGAGTCTTATTAAATTGATCGATCGCCTCATCCAAACGCATTGCGTAGCAATAGCTTGTCCCGAGGTCGGCGTTAATTATCAGCGAGAGCGGGTCGAGCTCCCGGGCTCGCTTCATCGCCTCGATCGAATCATCGAACCGGCCGTAAGCCAGGAGATTGGCATTTCCGTACCAGTGGTACGCCGTAGCGTAATTAGGGTCTATCGCGATCGCTCTACTAAAGTGCTTTTCAGATTCGGCAAAATCCCAGTCGAAATTAAAGAGCGCGAACGAAAGTGCCGTATGAGCTTCGGCCAGCGAATCGTCCAACGCGAGCGCTTTCTCTGCAGCCTCCTTCGCTTTTGGAAATGCTATTTCGGGTGGCAGTGCTCCCTCGTAACTCGGAAGCAGCACGTAGGAATCCGCCATCCCGGCGTACGCAAGGGCAAACTTTGGATCGAGATCGATCGCCTTTTGAAACTGGACGATCGAATTTTCAATGTCCGTTCCTGTGCGCTTGTTCCAGTAGAATTTGCCCAAAAGGTAATCGTTGTATGCCTGCGGATTGTTGGTGTAATTTTTGACGAGCTTTTGTCGGTCTGGCGCCGACAATGACCCGCGCAGTTTTGCGGTTACGTCAACTGCGATATCGTTTTGCAGCCTGACGACATCGGAAGACGGTCGGTCGTATCTCTCGTTCCAGATCTTGTCGCCCGTCGACGTATCAACAAGGCTGAGATCGATTGTCAGGTTCTTATCCTTTTCGACGATGTCACCGATAAGCACAGCCTGCACCCCGAGCTCGCTGCCTACCTGCCTCGCATCGATCGCCACATCTTTATACCGAAAGACAGAACTTCGCGCCTTGACCTCGAGATTTTGGATCTGCGACATCCGGTTGATCAGAGATTCAACAATCCCGTCGGACACATATTCTTTGTTCGGCGCTATGCCGGCATGTCGGAACGGCAATACGGCCACCGACCCGATCGGCTTTGACATTGCAGGCGAGGCGACACTTGCCTGGTCTCTTCGGCCGATCAAAAATGCGAGGACTAAAACAACAACTAATCCGCCCAACGCCCACGGCCAATAATCTTGACTCGTTCGAGCCGGAGGCGACTCTACTTCGACCAGATCGTCTAGTAATTTCTTGACCGACGAGTAACGGTCGTTTCGATCGTTTTGCAGACACTTCGTAACAATGCTCTCGATATTCGAATTAGCAGACATCGCTTCTGGTGCCCGATCAAGGATAGCGTCGAGAATTTCGGACGTATCTGTGCCCGTAAACGGACGCGAACCCGCGATCATTTCGTACAACACGACACCGAGGCTCCAGATATCCGTCCTCTCGTCCAGTTTTTCGCCGCGGATCTGTTCGGGCGACATATAGGAAACGGTACCCGCCGTGCTGAATGGATTCGACGACGCGTCCCCGTCCGATCGTTGCGCCAGCCCAAAATCCAGGACCTTGGCAAGGCCGTCGTCCGTCACGATGATGTTCTCGGGCTTGATGTCCCGATGAATGATCCCTTTTGCATGCGCGGCGATCAACGCCTGACAAACTTGCCGAACAATACGAAGCGACGAATTTATGTCCGTTTTCTTCTCTTTTATTAGCGACCTAAGAGTTGGTCCCTCGACATACTCCATCGCAAGGAAATGCCGGCCGCCTGATTCGCTAAATTCGTAGATGTGGGCGATGTTTGGATGAGCGATACCTGAGGCTGCGCGGGCTTCTCCGTGAAATTGTTCGATCGCCTTGGAACCCGCAGTCGTAATCAACGGAAGGACCTTTAATGCGGCGAGACGGTCGAGCCGAATGTCCTCTGCTAAATATACTGACCCCATGCCGCCGCTGCCCAGCAGCGACTGCACCCTATACGACCCGAGCTGTACACCGATGTCCAATTCATCCTGCTCGACTATTACGGAAGCTCCAAGCTCAAAGAGACTGCTTTCGAGCAGCTCGAGCGAGTTCTCCTCATCTTCGTGGAGCAAGGAAAGCACTTGGCCCGACAATTCCGCATCTCCAAGGGATTCGACCGAGACAAACTCAACGCGTTCGTCGTGCGGGAGTGGAAGGGCTCCGTAAAAGATGTCTTGAATTCTTTGCCAATTTTCAGGTTCCATTTTCGACAGTTTCCCCCTAATCTAATGCCCTAAATGCTGTCAATATTGATAACTTATCGTTGTCTTTTTCCCTAAAACACGCTTATAGATTCTGCTTTATCTCGCTTGCCAGCCACGCCTTGGCCAGTCGCCAATAGAGATTGACGGTCGGGGTCGCAAGGCCTGTAACATTTGCTATCTCAGCCGCGGTGAGTCCGCCAAAGCACTTAAGCTCAACGATACGACTCTTTACCGGGTCAATTTGGGAAAAGCGCGTCAGGGCTCCGTCAAGCGCTAGTAGCTCCTCCGATCTTTGGTCGGACATTATTGCTACCTCATCAACATTCAGGATCTGTACTCCGGGTCCCCCGCGTTTTTGAGCGACGCGGTCCCGCGCGTAATTGATCAGAATGCGCCGCATTATGTTGGCCGCGATGCCGAAAAAATGCGCTCTGCTCTTCCATTCCGGGTTTGCTCCGTTTAACAGTTTTATATATGCCTCGTGGACTAACGCGGTGGTCTGCAGTGTATGGTTAGGCGATTCTCGGCGCATGTAGGAATGGGCGATTCGGCGCAGTTCGCCCTCGACCAGCGGAAGAAGTTGGTCGAGCGATCCAGGATCGCCATCTTTCCACGCCGCCAATAGCGACGTAATTTCAGGAGTTTCAGCCATACAAAATTCGTTTTGCAGAGGGAAGGTCAGCCGAACGATAGAGTCTGGCAATTTTTATCGTATTTGTCGAAAGATTTATTTAACACTTTTGTATTTTTTTCGTGCATTACTATATGACAACCCGCAAAAAAGGTTGTAGCTGTTTGAGATCGTATTCTCTTGGAAAGCTGATTCACCCCCGGCTGACCAAAAATATTCGGGGCGGCATTTCACTTTTAGGTCGTTTCGAAAAAATTCCGGTGGGTATTCCTCACGTACTCACCGGATTGAACTCTTGTTTTCTTCAGGATTTGAATTTCAAGTTCCACGCTCAAGAGGATCGACGCAGGGCAGTTACTCATAAGGGCACCGATCGGGTGCCCTTTTTTTTGCGCCTAACACCAAGAGTAATTGGTAAAACCTGTGCGTCGTTCTGGCCACTCATTCTTCTCGCGTGGAAACGACTATGACACATGATTATTTATCCATTTTTCCGTTCTTATTAGATAATTCAATGATATTTTTGTGTTCCGCCCTGAATGATGCTTGCAAAGATTGGTAAAACCAATTACTCTGGTCACGATATCTTTGATCTAAAACTGATACTTGAATTGCTCCTCTACTTTGCTTGTTTCGTATGTAGGCGATCTAGCGTGTTGTCGGATTTGTTACGTAATTTCGATCTAAGGGAATGAAGCTTTTCTACAAAATCCTGTTATTTATTCTCGGTGCGATCGCAGTCGTTCCAGCCCAATCCAAGCCAAATATCGTCGTCGCAGCGGATGGAACCGGCACAGTAAAGACCGTCCAGGAAGCAATCGCGCGAGTTCCGGAAAATAATCCCACCAGATTTACGATCTTGATCAAACGGGGCACGTATCGCGAGCAGATCAGAATTCCAGAAAGCAAACCCTATATTACCCTCGAAGGTGAATCCGCGGAAAGAACGATCCTGACCTTTAACCTGTCCAACAAAGAGACTGGCTCAACATCTGCCGCATACGCTGCCTACATCGGCGGCCACGATTTTCAAGCGGAGAATATCACATTCGAAAACTCCTTCGGGACCGGATCGCAAGCGGTCGCCGTCCTCGCCGAAGCCGACCGACTTGTTTTTAGGCACTGCCGCTTTCTAGGCTGGCAGGACACGCTGTATGCAAAGAACGGGCGCCAATATTATCAGGACTGCTACATCGAGGGCCATGTGGATTTTATCTTCGGCCAGGCGGCCGCGGTTTTTGACGATTGCGAGATCCACAGCAAGGGCGACGGCTATATTGCTGCACCGATGAGGTTTGCGGCGGATGAGCCAAGTGGATTTGTCTTCTACAAATGCCGACTGACCAGCGCGAATACCAAAGACGGCGTTTTTCTCGGGCGCCCATGGCGCGACTATGGCCGGACGTTATTCATTGACACGCGAATGGATTCCCAGGTTCGTCCCGAGGGCTGGAATCACTGGCTGCCCGAACGCGAAAAGACCGCTTTCCTCGGCGAATACAACTCGAGCGGTCCTGGAGCAAATGACGCCGCTCGCGTAAAGTGGTCACATTTACTTACGAAGGCGGAAGCACAGCAATTCTACCCGGAAGCGTTTCTAAAAGGCCGCGACGGTTGGAAACCCGGTACGGCAAGCGACGACTGGCTTCGAGGGAAAGCTCCTGACTGGAAGCTCGTCTCCTGGCGCGAGGTTTTATCCCAGCCGCCGCTATGGTATCAAACCGACGAGGCCGCCCGCATAGCCGATCAAGTCGTTTTTTATCAGAAAGATAACGGCGGTTGGGAAAAGAATATTGACATGGCCTTGATGCTCACCGAAAGTGAGAAAAAGGACCTCCTACCTAAGCGGTCGGACATCAGCGAAACTACGATCGACAACCGCACGACGTACACCCAACTCGAATATCTCGCCAAGGTCATCACGGCCAGCCTCTTAAAAACGTCGCCCCCGAACAATTTTCCGAGATACAAGGAAGCGTTCAACCAGGGCCTCGACTATCTTTTGTCGTCGCAGTACGAAAACGGCGGCTTTCCCCAATTCTTCCCGCTAAAGAAAGGCTATTACACCCACATTACCTTCAACGACGACGCAATGATCGGCGTCCTGGAACTGTTCCGTGGTATCGCTCGAAAAACCGTTGATCTCAAATTTGTAGACGATGAAAGGCGGTCAAAAGCAGAACGGGAATTAGAAAAGGCTATTCCGCTGATCCTTAAACTACAGGTTGTTATTAGCGGAAAAAAGACCGTTTGGGCGGCCCAGTATGACGAAAATGACCTTAAACCAGCCTGGGCCAGGAAATATGAGCCGCCATCCCTGACCGCCGGCGAGAGCGTCGGCGTCGTCCGCTTTCTAATGAACGAGAAGGCAACCCCCGAAATAGCCGATGCTATCGAATCAGCGATTGCCTGGTACAGGCAAAATCGGATCGAAGGTGTTCGCTGGGTTCGAACAGATGGCGGGAATGCCGTTGTTAAGGACAGATCGGCTCCACCGATCTGGGCACGATTTTATGAGCTCGAAACGATGAAACCCATTTTTCTTGGTCGCGATTCGGTCATCCATTATGGCGTGTCCGAGATCGAGGCCGAGCGGCGAAACGGCTACGCCTGGTACGTGCAAACTCCGCGGGATCTTTTGGACAAGGCTTACCCCGCCTGGAAGCGCGGTTCACGTGAGATCGATCCTTGACCCTTGTGCAACAAATGCTATATTATATAAAATGCATGTTGTGTTAATCGAAAGACCATGATGGAGAGAGATCGAGGTGCGGCAAGAACCCTGAATACCACTGACGTGAAAAAGCGGGAAGTCCTACAAAAATTGTGAAAATCGTGGAACACGCCAATGAAAATGGGTCCTTCTAAAAGATCAAGAATAAATCGTCCTACAAATTTTGCGAAAAACGTGGAACAGAGACATATGCATGACAGACGTGAGTTCCTCAAAACGCTTGGCGCGGGAGTCGCAGGATTCGCGGTCCTGACGCCACGTCAGGTCTTGGCGGAATCCGGCCCTTGGGACACTCAGTATCTTGAGATACTGGCTCGGATCAAACCGCCGGTGTTTCCCCAACGCGATTTCGACATCACTAGGTTCGGGGCAAAGGCAGGCCCCGCAAATGACAGTTCCTCCGCCATCGCAGCAGCCATTGACGCCTGTGCAAAAGCAGGCGGAGGCCGGGTTGTAGTTCCGGCAGGCCAATTTCTCACCGGTGCCGTTCGTCTCAAGTCGAATGTAAATCTTTATCTTGTGAAAGACGCAGTTCTCAAATTTTTACCGGACGCTTCGAAATATCCGATCGTTGCTACCCGTTTTGAAGGAATGGAGTGCATGAATGTCTCACCATTCATTTATGCTTTCGAGCAGGAGAACATCGGCATTACGGGTGAAGGTACGCTGGACGGCCAGGCCGGTACGGAACACTGGTGGAATTGGCACGGCAGCGCGCGATATGGCTGGAAGGAAGGAATGCCCAATCAACGCGCGGCTCGTGTAAGGCTCTACGAAATGATGGAAAAGGGAATGCCGCTTCGGTACCGCGTATTCGGTGAGGCCGATCGTTTGCGCCCGAATTTCATCCAACCACACCGCTGTAAGAATATCCTTATCGAGGGCGTCAAGATCATAAACTCACCTATGTGGGAAATACATCCGCTGCTTAGCGAGAATATAACCGTGCGCAAGGTATGGATCTCATCTCACGGACCCAACAACGACGGCTGCGATCCGGAAAGCTGCAAAGATGTACTGATCGAGGATTGCACCTTTGACACCGGCGATGACTGCATCGCGATAAAATCTGGACGTAACGAAGACGGCCGCCGCGTCGGCGTGCCCACCGAGAACGTGATCGTTCGCGGCTGTGAAATGAAGGACGGACACGGAGGCATAACTATCGGCAGCGAGATATCGGGCGGTGTGAAGAATGTTTTTGGGGAAAACTGCCGGATGGATAGCCCAAATCTCGATCATGCGCTTCGCGTAAAGAATAATGCTGCCCGCGGCGGAATGCTCGAAAATTTCTACTTCAGAAATATCACGGTCGGCCAGGTCGCCCATGCCCTGGTCACGATCGATTTCAACTATGAGGAAGGCGCTAAGGGAGCGTTCACACCCGTAATGAGAAATTTCATGGTCGATGGCCTTAAAAGCGGCAAGAGCAAATTCGGCGTCGATATTCAGGGCCTCGACAACGCTCCGGTTTCGGACGTAAGCATATCGAACAGCACATTCGAGAACGTTTCGGATGGCAACATTGTCAAGAATCTAAAGGGTGTAAAGATCGATAATCTGCGGGTCAACGGAAAGCTCACGAACGAACTGAAATAAGCGATGAAATTGTGCTCTGCCGCTATATTTGTCTTCATGCTTTCGTTCGCCGTTTCGGCGCAGATCACGGTCTATCTGGCCGGCGATTCAACCTGTGCCAACAAAACCGCCGACAAGAGGCCGGAGACGGGCTGGGGCGAGATGCTGCAGCAATATTTTGATCCGGCTAAGGTCACGATCGTCAACGATGCTCAAAATGGCCGCAGCACCAAATCTTTTATCGATGAAGGGCGATGGCAGGCGATCGTGGATAGGCTGAAAAAAGGCGATCTCGTTTTCATCGAGTTCGGACATAACGACGAGAAAAAAGACAAGCCAGCGGTATACGCCTCGCCGGATGATTACAAAGCGAATCTGGTCAAATTTATCAAGGAAACACGGGCCAAAGGAGCAACGCCGGTACTTTTAACACCCGTTTCGCGACGTAAATTTGAGAACGGCATTTTGGTCAAGACGCACGGTGAATACCCTGACGCGGTCAAACTTGCCGGTCGTGAGCAAGGTGTCGCGGTGATTGATATGGAAAGCGAGAGTGCCGCAATCCTGACCCAGTACGGTGACGAGGGATCGCGTAAACTATTCCTCCAACTCAAGCCGGGTGAGAATCCCAACTATCCGAAGGGCGTCGAAGACAACACTCATTTCCGTCCCGCAGGGGCGGAAGCGATCGCAAAGCTCGTCGTCGAAGGAATACGAGAAAAGAAACTGAAGCTCCGGAAATATTTGAAGAGACAATGAAAAAGATCTTTTGTTTAATGCTGCTATTGCTTTTTGCGGCGGCTGCGTTCGCCCAGTCGGTTCCGCTTTCCGAACAAATGTCCCAGACTGCGATGACGCGCCTTTGGGTAGATTCCCAGAACGGAAAGGGAATTCCCGACCGCTGGAATTACGAGCAGGGCGTTGTACTTAGCGGAATGCGGACGCTGTGGTATTCGACCGCCGATCGACAATACTACGATTTTCTCAAGAAAAGCGTCGATGCCTTTGTAAATGCCGATGGGACGATCAAAACCTATTCGATGGACCAATACAGCCTGGACCTCGTTCGCATGGGTACGGCCGTATTGACGATGTATCGGGCAACGGGCGATGCCAAATATAAAAAAGCGGCCGACCTCCTTCGCTCGCAGCTAAAGAATCAGCCGCGAACGACCGAAGGCGGCTTTTGGCACAAGAAGATATATCCGGATCAAATGTGGTTGGACGGACTGTATATGGCCGAGCCGTTTTACGCCGAATACTCGCAGACCTTTCGTGAAGACAATTGGGACGACATCGCCAACCAGTTCATCTGGATGGAAAAGAATACCCGCGACAATAAAACCGGCCTGCTCTACCACGCTTGGGACGCATCGAAAAAGATGGGCTGGGCCAACAAGACCACCGGCCGCGCACCCATGTTCTGGGGACGGGCGATGGGGTGGTATGCGATGGCACTTGTCGATGTGCTCGATTATTTTCCGAAGAACCATCCCAGACGCGCCGAACTGATCTCGATCCTAAACCGGGAGATGACAGCCCTCGAGAAGGTTCAGGACAATAAGTCGGGTCTTTGGTGGCTGATCCTGGATAAGCCCGGCCGGGAAAAGAACTACTTCGAGGCATCGGCCGCATGCATGTTCACTTACGCTATAGCTAAGGGTGTGCGAATGGGTTATCTGCCGGGCTCGTTTATGAAGTCAGCCGATTCATCATGGGTGGGCATTCAAAAAGAGTTCCTGGAAACCAAGGACGGCGGCGTAAATTTGCTCAAGACCATCTCGGTCGCTGGCCTAGGCGGCAACCCGTACCGGGACGGCACCTATAACTACTACGTCGGCGAAAAGATAGCGACAAATGATCCGAAGGGTGTAGGAGCATTCCTGCTGGCGGCAGTCGAGATGGAAAACTCGGGCAAGGCATCGATCGGCCGAGGCAAAACCGTTCTCTTAGACAATTATTTCAATCACGAGCTTCGCAAAGACGCTAACGGACGCGAGGAAACGTGGCACTACGTCTGGGATGAGATGGACATAAATGGCTATTCCATCTTCGGCAACGCCTTCAAAAATTTCGGTGCTTCGCTAGCGACTTTAACGGCGGCTCCCACATCGGAAGATCTCAAAAATGCTCGCGTATATGTCATCGTCGATCCCGATACGCCGAAGGAGACTGCGGACCCGAAATTCATGGACGAAAGGTCGGCTTCAGTGATCGCCGATTGGGTAAAACGCGGCGGCGTACTCGCCGTGTTCGCCAACGATCTCGGCAACTGCGACCTCGAGCATACTAATATTCTCGTTCGTAAGTTCGGCATCGAGTTCGATCTCGACAGCATCAACCACGTCGACGGCAGTAAATTCGAAATGGGCAAGATCTTATTACCTGCGGACAATCAGATCTTTAGGAACGCTCACACGATCTACATGAAAGAGATCTCGACGCTGAAACTTTCACCGCCGGCCAAACCACTGCTCAATCACGGTGGGGCCGCGATAATGGCGACCGCCAAGTACGGCAAAGGCTCGGTATTCGTCGTGGGGGACCCGTGGCTCTACAATGAATACACCGATGGACGCAAACTGCCCGCTGAATACGAAAACCTGAAAGCTGGCCGCGACCTTGCAGAGTGGCTGCTCACGCAAGCGAAATGAAAGTAGCTAGTGATAAACGAAATGAATATGAAAAATATCATTATTTTAGCGATCATGTTCCTGGCGAGTGTGATCGTCGTGTCGGCCCAAAACCGCCAGCCTTCTGTAGCCACCCGCTCATTCATCGTCAAATCCGGAAAGGATCTGAACGACATTAACGAAGTCCTCGAGAAAAAGCCGGGTAACACGGTTGAGGACATCCTGCCGCAGGCAGGTGTGCAGCTGCGAATTGCGGTTCAGCACGATGCAAAACGAGAAGGCGATCTCATTGAGCTGCACGATACGTCCGATGACATCTATTACGTGATCGACGGCGAGGCGACCTTGATGCTCGGCGGCAAACAGGATAATCCCAATGAGGTTTCCCCGGGCGAGTGGAAGAGTAAGACCGCGACGGGCCAGCAAAAGGTCATCATCAAAAAGGGCGACCTAATCTTCGTCCCACGCGGAACCCCGCACCAGCGGACCGTCACAGGCAAGGATTTTTCCATGATATTGATCAAGATATTTGCCGACGCGCAGCCAGTAAAATAGGCGTCATGCTGGTTTTTCGACAAAAAACTACCTTCGGACTATAATCGCGGAACAGAATGTCCTGTTAACTAATGAGAAGAACCAAACCTGACATCTTCAAGTCCCTGCTTTCCGAAAATAACGGAAATACCGCCGAGGGTGTCGTCGTCCAGCTCCGCGATATGATCCATCGCGGCGAGCTCGTGTCAGGTGACCGCCTGCCGCCCGAGCGCGACCTCGCAAAACTCCTGGGAGTCAGTCGGCCGACGCTGCGTGCAGGTATTCGATCACTCACAACCGTAGGCATACTCCAATCCCGCCAAGGTGCTGGAACATTTGTTGCCGAACGTGACGAATCGCCAACGCTAGACGGAAGCCCGCTGCGGATGATGGCGGCTCTGCATGGATTTACGTCCGACGAGATGTTCGAAGCGCGGCTCGCGTTAGAAATGAGCATTGCGGGACTAGCCGCAACGCGTGCAACGCCCGAGCAAGTCACCCTCATGAGCGAAGAGATCGCAGGGATGTTTTCGACGCTGGACGACCCGGAAAAATATCTGGTTCACGACATGCGTTTTCATCAGACGATCGCGGCTGCCTCGGGCAACCGCATTCTGACTTCGCTGATGAACATGATCGCGACGATACTCTACGACACCCGCAGCAAGACCGTTAAGCGGGCCAGGGACCTCAAGCAATCGGCCGAGCAGCATCAGAATATTTATCGCACTATGCGCGAACGCGATGCTGAAGCCGCCCAACAGGCAATGCACGACCACCTAGTTGAAACTCAGAAAGCTCAACGGCTTGAAGAAGAGAACGCCGCCATCCAAGCGATGGCCGACGGCCAAAACGGAACCGCAAAATGAACGCTGTCGCCGCGACGGCCGTAATTTTCGCCTCGCTCTTCTCCGCATCCCTAGTTCTCTCGCAGTCCTCCCCGGTCTCGAACGTCTGGGTCGCCGACAACGGCGACGGCACCTATAAAAATCCGATAATCCACGCCGACTACTCCGATCCCGATGTCATTCGCGTGCGTGATGATTTCTATATGACAGCGTCCAGTTTTAATGCTGTCCCCGGCCTTCCGATCCTTCATTCGAAAGACCTGATCAATTGGCGAATCATCAACCATGCCATTCGCGAACTCGAACCGCGCGATGTCTTCTCGCGTCCGCAGCATGGCAACGGCGTATGGGCCCCCTCTATCCGCTACCACGCCGGTGAATTTTATATCTATTACGGCGACCCGGACTTCGGCCTCTATATGGTCAAGGCCAAAGACCCGGCGGGCGAATGGTCAAAGCCTGTGTTGATAAAGGAAGTCAAAGGCTGGATCGATCCGTGCCCGCTCTGGGATGATGACGGGAATGCGTATCTTGTTCACGCATTTGCTGGAAGCCGTGCAGGGATCAAGAGTATTTTGGTCGTCAACCGGATGAGCGCCGACGGCGCGCGACTTTTGGATGACGGAGCGATCGTTTTTGACGGCCACACAGCCGACCCGACGGTCGAAGGACCAAAGTTCTACAAGCTGAATGGCTGGTATTACATCCTTGCGCCGGCGGGTGGCGTCGCGACCGGATGGCAGCTCGCACTTCGCTCGAAGAATATTTACGGTCCATACGAGAAAAAAATAGTTCTCGCCCAAGGCAGAACGGCGGTCAATGGACCGCATCAGGGCGGCCTGGTCGACACGCCGCGGGGCGAATGGTGGTTCGTACATTTTCAGGACAAGGGAGCTTATGGCCGAGTCGTTCATCTTCAGCCCGTCGCATGGAATAACGGATTTCCCGTGATCGGGAGCGATCCCGATGGCAGCGGAACCGGCGAACCGATTTTGCGAAACAGGAAACCTGACCTAGGGAAAGCCGGTCCGATCGAAACGCCGCAAGACGATGACGAGTTCAATGGAAACGAGATCGGCAAACAGTGGCAGTGGCACGCGGATCCGGTGGCCGGTTGGGCATTCCCCTATCCAGAAAAAGGTGTTTTGAAAATGTTTTCTGTGCAGCGGCCGGAGAATTACAAAAATCTCTGGGATCTGCCTGATCTGCTGCTGCAGAAATTCCCCGCCGAAGAGTTTACCGCGACCGCAAAAGTGCATCTCGACGCCCGATTTGAAGGCGAGCGTTTCGGTCTCGTTGTGATGGGCATGGATTATTCCTATATCGGAATAACCAACCGGCAAGGTAAGTTGTTTGTTTCCCAAGCAACGGCGAAGGACGCGGATAAGGGTTCCCAGGAAACAGAAAGTCTACCGCAACTACTACAGACAAGTGATGTCTACTTGCGATTGACGGTAAAAGCGGGGGCTATTTGTTCATGGACTTACAGTTCTGACCGCAATAATTTTACGTCTGTGGGCGAACCATTCACCGCTCGCGAAGGCCGTTGGATCGGGGCAAAGATCGGATTCTTTTTTAGTCGGCCCAGCAAATTCAACGACGCGGGATCCGCCGATATCGACTGGATCCGATTTGAAAAATAGCTTATTCGTAATTGATATTTGCGGGCTCAAGCCTGGGAGCAAGCAGGTGGATTATCAGCAGGGCGATAAGGTACGCCGAGGCAGCAATGATAAAGATGGGCAGATAGCTGCCCGTCTTATCCAGGATCAAACCGACAAGCGGCGAGATCAGCATGCCGCCGACCGCGCCCATCATACCGCCGATCCCTACAACCGAGCCGACCGCTTGTTTCGGAAACATATCCGACGAAAGCGTGAAGATATTTGCGGACCAACCCTGATGCGCCGCGGCGGCTATTCCGATCAGGATCACGGCTACCCAGAGCTGCGAAGTTATAGAAGCAAAAACGATTGGGACAACCGCCAGAGCGCAGATCAGCATTGCCGTCTTACGGCTGCGGTTGATCGTCCATCCACGTTTAATAAGTGTAGACGAGATATATCCGCCACCAACGCTACCGAGGTCTGCGATCACGTAGATTACCGCAAGGGGAATTCCGAAATTGCTGAGGTCGAGACCGTACTGTTTTTTCAGAAAATCCGGCAGCCAGAAAAGGTAGACCCACCAGATCGGGTCGGTCAAAAATTTACCGATGCCGAACGCCCAAGTCTGCCGGTGCGGAAAAAGCCGCCGCCATGGAACGCGGGCTGAGGGCTCGATCGGGTCGCTCTGAATATATGCCAGCTCGCTTTTTGAAAGGCGCTTGTGTTCTTCGGGTCGCTTATAAATGACGAGCCAAAACCCAAGCCAGATAAACCCGATGATCCCGGTAAAGACAAATGCCTCATACCATCCCCATGCAAGTACGATTGCAGGAACGGCCAGGGGTGTAACCAAAGCGCCTACATTCGTTCCTGCGTTGAATACCCCGGTCGCGAGGGCACGTTCCTTTTTAGGGAACCACTCGGCAACCGTTTTGATCGAAGCCGGGAAATTACCCGCTTCTCCAAGGCCCAAGACAAATCGAACGACCATGAAGCCGATCACGGACACCGATAGTGTGAACGTCCATGGTGCTGCACCAAACAGCGAGCTGATCGAATTGAATGCCGAGACAATTGCCGCCACGATCGGCGCAACTATGGGCGAAGAGAATGTTCCTATTCCGATCGCCCACGCATGGGCGATCGCGGCAAGGCTCCAGACTACGATCGCAAAGGCAAATCCCTTCTTCGTGCCGAACTTGTCCATCAGCTTGCCGACGAAAAGCAACCCTATGGCATAGGCAGTTTGAAAAGAGAAGACGATCCAACTGTAATCGAGTTCCGTCCAGTTGAATTGGGTGGATAGTGTCGGCTTAAGAATGCCGATCACCTGACGGTCGATGTAATTGACGGTGGCCGCAAAAAACAGGAGTGTGCAGATCGCCCACCGGAAATTCCCAACTCGCGGTTTCGCTTCCTCGACGGCGGCAATGACGGCCCCCGTAACGGAGGCTGCAGATTCCTCCGGCTGAGAAACATCGGCCTGAGATTTGCCATCTTCATAATCCTCGCCTATCTCGTTTACATCATTCATTCGCTCTGGCTCCTAGATAGTTAAAATACCGGGCGAGAGGTACTCGCGTCCATTGACAACATTCAGGATCTGCGGAAAATCGGGTGACGCGGTGATGATCTCAATGCCGCGCTCGGTAACGATGCAGGTTTCTTCCACTTTAGTTCCGGTTATTGAGGGGTTCCACGCAAATGCCTGATTTGCCGTGACAATATCCTCGCTAGCCGGATGAGCGACCCAATCGCGCGTCCGATAGCCTGCGGCGCCGCCTTGATGATGACGCTCGATCTCGTCAGCGAACCCGCGCTCAGCATAGGCGCTCGCCGCCGTCCGATAAACGTCTGCGCCGGTCAGGCGAGGGCGAGTCGCCTCGAGCATTTTAGTGTAAACGTAAGCCGCAGCCTCGGTTCTTGCATTTAATTCGTCGGGCACTCGGCCCACGCAGATCACTCGGCTAAGACTCGCGATCAAGCCATGGCGTTTCGCGCAAGTTACGATGAGCAAGGTCTTCTGCCATCGGTTTGCAGTCGGGATCGGATGGCGAAATGCTCTTATTCTTTCATCGGCTGCGACCAGTGTCACGACCGAGGCAATATCTTTCTTGCCGAGCTCATGCCGCATCTTTTCGGCGATCTGCAACTCCGTTTCACCCGGCTCCAATTTGTCGATCACCGCGCGAAGGCTTTGTCCCGCATCTCTTCCAAGATCTCGAAAACGTTCGATCTCGTTTACCGTCAATGCGTATCGACATTCCGCGATCTTGTTTTCGATGCTGTGAACGCCATTCCCCAACGGAACATCCGAAGCGATCAATGCTCCCGGCATCAAAACGGATCTAACCTTTTCCAAAAGGGCTCCGGTCTTCTCGTCTTGCCATGAATAATCAACCCGATCAAAATCACTGGCCGAAACTTCTTCGCTGAGCATCCGATCGATCTCGATCATGCTTGCCAGCACAAATCGTTTTCCTTTTCGGGTGATCAACAGGGTGGCGATCCCATTCTCACGGCTTAGGTCGACTCCGTTGCAGCCTCCGCCGCTCAGCCAAGCAAAATTATGCTGAGAATTGAGGAGCACCGCGTCGAGTCGTTCGCGCGAAAGCATCGCGGTGATCCGCTGCGTTTTTTCGTCCAGTTCGGAATTCAAACGATTCGACCCTATTGATTCACCCCGCTCGCGAGAAATCCGCCGTCGACGACCAGGACCTCGCCGGTTACGTAGCTTGCGGCCTCTGACGAGAGAAATACGGCCGCGCCGGCAAGTTCTTCAACCTTGCCAAAGCGGCCCATCGGAGTCCGCATTTGAAACTCCTTACCGCGATCAGTTTGATCAAGCAATTTTTCGTTAAGCGGCGTCCGAAAAACGCCGGGAGCAATCGCGTTGACATTCACGCCGTGCCGAGCCCATTCGATGGCAAGGGACCTTGTAAGCGATGCGACTGCAGCCTTGCTGGCCGAGTACGCGGCAACCTCAAAGAGTGCAACGAAAGTGGATAGCGACGCAATGTTAACGATCCGCCCGTAGCCATTCTCGATCATATGTCGGCCAAAAATCTGACATGTGCGGAGCGTTCCGGTTAGATTTGTTTCAAATATCGCGTTCCAGTTCTCCTCCTCGACATCGATCGTAGGCTCGCGTTTTGTGCGTCCTGCCGAGTTAACCAGAATGTCCACTTTACCGAATGCCGCAACTGTTTCACTCAAAAGATTTTCAATCGATCGACGGTCCGAAACATCCGAAGCGACTTGGACGGTTCGCTTGCCTAGAGCTTCGATCTCGGCCGCCGCAGCCTCTACCTGTTCGGTCCTGCGCGAGGTGCAAACGACATCGGCTCCGCCTTCGGCAAGGCCGTGCGCAATTGCACGGCCAATACCGGACGTTCCGCCGATGACAACGGCAATCCTACCGGTTAAGTCCATTTTGGAATAACTCATATCAAAAAAGTTTCGAAAAATTGGTTAAGCTCTTCTTTCTTAAGAGGTAATACCATTTGTCGCGCGGCGGAGAAAGTTTGCCTCACCGCGATCATAAATGTCAAGCTACTAAAACTTAGGTTTAATCGCTCTTTCTTATAATAACGGCATAAGAAAGTCTTATCGCTTATCGAAAATATAACATTGCGCTTGATTTTAATTGGTTTAACCAATTAGAATAAGGCGGGACTTTGTCTAGGTGAAAACTTCTTCAAAAAAAATATTAGATCGACGCCTCTCGGCTGGTAATCTGTGGCTTTCTCATTCGGAGCCGCTTGGTGTTCATCCGTCTGTTTCGAGGCAGTTCGAGTATAACGTTCTAGAGAGTGAGGACACGGTCGGCAAGGCGATGTTTGATGAACTTGCCACCTACGCTGCCGAGAAACAGGGCGATATCGTGATTGTCCTGTTAGGTGGACGGGGCGCCCAAGCGATGTTTCGCTTGATCGCGGATCTTGCAGGTTCTGATGAAATAGATAGCTTGCTAAACCGGCTGCATGTTTTTACACAAGATGCTTTGGCCCCAATGCGTATGAACAACGGCCTCAGCTTTGTTCGCGATTTCGAGCGGCTACTGGGAGGCGATTTTTTTCGCAAGATCAAAAGCTTTACTCCCATGATCACCGAGACTGACGATATTCAGGGCGAACTGATCGAATACATTGAAACACTCGAATCGCTCGGTGGGATTGATCTTTTTTTTCTCGGTTTTGGCCCTGAGGCCGAAGCAGCTTCGCATCTCTGCTACATAAAACCTGGTTCTGGTGCGAGGTTCAACGACGTCGCCGGAATTATTCCGATCTCGCCGACCATTTTGGAGCACCATATTTCGAAATTCAAAGTCGGCGGCAGCACTATATCAGAAGAGGATGAAGCGGAATGTCGAAGCGCTACGCACATTCTAACGCTAGGCCCTGCCACGATCCTGAGAGCGAAACGGTTAGTTCAATCGATCGTCGATGCCTCGACTGCCCCCGCGAAGCGGGAAAGTTTTAAGCGTATGACAGCGACCGAGCTTTCGAATGACCCCGATAAGCTGCAGGAGCAGACGAATGAGAATCCCGGTTTGTTGATCCGCCTTCATCCTGACGTGCGGTCTTATGTTTTGCCCGATCTCTTAGTCTGAAAGATCTATGCTGGATACATTAGTTGAAAGAACCGTTCCCGTAGGAGACTACGCCATCATCGTCAATCCCGACGACAACGTGGCAGTCGTTAAAAAAGAAACGCCTGACGGCCTGGTTCTTTTACTTCCGAATCAAGAGGTCTTAACGGTCCCCAGATCGGTACCTCCCGGTCATCGATTTGCTACACGCGAGATCCCGGCACGAGAATTCGTCCGTCAGTATGGACAGCCGATCGGCACTTCATTGGGCATCGAGAAAGGCGAATGGATCACACATGAGAACATGACCGACGACGTTCCCGTCGTTCGCAACCTTCCCGAGGATCTTCACACAGCGGCGCCAGATTATTTTGTGCTAGACGAGGTAGAGACGTTCAAAGGATTTCGGCGCGCAGATGGACGCGTCGGCACGCGAAATTTTGTCCTGATCGTACCTACATCGATGTGTGCGAGCCACGAGGCAACGCAGATATCGATGATGGCGGAATTCATGCATTACAACCGCGAGAAATTCCCCAACGTCGACGGTGTGGTCGCTATTCCGCACAACAAAGGATGCGGGTGTCAGGATGGTTCAACGCTCGATGTGATGATGCGCACGCTGTCAAACTATGCCGATCATCCGAATGTAGGGGGGGTAATACTGATCGACCTCGGCTGCGAAAAGACAAATCTCTCGTTCGTCGAAAAATACCTTACAAAACGGGATAGGCCGATCCTGAAACCTGTCTTCAAGATCGGAATTCAGGATGTAGGCGGCACACAGGAAGCGATCGAGCTCGGTCTCAGAGAGATCGAAAAAATGCTCCCCGAGGTGAACAATTGCGTCAGGGAAGAATTTCCGCTCAGCGAACTCGTTCTCGGCGTCAAATGCGGTAGCTCTGATGGTTTTTCCGGCATATCAGCGAATCCGTCCCTTGGTTACTGCTCCGATCTGCTTGTGCGAAGCGGCGGAACGGTTTTGCTTACGGAGGTGCCGGAATTCTGCGGAGCTGAGCATATCCTCGCAAACCGAGCCAAGGATTCCGTCACCGGCCGGAAGATCTACGCGATGGTGGATTGGTACAAGGAATACGCGTCTAAGTTCGGAGCGGTCCTCAATCAAAATCCGAGCACGGGAAATAAAGCCGGAGGGCTCCTGAATATTACGATCAAATCACTTGGTGCGATCGTTAAGGCTGGTACGACCCGAATCGAGGATTGCATTGAGTATGCCGAGACGCCAAAGGTTCGCGGGATCAATCTTATGCAGGGTCCCGGGTATGACCAAGAGTCGACACCGGGCCTGGTAGCGTCTGGGGCGACGGTGGTGGTGTTCACGACGGGTAACGGCACGACCATTGGTAATGCGATCGCTCCAGTCATAAAGCTTGCTTCAAATAACAGGATCTTTGAAAAAATGTCTCGCGACCTCGATATTTCCGCTGGAAATGTGATCGACGGCACGGAAAGTATCGAAGGGGTCGGACGACGGCTTTTCGAACATCTGCGCCGCGTCGCCAGCGGCGAAATTCACACTAAAGCTGAAATTCTCAAACATCGCGAGTTCCAATTCTGGGCAGAGCAAACCGTTTCGTTGTAAAATTCTGATTTCGCAGAATTTATGACGGAAACGAAGCCGTTCCGGGCGGACCTGATGAATACCGTTGCTTTTTTGCAAAATGCCGCAAAGAAGGGAAGCCTTCTCCTCCGTCTGATCCGCGCCGCCCAGCCGATATCGCGGACCGAGATCGCATCCCGCCTAGGAATTGACAAAAGCACGGTCACGGAAAACGTCAAACCCCTGATCGCGGCAGGAATAATCCGGGAAGAAACGATAGCGAGCGAGAGCCAGGGCCGGCGGGTACGCGTTCTCTCGTTTGCCGAAGATGGCGGCTATTTCATCGGGGTCAACCTCGGCGTCAGGCGATCGCAGGTCGGCTGCACTACTCTTCGCGGAGAGATCACCGACGAAGAGGATTTTGAAACGCCGGCGGATGCAAAGATGGCTTTGATCCAGACCCGTCGTCGCATCCGGGAGATCGTCGATCGTCGCAAAGGCGAAAAACTCAAATATATTGGAGTCAGTGTTCCGGGCATGACCGACACGCAGCGGCAGACCTTGATCTTCGCGCCGAATCTAGATTGGCGAAACGTCGATATAGCAAAGGACTTTAGTGTCCGCAGCGGTGTCAAGGTTGTCGTTGAAAACGATTCGACAGCGGCGGCCATGTATGAGGCAAGGTTAAAGATCCGCGGTTCTGAAGACGGCCTTCTCACAAATTTCATACTCGTCCGCTCTGGCACCGGCATCGGTGTGGGGCTGATCATAGGCAGCGAAGTTTATCGTGGATCAGGCCTCGGCCGCGGAATCGCCGGAGAGTTTGGCCATATGACTATCGTTGCGGGCGGCAAGCAGTGCGTCTGCGGAAATCGAGGCTGCTGGGAAAAATACGCTTCGGCCGCTTCGGCCGCTTCGCTCTACATTGGGGATAGGCCGCTGAGGCGAGGTGAATCGATGCCTCGATTTGTCGAGATCGTCGCCCGCGCAGCCAACGGCGAGGTCAGGTCGAAGAAGACGTTGGAAATGATCGGTGATTACCTAGGGATCGGGATCGCAAACGTCATCATGGGCGTCGGTGTTCCGAGGGTGATAATAAGCGGCCGTCTCGTTTACGCCTGGGATTTTATCAAGGAGCCGCTTAACGCCGCCATCAAGCGAAGTATCATCGGAAAGATCGACGGGTGGTCGGTCGAAGCTGGTGAGCCAGCCGGTGCGGCGATCGGCGGAGCGTTGGAAGTGGCGGTCGAGGAATATCTGGCAAGTGTCTAGGAAAATAATAATTTGATATGCAAGCACAAATTCAATTTGAGAAGATCGATCCATCAACCTGCGTCGTTAAAGGCACGAACAAGATCAAAGGACGAACGCGCTCCGTTTCGCCCGGAGTTACGGCATCTCGAAATCTTTTTTATGGCCGGATCATATTAGAAGCCGGCGATGCTCCGATAGTTTTCGAAAGCGCGGATCACGAAACTGGCCTGATCTGCCTGAACGGTTCCGGTAAGGTGGCCACTGGCGGCGAGACCTTTACTCTTAGGCGGTACGATTCCCTGTATATTCCGCGTGATTCTACGGTAGAAGTGTCGTGCGAAAACGCATTCGATCTGGCAGAACTGTCGTCGCCTGTCGAAAATAAGTATCCGCTTCAATTTATCGCTTTCGAGCAGATCCGAACGGATTCGGCCCTTCATTTTACGGCCGGAAAACCGCCCACTGAACGCGATCTGAATATTCTCATTGGAAAGAACGTTAAAGCCGGACGCATCATGGCGGGCGTCACGTTCTCTTCCGAGGGAAACTGGACCTCTTGGCCCCCGCACGAACACGAGAACCTGCTCGAGGAAGCCTATCTTTACATCGACATGCCAGATCCGCAATGGGGTATTCAGCTCGTTTACACCGACCGCAATGAACCCGAACTCGTCCAGGTCGTTCATGAAGGCGATGTGGTCTTGATGCCGCAGGGTTATCATCCCAACGTCGCCGCTCCGGGCGGCTCGATAAATTTCCTTTGGATGATGGCGGCCAATCGCGAAGGCGTTGACAGGCAGTTCGGCGTTGTTAATGTTCAGCCCGAATATGCCACAGGCGTTTCGGGCTTGGAAGCTTCTCATAAATAAACGATGTATGATCCTTGATAAATTCAAGCTTGACGGTAAGACTGCGCTTGTTACGGGTTCGGCGTCCGGCATCGGCCAGGCTTGCGCAATCGCTTTGGCGGAAGCCGGCGCTGACATCGCTTGTCACTGTCGAAAATCGGGTGACGCCGCGGATACAATCACCACGATACAGAACCTCGGCCGCAAAGGGTTCGAAGTTACAGGTGATATGGCGGACAAGGGCGCGCCTGTCACAGTCGTCGAGTCTACGATCGCCGAATTCGGAAATCTGGACATTCTCATAAATAACGCCGGCATGATCCGACGTGCGCCTGCCATTGACTACAGCGAAGACGACTGGGCGACTGTGATCGAGGTAAATCTGTCGAGCATCTTCCGGCTTTCGCAGGCTGCGGGCAGGCACATGACTGAGCGTGGCTCCGGAAAAATTGTTAATATTGCATCGCTGCTTTCGTTTCAGGGTGGGATTACGGTCCCGGCATACACGGCTTCGAAGTCCGGTGTCGCTGGCCTGACAAAAGCCCTCGCAAATGAATGGGCGAAATTCAACGTAAACGTAAACGCCATAGCTCCGGGTTATATGGCGACTAAGAATACTGCGGCGCTTCGAGCGGATGAGAACCGGAATCGTCAGATAATGGAGCGGATACCCGCCGGCCGATGGGGTTCGCCAGATGATCTGGCCGGAGCGGCGGTTTTTCTATCGTCCGCGGCGAGCGCTTATATGCAGGGGCATATTTTGATCGTTGATGGCGGATGGATGGCGAGGTAAAGTCGAGAGGCAGAAGGATATAGGCGAAAGAGGGAATGCTTAAGATCAAATCGAAAGAAGAATGCGAATGGGATATCGTCAGCCTCGGCGAAGTAATGCTGCGGCTCGACCCAGGTGACAAGCGTGTTCACACAACACGCTCGTTCGAGGTCTGGGAAGGTGGCGGCGAATACAATGTTGCGCGCGGTCTCAAACGCTGCTTCGGCCTCGATGCTGCTGTCGTAACGGCGTTCGCCGACAACCCGGTCGGCCGCCTCGTGCAGGACCTGATCTACCAGGGCGGCGTCGATCAGTCGCACGTAAAGTGGGTCAAATATGACGGCGTCGGCCGTACCGTGCGCAACGGCATGAACTTTACCGAGCGCGGCTTTGGAGTGCGCTCTGCATTGGGTTGTTCCGATCGTGGACATACTGCCGTTTCGCAATTGAAAAAAGGCGACATCGATTGGGAAAAGATCTTTGGCGAAGAAGGCTCGCGATGGTTTCACACCGGCGGCATCTTTTGTGCACTCTCCGAATCGACCCCCGATGTCGCCAAAGAAGCGATGGAGATCGCTAAGAAACACGGCACGATCATCTCCTACGACCTTAATTACCGCGACTCGCTCTGGAAATCCATCGGCGGCCAGGCCACGGCGCAGGAAGTTAACCGCGATCTCGCCCAATACGTCGATGTAATGATCGGCAACGAGGAAGATTTCACAGCCTGCCTCGGTTATGAAGTCGAGGGCCAGGATGAACACCACTCGAAACTCGATATCGTAAATTTCGAGAAGATGATCCGGCGTGCGGTCACAGACTTTCCGAATTTTGCCGTAGCGGCAACCACACTTCGTAATGCAAAAACAGCGTCGGTTAACGATTGGGGAGCTGTGTGCTTTACGGAAGGGCAATTGTTCCAGGCGATCATGCGGCCTGATCTCGACATCTTTGACCGTGTCGGCGGCGGCGATTCGTTCGCGTCGGGCTTGATCTATGGATTTCTGACCGGTGAATCACCTGAGTGGGCCGTCAACTGCGGAGCCGCTCACGGTGCGCTCGCAATGACAACGCCCGGCGACACAACAACCGTCGGACTCTCCGATGTTCTGAGAGTAATGAAAGGCGGAGGAGCCCGCGTGGCGCGATAATATGAATAAAGCGGACATCGTAAAACAGATCGAAGATATTGGCCTTGTCCCGGTCGTACGCGCCTCTTCGGCCGACGAGGCGATGCAGGTGATCGAAGCGATCAAAGCCGGCGGAGTGACCGTACTTGAGATCACGATGACCGTGCCTGGCGCAGTAAGGGTGATAGAAAAGGTCGCCGACAAATACGGCAGTGATGTTCTGGTCGGAGCCGGAACGGTGCTCGACCCCGAAACTGCGCGAACATGCCTGCTGGCCGGAGCTCAGTTCATTGTCAGCCCGGCGTTAAATCTCGATACGATCGCTTTGTGCCATCGATACAGTGCTCCCATTTGTCCCGGTGTATTGACCCCGACAGAGGTTATTACCGCGTGGAGTGCAGGCGTTGATTTCGTAAAGGTTTTTCCTTGCGGTTCGGTCGGGGGCGCGAGCTATGTAAAGAATCTGAAAGGACCGTTCCCGCAAGTCAAGATCATCCCGACCGGCGGCGTTTCATTGAAGACCGCTGCCGATTTTATAAAAGCCGGTGCGAGTGCCTTGGGTGTAGGGACCGACCTCGTCGACGTCAAAGCGATTCGCGGAGGCGAAGCTCACGTTGTTACCGAACGCGCGAAACAGTTTCTCGAAATAGTTCGCGAGGCCCGTAGCTCTTGAGATATTTGTGAGAATTTTTTCTGATCAGACAGGAACTAACCGCCGCTTGATCTCATGATCTCATCGATCGCGGCCTTGTGCTCATCGGTAAGCTCGGTAAATTGGATCCCGAAGCCCATGTTTTCCATTACGTACGCGACAGTACCCGTGAAGCTTAGCGTATTCCCTGACCGGTCCCGTATATCGAAGCAAACCTCTTCGCCCTCACGAGCCGGCGCTATCGTATCTATATAACAACCTCCGGTACTCACATCACTGATCCTTGCTCCGCGGGTGCCCGACTCGGACTGGATCATGACCTCGGTATAAAAGGGAATCCTTTCGTTCTGTCTAGGCAAGGTCATAGATTTAGCCGCACGGCGTTCCATACGTATAGGCTAGTTTGCTACAAACGATACTAATGGGCAATAACAAAAACTTTGGCTAGAAAGAATGGGGTGTCTATTTCCCGATACAAAAGGTCGCAAAGATCCGAGTCAGCATGTCCTCAGTTGTTGTCTCGCCAGTGATCTCACCGAGATAGCGGAGGGCGTTGTGCAGGCCGATCAGAACGATCTCCTCGCTCATTTTTTGATCTAGTTGGTCGAGCGACTGTCGGATCTCATCCTCGGCACGGACGAGAAGATCGTGGTGCCGCGCGTCGCTGACCAAAAAGCCCGAACCAGAAATATCGTTCGCTTTAAATGGGTCGATGAACACCTTCTGTAGTTCTGCCAGCCCTTGCCCGGTCTTTGCGGAAACGAGGGCGATCGGGGATGAAGCAGGTAGGTTGGTTTTGAAATGTGAAGCACATTCCTCGATCTCCGTACCTATCTTGTCGAGCTTATTTATTGCGACCAGATGCTCAATGCCGGAAACGCTTTCAAGAATCTCAAGATCTTCGCGAGTTACTTTTTCCGACGCATCCATTACGACCACCACCAGATCCGCGTCGGACATAGTGCGTTTCGATCGTTCGACACCAATGTTTTCTACGGGGTCTGTTGTTTCCCGTAGACCGGCGGTGTCGATCAGACGGATTGGAATATTCTCGACGACAAATCGTTCGCGTATCTGATCCCTGGTCGTGCCAGCGATCTCGGTGACGATGGCCCGGTCACTCCCGAGAAGCGCATTGAAAAGGCTCGATTTACCAACATTCGGACGTCCGACCAGAGCAACCCTCAGACCTTCGCGAATCAGCTTTCCCGCCTGAAATGTCGATGCGATCGTTCCGATTTTTCTATTGATCTCGTGAAGGCTCCGCTTGACGTTTTCTCCTTGTAAAAGGGGAAGATCGTCCTCCACAAACTCCAGAGCAGATTCGAGCACGACGATCACATCCAGAAGTTCGTCTTTGATCGGCTTCAGCTCATTTGAAAATTCGCCGCTGAGCTGGCGGATCGCCTGTCGGGCCGAAGCCGTAGTCTGCGCCTCGATCAGGTCACGGATCGCCTCCGCCTGCGCTAAATTCAGTCGCCCGTTCCCAAGTGCCCGCAGTGAGAATTCACCCGCCTCGGCCATTCTGGCTTTCATTTGCAGACAGAGATCTATTACCTGGCGCAATATTACCGGCGAGCCGTGACAGCTTATCTCGATGACATCTTCGCCAGTAAAAGAATACGGCTGTCGGAAATAGGTTACGATGGCCTCGTCTATGAGATCATTTGTGAATGGGTCGTGGAGCTGCCTGAGAATCGCTTCGCGTGGAGAAGGCGCAAATAGCGGATCATTAACCAGTTTTCTGGTGATGGCCAATGCCTCGTTTCCGCTCAGTCGGACCACACCTATGCCGCTGCGGCCGGTAGGTGTTGCGAGTGCGACTATCGTTTCCGGCATAAAAATCAAAACGGGATCGATAGGATATGCGGGAATCTCGCCCTAGATCCCTGCCGATCCTATCCATTCCTACCATGAATTCTTAATTATTTCAGTCGGACCTGCAATCGGCGGTCGCGGCCATCGCCAACTGATTCGGTCGCAAGGTCTTCCTCAGTTTGTAGGGTAAGGTGGATGATTCGTCGCTCGGTCGAATTGAGCACCCCAAAAGTAAAGGGTCGCGCGTTTTTTCGAACCTGGTCGGCCGCAAAATGCGCCATCGCCCTTAACTCCGACTTGCGTGTCTGACGAAAGCCTTCAGCGTCGACCACGATGCGGTGTGCGCGATCGAGTTCTCGTCCGTAAGCTTGAAATAGCAATACCTCAAACGCATCAAGAAGCTCGCCGTTTTCAGCGAGAGCAAAATGAGCATCTTCACCGCTCAAATTCAGCAGACAGCCTTCATCTGTCCATTCGCCGGAAACCTTTAGATCGAACCCGAGGTCCCCGATCACATCGGACAAAAACTTCTCTGCGTTTTGGCAAGTCTCGTTCATACAAAGTGAAAAGGTCACGAAAAGGAAAAGCTGGAAAAAGTCGACGCGGAGAAAAGTTTTTCCCATTTACCCGCTTCTACTTCAGGAGGTTCCGAGGTTCGGCTTCACCTTTTTCGCGCTCGCGGGCACACTTTCTACCACCTCGGTAGTCGGCGGCGTATTTTTCTTATTAAGCCGGTTGATCACCATCTGCTGGCCAAAGCTGACTATGTTCCCGAAGAACCAATACAGCAGTAAACCCGACGGGGCCGACCACATGACCCACAGCATCATGATCGGCATAAAATAAGTCATCATTTTCTGCTGCATTTGCTGTTCCGGCGTGATGGTCGCCGCCTGAGGGGTGAACTTCATTGACAGGATCATTGAGAGGGCAAAGCCGAATTCCAGGATGTGGAATGGGTCGGCGGCGGAGAGGTCGGGGAGCCACATGAAGGTTGCCTGGCGAATGTCGAGCGAGACGGTGACGGCGGTGTAGAATGCGATCAGCAGGGGGAACTGCAGCAGCATGGGGAGGCATCCGCCGATGGGCAGAGCGTCCTTGGTCATCTTTAGCTGCTCCATCTGGAGAGCACGCATTCGCGGGTCGTCGGCCGGCACGCCCTTCTTTTGCAGGTCTTTGATCCTGTCCTGGATGTCCTTCATCTTCGGAGCATTTCCCGAAGCCTTCTTAAAGGACCGCGACTGCGACCAGCGCAGCGGGAACAGGAGCATGTAGAACAGGAAAGTAAAGACGATGATCGCGATGCCGTAATTGCCGGTCAGGCCGTAGAAGAAATTGAGCGACCAAAGGATCGGGATGGCAATGCGCGACGTTATCGGCCGGATCACCGTCCAATTGCTGAAATTGATCAGCGGGATGATGTCCACCGAGCGGCCGACGGCTGACGACAGCGTGTCGTTGTAGCTCTTCAGCGCGAAATAATCTTTCGTTCCCGTGTAGATCTTGGTTACGGAGCCATCGGCCTGGATCGGGAGATACGCCGTTATAAAATGCCGCGTCTCACTGGTTTTCTTGGGACCGCTGATCCAGTTTATTATGCCGTCGTGGTATGGCTCGGTAGGGAATTCGTATTTCGAAGCGTGATATTCCAACCCCTGCGCAGGCTGAGAAGGTATCGCGGCCATCGCGAAATAGGCATCGGCGACACCGGCCCAATCGCTCTTGCCAGGAACGGCCACCGTGCTTTGGTTATTCGCGTCAAAAGTAAACGAAGCACCAGGATGGCGGAATACCGAATCGTCCGAATAAGCTATCGCTTCCGATTCAATGTGATAGAAGCTGTGATGAACGATGCCCTGGTCGCCCACGCTCGCTCCGATCAGCAGCTTGGTGTTCGGTACCGGCTGGCCGCCCTTAGACAGACTAACTTTTAGATCCGCAAGGTAGCTGTCGGCGCGGAAAACAAAGCTCTTCTTAACCTCAACGCCGCTCGCGTCGGTCAGCGTGAAATCGATCTGTTTTT
>JBDTXM010000002.1:0-38379 GCA_040006215.1 Acidobacteriota bacterium
GGGCGATCATGCGACGCTGAGCGGGTCGACGGTGGTCGAATTGAAGGCAGGCGAAGCGAGAAAGATCCGAGTCGAACATTATGAAAATACAGGCAACGCGGATCTCGTCCTGGGCTGGCGGCTGCTGAGTGAAGACGCGGTCGCAAAAGCGGTGGAGGCGGCTGGAAAAGCCGATGTGGCGGTGGTGTTCGTCGGTCTGTCAGAAGCATTCGAGGCGGAGACGCTCGATCGCACGACGCTCGATCTGCCCCGGGAGCAGGAAGATCTGATACGCGCTGTGACAAAAGTGAATCCACGGACGATAGTCGTCGTTACGTCCGGTGGACCGATCGTAATGTCTAATTGGCTCGCGGGACCGTCAGCGATCATGCAGGCTTTTTATTACGGCGAAGAAGGCGGCAATGCGATCGCCGATGTACTTTTTGGAAAGGTATCGCCTTCGGGGAAACTACCCGCGACGTTTCTAAAACGTTGGGAGGACTCACCCGCCTTCGGCCGCTATCCGGGCGACGGCAAAACAGTAGATTATAGCGAGGGGGTCCTTGTCGGCTATCGGTGGTTCGATCAGAAAGGAATTGAACCGGAATTCCCATTCGGTCACGGCCTTTCCTACACGGATTTCAAATATTCGAATCTGAAGTTGATCCAAGATTCCGCCTCAGGCAATCCCGCCGTAACCGTGCGATTCGATCTTCAGAACACCGGCTCGCGTGACGGTGCCGAGGCGGCACAGATCTATGTGCAGCCTGTCGAATCGAGCGTTCCGCGTCCGCTCAAAGAACTAAAAGGATTTGAGAAAGTGTTTCTAAAGGCGGGCGAAAAAAAGACCGTAACGATTCCGCTCGATATCGGAGCCTTCTCGTTCTACGATCCGGCCCAGCATGAATGGGTCGCCGAGAAAGGTGCTTTCAAAATACTGGTCGGCAGTTCGTCGCGGGATATCCGGTCGAGTGGAAGCTTTACTTTAAAAAGATCAGTGAAAACTCCTGACTAGATATAGGATATGAAATATGAGATATGAGATAGCTTCCTCATTTCACGTATCTCACTTCTCACTTCTCATTTCTCACTTCTCACTTCGCATTTCATCAATACCTACTTCAACTTGCCGGCTTCTTCCGAAAGCTGAGTGCTCTGAGCAATGATGTTCTCAAGATCGACCCGGGCCTGCTCGGAGACCTTCGGCTCGATGACCTTGGAGTTTTGAAAGATCGGACTGGCTACAAAACTGGCGAGCGTTCCGTTCATATTTATGATCAGATTCTTTACTACCTCAGCCGGAGCCCCAACCAGAGGGACGATCGGCTCGTCGTCTTTTTTGTCCTTTGCTTTCTTTGGCCGATCCGGAAAAAGATTAGACCTCAATCGCGTTGCTCGGTCCTTGAGTTCGGACGCCGAATCCGAGATCTTTCCGTAATTCATGGGATTGGTCATCTGGTAAGTCTTGACGATTCCCGAGTCAAAAAGTACCTGGATCTGCTCGAAATCTTCTTTGATCTGAGCAAAGTTCATTTTACTCGTCTCAGCGGCCTTGTCGGCTTTGCGCATCTCCCGGTCGACGCGCTCCAGTTCGATCGAACGGTCTTTGATCGAACGGTCGCCTATGTTTCTGTCTCCGGCTCCCGGTGGTGCCGGCGATTGGGCATTTGCGCCAACGTAAAATATTCCCGCCAACAATACAGCAGCCGTAGGCATTAATCTTTTCATACTAATTTCACCCCGCTCACGAATTTCAGATTGGTTGAAGCACACCCAATTTTCGTCTATCTTATTTTTCCGGCTTTCTCAGAAAGCGCGGTAGTCTGTGCAATAACGGTCTCGAGATCCACCCGGGCTTTTGCGGAAGCCTCCGGGGCTATCACCTTAATATTCTGAAAGATCGGACTGTCGACAAAGGCGGCGAGTGAGCTATTAAGCCCGATGATAAGCTTTCTAACAACCGCGGAAGGCTCTTCGGTCAACGAGATCGGAGCAACATCTGCCCGCGCATCTTTGCTCTTCTTAAACTGGTCGGGGAAGAGGTTTGAGCGAAGACGCACAGCTCTCTGGCGAAGCTCAGACGCGGAGTCAGAGATCTTTTTGTAATCGATCGGGTTTGAGACCTTATAGGTCTTGACGATGCCCGTATCGAAAAGCACCTGGATCTTCTCAAAGTCTTTCCTGATGCTCGCAAAATTCATTTGCCGACCATTTCCTAACGGGCCGGCGTCTTTCTTGTACATGTCGCGCCGTATGCGCTCTAGCTCTGAGGAACGGTCTCTGGAAGTGCGGTCATTAAGATCTTTGTCCCCGGCCCCGGGCAGTGTTCCATTATCGACCTGACCGTTAATATTGAAACAGAAAAAAACGATGGAAAACGCTGCGGCTGGAGGAATTAATTTTTTCATATTAATTCAAATCACGTGTGGACGATACAGAGCTGCGACCCTGTGCTTTACGTTGAATTATGTACCTTTTATATTGGCGAATCAACTGAAATCTGATAACTTCTCGGCGTGATCTCCTATACCAGGAACAAGATGTTCATCATCCACTTTTCACTTTGTTTTGAAGCAGCTTCTTGTTCAGAATCAATGGAGGAAGTTTGGGGTTGGAATACATCGAGCTAGAAGAACGGGCGGCGTTTGGACAGGCCGTCCGCCGAAAGATCAGATGGCGAGTAATGCCGTTTTTGATCGTACTCTTCATGGTCGCCTACATCGACCGTGTAAATGTCGGCTACGCCGCGCTCGAGATGTCGCATGAACTGGGATTTACCTCAGAAGTTTCCGGTTTCGGGACCGGGATCTTCTTTATCGGGTATTTCATGTTTGAAATTCCGGGCTCGCTGCTGGTCGAGACCTGGAGCGCCCGAAAGTGGCTGGCGCGGATAATTATCAGCTGGGGCGTGGTTGCCGTGCTAACCGGCCTGATCCACAGTGCCAACCAGTTCTATGCAGCCCGCTTTCTGCTCGGCGTGGCGGAGGCCGGGTTTTTTCCCGGGATAATAGTCTATCTAAGTCATTGGTTCGTTCAAGAGGACCGGGCGAAAGCGGTGGCGATGTTTATGATCGCGCTGCCAGCGGCGGTGATCATCGGCGGCCCGGTCTCAGGACTCATGTTAAGCGTGGATTGGTTTGGGTTGGCAGGTTGGAGATGGATATTTATTCTCGAGGGCTTTCCGGCTATCGCGCTCGGCATCGGCACGCTGCTGTATTTGACGGACCGGCCAGGAGACGCGAAATGGCTGGCGGCCGACGAACGCGCGTGGATCACCGAGAAACTCGCCGCCGAAAAGCGTGCGACAGAGTCGGTGCAAAAACTGAGCATCGGCCAGGCATTTCGAAACAGGAACGTTTTGCTCATGGCAGCCGGATATTTCTGCGCGGTCACAAGCGCTTACGGATTTACGATCTGGCTTCCGACGATACTGAAAGGTTTGTCGGGATACTCGAATACGGTCACTGGCGTCGTCAGCGCGGTTCCCTACTGTGTGGGAATGGCGGCAATATTGTTTGCAGGCTGGTCATCGGACAGGACCGGTGAGAGGCGGTGGCACACGGCGGTGTCGCTTTTCGCAGTTTGTCTCGGGTTGGTTTTAAGCACGGTCTTTCACGAAAACCCTGTCGCTTCGATCGCCATGTTCTGCATCGCGGGTGCTGGGCTTTACGCATATTTGCCGGGGTTTTGGGCCCTTCCGGGTCGGTTTTTGACTGGCTCGGCCGCTGCGGCATCGATCGGGCTGATCAATTCCGTAGGAAATTTGGGCGGCTTTGCGGGGTCCTATCTGGTAGGCTATCTGAATACCAAAACAGGCTCGTTCTACGCAGGCGTTATCTATCTTTCGTGTTCGGCGTTCGCCGCGGCGATATTTGTTTTGCTGGTAAAAGATTCACGCCCGGACAACGTCTCCACCTAGTTTCCTGTCGTGATCCGCCATTTTATTTTTCCGCCAGAGAAGTCATTTTTGAGCTTGTACGTGTCTCCCGCTTTGATCAATTCAAGCGTCTGAAGGTCACCGTTTGGAAGAGCAAAAAGTCCCGCAGCTTTTTCCGCATTCGTATCAAAAACCCGCAGCTCGACCGTGTTCCAATCGATCTGCGACGTGCTCTGTGCAGGCTGCACGTGCGGAACTACAGTGCCGTTCTTTACCAGCAAGACGATCGGGATCTCTCCGGCTAAGATCTCTTGCCAGCGTCCCCCGTCGTAGTTCTTTTTAGTTTGATAATCGGTCCATGTTCCCGGCGGAAGGTAGACCTTGCGGTGGTTCGTTTCATCGAAAAGCGGTGCGACAAGCATATCAGACCCGAGCATATACTCGTCCTCGACCAGCCATGAAGTAGTGTCGTGCGGGAACTCAAAAAAGAGCGTCCGGAGCATCGGAAAACCTTTCGCCGAGGAGGCCTTGGCCTGAGCGTAGATATAAGGCATCAGTGAATAGCGAAGGTTCAGCGCGCGGCGAAAATCATCGGTCAATGCGGCGTCGTATTCCCACGGTTCGCGCGGCGGAGCACCGTGTGCCCGCGTGTGCGAGGTGAGAACACCAAATGCCATCCAGCGCCGATAGAGATCACGCGGCGACTTATCGACAAAGCCGCCGACGTCGTGGCTCCAGTAGGTGAAACCCGAGAGCCCGAACGACAATCCTCCGCGAAGCTCGGCTGCCATTGCGGAGTTAGTGTTCTCCGCATCGCCGCCCCAATGAAGCGGGTACCGCTGGCTGCCGGCCCAGGCGCTTCGGGCCCAGATGATCGAATCGCCGGTAGTCTGTTTTGTGATATCCGCGACCGCTTTGTTGTATCGAAGCGGATACAGATTGTGCTCGTACAATCCGCCCTTTCCAGAAAAATATTGCCCCGTGATCGGCGCACCTTCGCCAAAATCGACCTTGATCGCGCCGACACCCATTTTGAGCAGATCCGCAAGCTTGTTCTGATACCATGTCACCGCTGAAGGATTGCTCATATCGAGAACGGCGTCTTCGAACGGCATCCTTCCACCTTCGTTTTTAACAGCGAAACCTTTGTCGACGATCTCCTTGAACAGATCGTTTTTCGGCGTGAAATATGTGTACTGCCAGAGGCTGATGTGAAAGCCCTGATCCTTGAGATCGGCGATCATTTTTGCCGGGTCACGGAATCGAGAAGTCGAGAATTTATAATTGCTTCGCCAGTCGGTCTCGAACCACCCGGTATCGAGGTGAATAACATCAGCTGGGATCTTGTATTGTCTTAGCTTTGCGGCAACATCGCGGACCTCGTCTTCGGATTTGTAGGTGATGCGGCTCATCCAAAAGCCGAACGACCACAGCGGCGGCACAGGACTACGGCCGGTCAGAGCGGTGTATTCGGACAAGACATCTTTCGGCTCGCCAAGGAAAATGAAAAGATCGAGCTGGTCGTCGGCCGTGTAAATCACATTGTGCTGATCGTAGGCTTGGCCGAAATCGAAAGTGACAGGAGCGCTTGTGTGGACGAACATTCCGTAGCCGTTGCTGCTAAGGAAAAACGGGATCGGCTTGTACATCAGCTGTCCCTGCACACCCATTCCATCGCGCGTGAATGCGTTGATCTTTTGACCGCGCTTATTAAGTCGTGTGAACGATTCACCAGTACCGAATATCTTCTCGTCCGGCGACAGCTCGAATGTTGCGGCAAAACGGCGATTCAGATCGCTCGCCCGCCGGACAAACGAGAATGGTACGGTCGCGAGATATGTGTGCGGATCGCCAATGTTTTGCGTGCGCGTCAGCAGCTTTCCGGATGCATCGTAGATCTCGATATGCCACGGATCTCTTATTATTCGCACCCGTCCGAACGCGCTTGTGTAGGTTATTTCTTTGTCAGTATGTTCGACCTTCCAGCTTTTATCTATTGACGGCTCGCCGTTCAGCATCAGCGACGGCGAATTGTCGAACGCCGCGGCACGTGAGTTTAGCCGGAGCCGAATAGTGCGCGGAGTGATGAACGAGATGGAGAATGGTAATGCCGGATCCTGGTCATATTCCGTTGCCGGAAACTCAGTGGCTTTTCCCCTGTTCAGCCCGACGTCGATCTTGTTAAAGCTTAAGGTCGTGCTTTTTACATAACGATCCCAGATCAAACTGCCGGTGCCGGAGGCGGAATCAAAATCCGTAAGGCGGCTGCCGACGAAATAGACGTTTTCCGGCTTTTGGAAATCCTGGCTAACATCCATCGGATCGCCGAGAACCTGGGCGCGAATTGCGATCGAGCAAAGCGAGAGGATGATCAGGCAGACAATCAGCGATCCAAGATGTTGTCTCATCTTTTTTTACCGGTTTCGGAAATTTTGTGAACTTGTAACCCCTTTAGCTTCGGTGATAGTTACGATCTGATTCAGCGGAACATTAGAGATCGTTTCGGTCTTGCCATCGCTCCAACGAACCTCGGCCGAGACGATCTTGTCCTCGGGACCCAAACCGAAATGAAGCCGCAGATCGTTTTGAGATAAATAGCTTGCACCGGCTTCAACTTCTTGGGTCATTAACCGTTTAGCTGTTTTCAACGTAAGGCGGGCACCGATCGCGTCGTGATTTCCGCCGGATCCGATCAGCTTGAAGGTGACGCAGTTGTTTGCATTTCGCGTCGTGTTCAGCAGCACGGTCGGCGGCTCACCAAGGTTCGTTATCACAATATCGACCATGCCGTCGTTGTTCAGATCGCCAAAGGCCGCACCGCGACGCGACTGAAGCGGCAATTTTCTAAGCCCCGCGGCGTCTGAAATTTCTTCAAAGGTGCCGTTTCCCAGGTTTCGATCTAGCAACATCTGCTGGCGAAAACCGAGCTGCGTCCTACTCTGAGCCAACTCGATCTGCGGATAAACGTGCCCGTTGACGACGAACAGGTCGGGCCAGCCGTCGTTGTCGAGGTCGCTGAACGCGGTTCCCCATCCTGTGTAAGGAACACTGACAGGGCCGACCTTTGATTCCATAGATACATCCAGGAACCCTTTTGATCCAAGATTGCGATACAGCGTGTTGTGCTCATTGTCGAAGTTTGTGACAAAGAGGTCGAGCTTGCCGTCGCCGTCATAGTCGCCCCACGTTACACCCATCGAGCCTTGTTCGACGCCCGCTCCGCTGTAGCTTGTTCCGCTCTCAAAACTGACGTCTGTAAACGTACCGTCCTTGTTATTTTTATAAAGATAATTCGGCGTGCCGTCGTTGGCGACATAAACATCCGGCCAGCCGTCGTCATTATAGTCGCACCAGATGACGCCGAGCCCGTAGTATTTTTTATCGTCGCTGACGCCGATCTTTTTTGAAATTTCCTCGAACGTTCCGTCGCCTTTGTTGCGAAAGAACAGATCGCTTTCTCCAGGCAGTCCGCGCGGACCGCATTGAACACGAATCCCCTGAAACGAGCAGGTCGGCGAGCTTCCGAAGACGGGCAGATTTACCAGATCGATCGAAACATACCGAACGACAAACAAGTCTAGATCGCCGTCGCGGTCGTAATCGGCCCAGGCCGCACCCGTCATAAAACCGCTTCCAGCCAGACCGGATTTTTCGGTGACGTCCTGAAATTTGCATTGTCCCGTTCCGCGATACAGAGCGTTTCCGTTAAAGCCGGTCACGAAAAGATCGAGGATGCCGTCGTTGTCATGATCGATTGCAGTGACGGCCATGCCCCAGCCTTTGCGCGTCAGTCCGGCTGGTTGCGTGATGTTGTCGAATTTCGGCGTCTTGCTTTTTTCGCCGTCGATCTGGCGGTAAAGCGTGACCATCGGATCGCCGCCTTTTTTGAATCTCTCGACCGACGAACCGTTGACCGTCGCGACATCCAGAAACCCGTCACCATCACAATCAAAAACCGCCGCACCGCCGCTCATTGATTCGATGATGTACCGGTTTTCCGGAGTAGAAACATGCGAAACGTTAATGCCGCTGGCAGCGGAAATGTCCGTGAAGGAGATCGCCGGCGACTGCGCCGTCGTCAGCGAAACGAAGGTCGCTACAAAGACAAACAGAAAGATCGTGTGGAGACCCGCCCAGCGTTTTCCTGATCGTGTTTGCAGCAGCCCCGCCTTAGATTCGTCGAATCGAGATCTCTTCATCGGGATCAATTACTTCAAAGCCTTCGGCCGGATCTTTTCGAAGGGGACAATTCCCGAGCCTTCGAGGATCGAATAGATCTTGTCGGCTGGGACGTCTTTTATTGTTTCGACCTTGCCTGAGTTCCAGCGGATCTCGATCGAGTCGGCCTTAGACGCTTTGCCTAGTCCAAAATGGATGCGGAGATCGTTTTGCGAGAGATAGCTGCCGCCGCTGCGGACCTCTTCCGTTTGAGTGACGCCGCCGGCGGTCAATTTTACGCGCGCACCGATAGCAAGCGGATTTCCTTTTATTGCACCAAGTTCGAGCGTGATCCAATGATTGCCGGGAATGCCCGGATTCTTCAAGATCATCGGTGGGCCATCGAGATCGCCGACAACGACGTCGATGTTTCCATCGTTATCGAGATCGCCAAACGCCGCTCCGCGGCCGGCACGCGGTTCGATCAGGGCTGGACCCGCAAGCTTGCTAGCGTCGCAAAATGTTCCGTCGCCGAGGTTCATCTGGAGCAGTTTTGGCTGGCGGTAGCGGGAACCCTGCGGCTGCGTGTCGATCTGCGGATAAACGTGGCCGTTCACGACAAATAGATCCAACCAGGTGTCGTTGTCAAAATCGACAAATCCCGTACCCCAGCCGACATACGGACGCGAAACCTGGGCGACCTTTGCAGCCAGCGAAACATCGTTGAAATTGTAATTGCCGTCGTTGCGGTAAAGCGTGTTGTATTCGTCAACAAAATTGGTGACAAAGACCGAGAAATTTCCAGTGTGCAGATAATCGCCAACGGCAACGCCCATCGAGCCCTGTTCCGAACCATCGCCGCTGACGGCCGTGCCGGATTCGAGGCCGATCTCGGCAAACTTGCCTTTACCGTCGTTACGATAGAAGAAATTGGGGGTTGAATCGTCGGCAACATATAGATCGAGCCGCCCCGTGTTTCCGAAATCTCCCCAGACAGACTGCATCCCGTAATAGCCATTCGGGTCGGCGATGCCCGTTTGTTTTGAAACATCCGTAAATGTTCCGTCGCCGTTGTTGTGATAGAGGCTGTCGCCTGCGCCTTTCAATCCACGCGGACCGCATTGAACATCGATACCGCGATATTTACAGGTCGGGCTCGACCCGAATCCTGGCAGGTCATTCAAATGAAAATCGACGTAATTGGCGACAAAGAGATCGAGATTTCCATCACCGTCATAATCGCCGAACGCCGAACCTGACGACCATCGCGCGTCGTCAACCCCGGCCGTTTTTGCCACATCGGTGAACGTTCCGTCGCCGTTGTTGCGGTAGAGAACGTTGGCACCCAGGCAGGTCACGTAAATATCGGGCCACCCGTCATTATTGAAATCGCCGACCGATCCGCCCATAGCAAATCCTGGATATCCGACGCCGGCCTTGTCTGTCACGTCTGTAAATGTGCCGTCTCCATTGTTGTGAAAAAGCGAGCTGCGCGATCGCTGGCCTTTCAGCTCCATTTCGATGGTGGGTGCGTTCGTAAGATAGATATCGAGCAGTCCGTCTCGGTCGTAATCGATCAGTATCACACCGCCGCTCATGGATTCAACGATGTATTTTTTTTCAGGGGCGGAGGTGTGAATGAACTTGATGCCGGTCTTTCCAAGAACGTCCGTAAACTGCGGGACCTTTCGCTCGGTACAGGCATAGTTCGTACTCTGCGCACCAAGACCGCTGACCGCAACAGATAGAAACAGGATCAACGAAAATAACGAACGAATTTTCTGGATGATAGTTTCCTCCGTCGATAACTTTTGGCTGAATTTGAGAATCCGTGCAGCGCCTATTTTATCATTGCTTCGCGGGTTTAACGATGCGGATCTGGTGGTCCGTAAACTTAAAATGCATCTCGGGCACTTCGGTCTTCGGCATATGACACGTCACACATTTTTGCGTGGCGACCGGGCAGGCGGGAGCGCTTCGCGTTGGCGTCTTTGCCTCCTTTGAGTTGGAGAGGTGGCAGGCGAAACATTTTGCGTCGTAGTACGCAGGTTCGCGCGGAGTTTTTTCGTGCGGGTTATGGCAGGCAATGCAGCTAAGCCGTGCGTCGGTCGTGTCGTGTTTCTCACTATTAAACAGCCTGTAGGGCTGGAATCGAACCGTGTCGGTCCCCTTTGGCATATTCAAAACTTTTTCGAACCCAACATGACATGCACCGCAAAATTGCTGTGATAGTTCAAACGGAGCGAGTTTTGCAGGATTAAAGATACGAAGCCTTTTCATGTCGCGTGCCTTGAACGCTGCGAGATGATCGCCTCCGGGACCGTGACAAACCTCGCAGTTGACGCCTGGCGTCGCGTCGGCAACCCGAAGCTGCTTATCTTTGACCGCTCCTGTCGAATGACAGGCAAAACAATTTTGTGCTTCTGCCGCCGGGATCTGACGCCCCAACGCGCCCTCCAGCGAACCCGGTACTTCATGCGGCTGAGCGATCGTGAAATCCAGACCCTGCAAAGTTTGGTAAAAGGTAACGCGCGATTCGTAGAGCTGGCCGTTGTGATAAAAAATATAGACTTGGCCCTTCTGCCCCTCGCCAAAACAATAGGCTACGGGCGCGGATATTTTATTTACGCCGTCGGAAACCGTGTAAATGACCGATGTGCCTTGCCGTGAAATTTCGTACGAATATGCTCCGTTCTTAAATTTCAGGACAGGATACTTTTTCAGTATCTCGCTATCGGCCGGGAGCAGTGTCGCGTGGGCCATTGGAGTGTCCAGTTGAGCATCCTTGGAATGACACTGAATGCAGGTTTGGCTGCCGACATATTTTACGTTTCCGGCCTCGCGCATCGGGTCCCAATTGGCGGAAGTATCATCGTTCGGAGCCGTCTGGACCTGAGCGCGCTGAGCCGAGGGATAGAGGCCGAAAACCACACCCATCAGTACAGCACTCAGGACCAGGATCATTTTAACCGCTTTCATCTAAATAGAATTTCCAGGCGTCACATCGCCTTGACGGGCCCTTTAAGCTTTTGAAACATATCCAGATGATGCTTCGCGAGATCAGCCTCGCCGATCAGATTATACAGACGGCTCAACTGAAAATGCGTTTCTGCGTCATTAGGATCGATGGCTACCGACCGTTCGAGCATCGTTCTCGCTTTCACATAGTCGCCCGCCTGCAGATAGACGGCGCCCAGATCGCGAAGGGCTAGCGAATACTTCGGAGCCGCCGCGACCGTCTCTTCTAAAAAACTCACTGCCTGGGTCGTATCGCCCTGAGTTTTGTACGACAAACCGAGTTGGTATTTAGCCTCGTAATTTGATGGATCGAATTCGAGACAATGCCTCAATTGCTGCCGTGCGGGTTCGATCTGATCACGCTGTGCCGCAAGCGTAAGACCCAGGGCAAGACATCCGCGCGAGTCTTTAGGCCGCAAAACCATGAAATGCTCCAACGACGCCTGCGCCTTGTCGAGATTTCCGCTTTGGAGCGACGCCGCTCCCAACAGATATAAACCATCGGGATCGTCGGGCCTCATAGCCAACAATTTTTCGGCTGCCGTGATCGCATCGCGTGGCCGCGTCATCTTAATCGCCGTAAGCGCCAGCTGCTCGAGTATCTCCGTAGAATTCGGAGCCAGCAGAGAAGCCTTCGTCAGGAGTGGCAAAGCAGCCACGGCATTTCCCTGCGCGATCTCAAGCTGGGCTTGAAGATACAAAAGTTCGACTGATTCAGGCTGCAGGACAGCGGCCTTTCGTAGATGATCGCGGGCGCGGGCGAAATCCTTTTCATAGATCTCCGCCTTTCCGAGCAGCAAAAAAGCCTTCGCCCTTCTCGGCGAAGCCTTGACGGCTAGACCAAGGATCTCGGCTGCAGTCTTCGACTGACCCGCGGCGATCATGATATCGGCAAACTTCATTACGGCGTCGGGATTCGCGGTCACGGCCTTTTTCGCGAGCGGAATAAGCCCTTCGACGTTGCTTGTTTGTCCTAAGCGCAGATAGCACGAAGCGCGAATGGGTAATGCGTCCCCGTTCTTTACAAGAGGCGGCAATGCATCGGCAACGATCAGTGCCTTGAGGCAGTTTCCCGAAAGCATCAAGGCCTCGACGAAGTTGAGCCGTGTTACCGGATCCCGGATCTCGAAAGGATCGACTTCCTGCAGGACCTGGGCAGCAAGGTCATCCTGTCCGGCAAGAATAAGCGCCTGTACATAGCTGACCTTTGCCGCGGTAAATTTAGGATCGAGCGTTAAGGCACGACGATACAAGGAAAGGGCTTCGTCAGTCCGGGATTGCTTGAGCCGCAGACGCCCCAACAGCTCTACTGCCCTTGCGTCATTAGGATGGGCCACTACAAATTGGAGGAGCGGAGCCTGGATTTCTGCAAGCTTGCCCGTTTCTATTCCCTTTTCAAAAGTTAAAAGAGCACGCTCTTCGGTCGGAGGTCGCTGCGCGTAGAGACCGACGCACGCCATTAGAAATAGAACTGCACCAACAACCCCCAATGTTTTTCGTGCTACCGCTCTATAGTTCATTGTTATTTCGGCGATGACGGCTCGGACCGCCGGTTTGCGGCCTTCAGATCACTGTAGATCTTGAGTTCCCTGTCAGCATCCGCCGTTCGTTTTGCCCGGCGGTAAGCAATACTCAATTGGTAATGTATAAATTCCTTCTTCGGGTCGGACTGAACGGCGGCTTCCAGATGCCGGATCGCGTCATCGATCTGGCCTTTCTGGATGTAAAGCTTGCCTAGCTGATAGTGTGCGTCCGCGTAATCGGGCCGCGATTCGATAGCCTCGCTAAGCAGCCTTTCCGCCTCGTCCGTTTGAATATTTCTCTCGAGCAGCGTGAATGCCAGGTGATATTTAGACAAAGCGTCCGTTGGATTCAGCTGCAATTCCTTACGGAATTCTTTTTCAGCATCCTCAAGCCTATTCATTCGGATCAGTGCCTGGCCCGCACCATAGTGAACCTGATTCATCTGCGGAGCAAGACCTGCGACCGCGCGATACTCCTTGAGCGCCCGTGCAAAATCGCCGAGAAAAACAAACCCTTGTGCCGCATAAAAACGGGATTGTGCGTCTGTTTGATTTTGGTCGCTGAGACGGGTGAACAAGGCGACTGCCTTTTCGCGCATCTGCTGCTGCAATAGTGATACGCCGTAAAAATATGCGAGTTCGGCATCCTTAGTTATCGTCATCTCAGCCGGCGCTAAGGTTGTCACCGCTCGCTTAAAATCCCCTGTCAAATAATAGATCGAGCCGAGCATTTTTCTAACCAGATCGTCCTTGGGATTTGTCTTGAGCTGACGCTCAAGCGGCGGGGCGGCCAGGTCATATTGCTCAGCTCGAAAAGCGACGATCCCCCAGTTACGATCAAGTCCAGGAAAATCCGCTTTCCATTCTGATGCAGTCTTAAAATCTTCTAAACTGTTCTTCAGATCTCCCTGCTGCACCGCAATTACGCCGAGGTTGTGATAGGCCTGAGCAAGGATCTCGGCTAACTGATCTCGCGCCTTTGCAAGTTCAGCCGATTGTGCGGCACTAGTGGATCTATCCTTTGTGACCGGTTGGATCGCTCTGGCTCCCGGCCCCTTTGGGTCAGAATCCGCTACCTCTCCAGCCATTTTTCTGATCGTCTCGCGATCTGACTCGAGCTCCTGACCGCGGACGTCACGTGCCTTTGCCAATTCGCTCTCAGCCTCGGCCTTGTGACCGGTTCGCAGCAGCAACCGGCCGAGAAGAAAATGCGTCCGGCCGATCTGCTGGCTCTTGATCGGCGATTCATCGGATAACTTTACTGAGAGCCTGAGACTCTTTTCCGCCCCTGTAAGGTCATTCAATTCCATCTGGGACTGGCCGAGAAGAAGCCACGCCTCGGAATTCTTTGGATTTGTCTGGACGGCACGGCCCACAAATGCGAGAACCGCTTTATGATCGCCCAACGATGAGGCGACGACACCAGCGAAAAAATTCGCATAAAAGTCTGCCGGCGTAAGCTTTAATTCCACCTCAAATTCCTTTGCGGCCTCGGGTAGCCGCTCGCTCCCGCCATGCCGCAGTATGACGAATCCCTTGTAAAAATGTGCCTTGAGAACCTTAGGATCGAGTACGAGCGCAGCATTGAACTCGCGCTCGGCGTCTGAGGCATATTCAGTTTGCTCATATGCCTGACCGAATAGTATGTGAAGGTCAGCCTTCTTATTCTTAACGGTTTCCTGGATCTCTTCAAAGAGCAGCTTCGCCCGATCGGATTGCTTGAGGCGGAGGTAGGTCATTCCCAGAAGGTATGCACCATCAAAATCTGGTGCCGCATTAAACACCTGCTCCAGTTCGGCTAAAGCAGCCTCGTAATTTCCGCTGCTGTAATAAAGGCTGCCGAGGATCTGGTGGGCAAGAGTATTTTGAGGATCGAGCCTGGTAGCGCTTTGCGCCTGAATGAGAGCTTCGTCGTTGCGCGCCAAACGCATGAACGCTACAGCCAGGCTCGCTCTCGACATCGAATTATCTTCGATCGCCAGTGAGCTCGTTAGGTGAGCGGCCGCGTCCTGAAATTTTTCCTGTTCAAGTTCGAGAAATCCTATCCTACGCAGGGCGATCGCAACAACGGCCCGATTTTCGATGGATGCATGATCGAGGTCGCCGGCCAACTGGTAGTCTTGTGCGGACGCAAGGTGGCGGTTGAGCTCATCGTCCGGGGCGGCCGAAATCCCCGATTTCTGTTCGACAGCAGGATGTCCCGGCCGTTTTACCGCTGTTTGGGCGTGCATGTCGAGGATCAAGACAGCGAGAAATAAAACAGCGAATCGGAAAAGCATGACTAAACGCGAACGAGGTCAATGCGGAAATCATAGAACAAAAACAACAAGAAGGTAAAGCCTTATTCGGGCCCTACCTTCTTGTCGGTCTAAGAAAAGTCAAAGCCTAGAAAACCAGCTTCAACGCATATTGAATTTCCCGCCCACCTTTTGTACCCTGGGCGAAACCGAACTGGTTATTAAGGAGACCGCCCGTGATGCCAGTGATCGTGTTGTTGGTAATGCTGCAGGGATTCGCCCCACAAACCACTTGACCCATACCATAGGTTAGAGGTATCTGGTCACCTCTGAACTGCGGCGTGTTAAAAGCATTGAACAGTTCGAACCGGAATTGGACACGAGCTCCTTCGCCAAGGAAACTCTCCTTAAGCCACTTCGGCGTGAAGTTCTTATAGAACGAGAGATCCACGTTCTGAGTCGGCGATCCAAGACACGCACCTCGCGAGTCAACCGGCGACAATTGCCCGATCTTCGTTCCCACCAGCGTGAAGGCCGCCGGGTTGATGAACTGGGTTGGATCATTGCCGCTTGGCTTGCAAGAGACACTCGGATCACGAAGAGGCCGCTGATTGGCGACGTTCGTACCCGTTCCGGTAAACCCAGCCTGGAAGTTGCGATTATTTCCATTGGTCGGATCGGTATCCGGATCAAAACTAAGCCCAGTCGCCGCGATGGTCGGAGTCAGCGATGTACCGCTGCTGATCTGAAGGATCGTCGCGAACTCCCATCCACCAAGTGCGTTTTGTACGAACGCATTTTTGCCCTTGAAGTTAGGCAAGTTAAAGATCGCGTTCGCTACGAATATATGTGGCCGATTGATGTCCGATTTGCCAAGATCGACGTCGGGATTGTTTACATCCTGCAACGCCCACATGCTATTGGTACCAGAGGAATCACTCAAACCGAAATCTGCTTTCGACTGCGAGAACGTGTATGCGGCATCGATCCGGGTATTTCTCGACAACCTTGTTTTGAAGTAAACCTGGAGCGAATCGTAATTCGCACGTCCCTTGCGGGCGAACTCATATACCGAGGCCAGGTTCGAGAAGGGCCGCAACGCGTTGACCCCGGCTGCATCGGGTGCAAAAGCTGCCGCAAGGCGGTTTTGCGGAAGAACGGCATTTACATCGTAATTGGTCAGCTGATCCCGCGCGCGATTTCCGATATAACCAACTTCGAGTACCGTGTCTTTCCACAATTGCTGATCAACGAGAACGTTGAACTGCCATGAGTAAGGTGTCGCAGCTCTGGGGTCGAACGAGAATTTAGGAACTCCAGCGGAAGCTGTCGGGTTATCAAGGAAAAATCCTGTTCCGAACGCTCCCCCAAGGCCGTCTGTTCCGTCCAGCGTACGCTGTCCTCCTACGCTCTTAACGAACGGCGGATTCGTGGTCATGGCCGCGAAAACCGGGCTCGTTCGTTCACGAAGGAAGAACTGTCCCAAACCACCCCGTAGTGCTGTCTTCTGATTTCCAAATATGTCCCAAGCTATGCCCAAACGAGGGGCAATATTCTTGAAGTTATTGCTTCGAAGCGACCTATTCTTAAATTCCGGCGGTACGGTGCTTGAAAGGCCGGCGCATACGTTGCCCGCTCCTTTAGCAACCACCAGTCCGTTGCACGGGTCAGACGCCGGTTTCGACGGGTCGTATGCCCCAGGCGAGAACGATGTGATCTTGTTCAGGGCATCGTACGGCTCGTAAAGGATGGAATAACGTGCGCCTAATTCCAAAGTCAAATTAGAACGAACCTTCCACGTATCGCCAAAGTAAAATTCCAGGTTGGTCCATCGGGCGTGACCGATAGCCATTGTGTCGGACTCGCCAAAACCGAAATGGCTGCCCTTAGTCAAAACATCCGCCAGAGCGTTGCCTGAGTTATTGGCACAGCATGCTCCCCAGAATGCAGGCGTTTCATTCTGAGTTCCCGAATACTCGTTTTTGCTGGCCTTGTCCCACAGGAATCCCGCTTTCAATGTGTGGTTTCCGCTCACCTTCGAAAAATCATCTCGAAGTGAATAGATATCCAAAGCGTTTCTAAATGGAGCCTCAGACCAGAGGTCCCCGCCGGTACTGCTGTTGAACGGATTTATTCCGCCCCAGAAAACGGGATGTGGACGGTCAACTCCGTTAACCTTTACGCTATCCGGAAAGAAGCCAGGAATGGCCGTATTTATCGCCTTATTAAGGTCGGCTCCATTACCCGGATCGACATTGATGCGGTTGGCCGAATAGGAGAACTGAACCTCGTTAATAGAAGTATTTGAAAGCGTCGAGGTTAGCTTCACGGCAGCCTGCCGTGCTGGCTGTTTCCACGAACTTTCAATGGTCGGAAAAGCATCGTCACCCCACAAACCGCCGGCGATGATCGGGAAAGCATTTCCCCAGTCATCGTCAGTGAAACGTCCGAAGATCTTTTGTTTATCCGTGATGTTATAGTCCATTCGGATATTGTATTCACGGAAATTGATCGGTGAATTTGCCGACGTGGCCCAGTTATCGCAAGTCTTGCTAGCGGGCGTCCACGCCACGTTGGGGAGTGGAAATATCTTTACCAACGTTTGGCCAGCAGCGCTTTGACTACCGACTGGAATTATCTGGGTCGCTGCTCCAGGACCGCTCCCTAGGGCCGCCCCATCACAGTTGAATCCGTCCGACCGAATTCTGCGATTAGTAAAATCGCCATTCCGCTCTGCAACAGTGGGGACGCTTCCACCCCGCGACTTCCCTCGAATTTCCTTATTCCATTCAAGCGAGCCAAAAAAGAAAAGCTTATCCTTAATTATTGGGCCGCCGAGCGAACCACCGTAATCATTTCGCCGGAGCTTATCCTTTCCTAGACCCCTTGAATTCGAGAAAAACTCCGCTGAGTTCAGGGCGTCGTTTCGCCCGAAATAGAAGAGGCTGCCGTGAAATTGATTCTCGCCAGCGCGTGTTACGATCGAGATGACCGCACCTGCCGCCTGACCGAATTCCGGGCCGTAGCTATTACGTAGTATTTTGAACTCCGCGATAGCTTCGATCGACGGGTACAGCAAGATCGTACGGTTTGATCCTGTATCGTTATTGTTCGCTCCATCGGTCAAAAACAAGTTTGACTGGGACGAGTTTCCATTAACGGAAAAATCGACACCTGCAAACAAGCCTTTGTTTTTGCTGTCAAAATTGTTTTGCGGTGACACCCCAGGCACTAGTTGCGTCAATTGGACAAAGCTACGGCCGTTTAGCGGCAGCTCACGAACCTGCTGGCCCGTAATGACCTCACCAACCGAGCCGGTCTGAGTTTCGACCTGGATAGTGTCGGCCGTGATGTTTACCTGTTCCGTCGCCGAACCGATCTCTAGAGTGATGTCCTGTCGGGTAGTGGTGGAGACATTCACGGTCACGTTCTGAACTGTCGCACCTTTGAAACCATCGTGCGTCACAACGAGACGGTAGGCTCCGATAGCAAGGTCCGGAACGCTGTAATAGCCGTCCGCATTCGTCGTCATCGTCCGAGTTGCGCCCGTACCTATCTCCGTCACTGTGATAGTCGTGTTCGGAAGCGCGGCTCCATTGGGATCCGTAATGGTCCCGGAAATCTGCCCGGATGTTTTCTGGCCGTAGATGGGCAACAGAATTGCGAGCGTCAGTAACGCCAGAAAAAGTAGCCTGCCTGCGGCGGCGCAAACTGAGCTCGATCTGACTTCTGCAAAGGCTTGCTTCAAACTCATAATATCTCCTCCAAATCTGCCCTGAAACTTGTTTAGAACCTTAATATTCCGAATAAAGCTGAGACGCCCGAATGAACGGTCTGGAAAGTGGCGTCCTGATATAGAGAAATCCCTCAAAAAGCAGAAGGAAACAATGGTTAACGAGATCCGCCTTGAACTAAAAAACCCAGTATGTTAAGAACTTTGTTGTATGACCTAGCAAAAGCTATTACGAAACTGTAAAATTGTCAAGAGTAATTTGACCCGATCCAAAATATTTAAAGGGAACCGCTTTTTCTGTTGGGAGGATTTTGAAGTTTTCACTAAACCGCTCTGTTGAGCGTCTTTAGTCGGAAAACAATATCACAGGCTGGAAGAATTTTAAACAGAAAAATCTTGACAAATATTCCCGAGACTACCTTAAAATTGGTATAACCAATTTGAACCTTAATTTATGCGGATGCGGGTAAAAAGGTCGGGACAATTTAGGGCTATTTTCGAAGGGCGAAAGTATATATAATTGGCAGACCACAGAAACGCCCGACTCGATAAACTGTTTTTTTGACAGGCAGAGCTCAGTAGTACGCACAGCATTATGTTCAAGCAACTTTTGACGCGGCGAATAAAATTACTTCTCATCGGCTTTTGGGTAATTGCGGGAGCCTTTGCCTTTTTCGGCAAAATGACCACCGGCGAAAAAATGTCGGTCGAGGAATATAACAATTGGATCTCGCAAACCTACGATTTCCGGTTCGGAAAAGAGAGGCCGTTTGCGCCGTCCAACGCCACCTCGTTCAACGGTAAGTTCATCGCGGGCGAGAAATTCGTCACTTCAGCGCGCTGCTCGTCGTGTCATACGGACATTCACCCGCAGTGGAAGGATTCGGCACACGCCAATGCTTTTCGCGAGCCCTTCTATCAGAAGAATGTAAAGGATCTGCAGGAACAGAAAAATATTGCCTTTACCCGGCACTGCGAATCCTGCCATAACCCGGCCGCGTTATTCTCTGGCGCACTCACAGACAAACCGCAATTTAAAGACCGGCCCTTCGACGAGGAAGGTGTTTCGTGTATCGCCTGCCATTCAATAAGCTCTGTGAACGGCCGCGGTGTTGGCGGTTACACAATGGGCGAACCGGCTTTGATAGTAAGAGAGGACGGAACGCGGATCATGGAGGCAACCGACGCCGAAATTCTTGACGACGTTCCCGGTCACAAGCGGGCGTTGATGCGTGATCTGTTGAAGAGCCCGGCATTCTGCGGTGCATGCCACAAATCCCAGGTCCCGCAGGAACTGAATGATTACAAATTCCTCCGCGCGTTCGCCGTGTCCGACGAATTGCAAACGTCTTCCTTCTCAAAGGAATCGCCGCACCCCTTTTACGTCCGTGACCGCGAGTCATGCAATAGCTGCCACATGAACATGGTCGACGCAAAAAAATTCGATGTCGCGGCCACCAACGGCCTCGTCGCCTCGCACCGATTTGCGGCAGCCAACACCGCGATACCGGCCTATTACGGATATAAAGAACAGCTCGACGCGGTCGAGGCGTTTCTAAAGAACGACAAACTCGGCGTAGATATCTTTGCGATCCGCCGCACACCGAAGGCAGGTGGGGCCGAAGATTTCATCGCTCCAGTAAATCGCCAGAGTTTCAGTCTCGCCGCGGGCGATGCGGTGACAGCCGACGTCGTCGTCACGAATAAAAACATCGGCCATTCGTTTCCGCCTGAGCTGAGAGATTTCTACGAGGCATACGTCGAGTTCACGGTGACCGATGAGACCGGACAGACTCTCTTTAAGTCCGGCTTTATCAAACCGGACGGCTACCTCGACGAATTTGCGCACAATTACAAAACCTATCTCGTCAAGCCCGACGGTACGCCGAATGAACTTCACCACATCTGGCAGACTCGGGTGATCCCGCAGAATCTGACGATTCCCTCGGGCCGCTCCGATGTTGCGCGCTATCGCTTTTCGATTCCGGATAGTCTGAGTGGAAATATCAAACTAACGGCAAAGCTTCGGTACCGAAGGTTCACCCGCATCTTCAGCGATTATTCGATCGGCAAACCGACGGATTTTCCGATCGTGACGATGGCGTCGACCGAAAAAATTCTCACTATCGGCGACAACAAAGCAGACGCTCCGCTTGCGAACGCGATGCCTGATTGGCGCCGCTGGAACAATTACGGCATTGCGCTTCTAGACCAACGTCAATTCGCGGCATCAGCCGACGCCTTTGCCAAGGTTATTGGGCTCGACGAAAAATACCGGCCATTCGCATTTACCAATCAGGCGCTGGCCCTGATGGAGATCGACCGATGGGCTGATGCCCGACAGCTAATCACTAAAGCTCTTGAGCTAGATCCAAATAATTACCGCGCGCTATTCCAACTCGGCCGCATCGACCGCGTCGAGGGGAAACTCGCAGACGCAGAGGCTGAATTCGCCCGGGTAAACCAAGCCTATCCACGCGACCGCCTGACCCTCCAGCAGCTGGGCGAACTCGCCAAGATCAAGAGCGATTATCCGGCGGCAAAGGATATGTATCTTCAGATACTAGCTATCGATCCGGAAGATACGGGATCGCACTACAACCTGATGCTCATCTATAAGAAGCTGAAGATGAAGGATGAGGCCGCCAAGGAAGAAAAGATCTTCCTCGATCTCAAGGACGATCCGCGGACCACTGCCCTTGCGAGCGATTTTCTACAGCGTAACCCCGCTGTCGCCCGCCGCAGCTTGCCCTATTATGTAAACGATCTGCAGCCGTTCCAGCTAACCTGGGAAAGGCCCGACACTGCGACCGTTCTTGGCATTGAATAAGCTTTTTTAGACGCCCTCGAGTAACTATGTTCAAGCGAATTATTTTTTTCACTTTGGTGCTAGTGTGTGCGGCGGGGGCAGCCTCGGCCCAAGTGCAGTCGGGTACCTCGACCGGCGAGGCACGAACCTATACGTCGCGTCGAACGGTCGGGATAACTGAGGCAACTGCGCCAAAGATCTTTGACGACGTTACCCAACAGACGGTGTTGAAGAACTATCTTCAGGTAAGCGGCGACAAAGCGAAGAATTATATTGTCGAAGGGACCTCGGGCTCCGTAGCGATACTCGATTACGACAATGACGGAAAGCCCGATATTTTCCTGCTCAACGGCGGCTCGATAAATGCGCTCAATGGCAAGGAAAAAATGCCGCATTCCGCACTCTTCAGAAATCTCGGTAATTGGAAATTTGAGGATGTGACCAAGAAGGCTGGGGTTTCGAATGATCGTTGGGGAATGGGCGTGGCGGTTGGCGATTGCAATAATGATGGATATCCCGATATCTTCGTCAGCAATTTCGGCACTGCAAGGCTCTATAAAAATAATGGAAATGGCACGTTTACTGACATAGCCGAACAGGTCGGACTAAACATCACCGGATGGTTTACCGGAGCGTCTTTCGGCGATTACGATCGCGACGGCCGACTCGATCTTTTCGTTCCGGCATATGTCGAATTCGACGCAAGCAACTTGCCTTCGAGCCCCGCAGACATCGGCAAGCCAGGAAACACCGGCCGCAACTATTGCCAGTTTCGCGGCCAGCCGGTCATGTGCGGGCCGCGTGGATTAACTGGTGCACGGGACAAGCTTTTTCATCAGAAAGCCGACGGAACCTTCGAAGATGTCTCGGACAAATCGGGCGTGAACGATTCGTCGAGATATTACGGTTTCTCGTCCGTCTTTATAGATGTAAATGACGACGGCTGGCAAGACCTGCTGGTGGTAAATGATTCCACGCCGAAGCAGCTTTACATTAATAAAGGCGATGGAACATTCGAGGAATCTGGCTATCCGTCAGGTATCGCATTGAACGAAAACGGCCGCGAACAGGCGGGAATGGGCGTGGCGGTCGGCGATTACAATAACGATGGCCGCGTAGATTTTTACATCACCAACTTCAGCGACGACAGCAACACGCTATATAGAAATGACGGCGACGCTAATTTTACCGACGTTACGTTTCAAGCTGACCTGGGTGAAGCGACGATACCATTTCTCGGTTGGGGAGCGTCTTTCATCGATTTTGACAACGACGGATGGAAGGACATTCTCGTCGCGAACGGCCACATCTATCCGCAGGTCGACAGTTTTCAGTGGGGCACAAGCTACGCACAGCAGATGCTTCTGTTCCACAACACAAAACCCAACGCAAAGACGGGCGAGGTTTCCTTCGACCGCGTCGCGGCTGCACCGGGTACGGCCCTTGCTAATGCTTACACGGCGCGTGGGATGGCGATCTGTGATCTCGACGGCGACGGGCGGCCTGATGTCGTCGTTAATAATGCCGATTCGACGCCTGCGCTGCTTCGAAATCTCGCCGAGACGACAAATCATTGGCTCACGATAAAATTGATCGGCGATCCCGCGAAGAAAACGCCGAAGGATGCTATCGGATCGACCGTTTTTGCTACCGTCAGCGGGATCAAACAGCGATTCGACGTGATAAGCGGATCTAGCTATGCTTCGCAATCGGATATCTGCATTCACATTGGACTGGGTACGGCGACAAAGATCGACAAACTCGAGGTTCGCTGGTCGAATGGCGAAACCGAACCGGTAACCATCGCATCGATCGACCGCGTGGTACGCATTGAGCAGGGAAAAGGCGTTATTTCCAGATAGTTCTCGGGTACCGATCGATACCGCATAAAAAGCGCGATAAACGTATCTCTCACAAGCCGGTTTTTTACGAAAAGACTTTTGCATGGCCTTGCAACTATGTTAGGATTTCGGCAGTCCTGCCGGAATTTTTACGAAACGGAGTATTACAGTTATGATGACGATCGTACGAAATTGTGCTTTCTGCGCACTGGCGTTTCTCTTATTTTCCCTATCCGCGGCTGCCCAGCAGCCGAGCGGCAGCCTCAACGGCACGGTGGTCGATCCGAATGGCGCCGTTATACCCGGTTCGAGCGTAACGGCGATTAATAAAGCGACCAACACATCGCGAACGGCCTTTACGAATCAAGAGGGTCAATTTACGATCGCGAATGTTCCGGTCGGAACATATGAGTTAAGTTTTACGGCCAATGGTTTTAAAAAGTTGGTCGTAGCTTCGGTCGTGGTGAGTGTTGGGCAGAGCGTGACTATAAATGGTCCGATGCAGGTCGGGGACATTGTTACAACGGTTGATGGGCCCGATTCAATTCTTTCTGCGATGGTCGATTCTGAAAGTTCGAAGGTCGACTCGGTAATAAATAACAAGACCATAGACAGTCTTCCGTTGAACGGCCGCAACTTTCTCGAGCTTGCCCTGCTTACTCCGGGAAACACACTTGCTCCAAATTTCGATCCTACCAAAACGAACACGGTCGTTATCTCGTCCGCCGGACAGGTCGGTCGCGGCGGCAACGTGATGATCGACGGCACGGATAACAATGATGATGTCGTTGGTGGTTCACTTATCAATGTCTCGCAGGACGCAGTAGCAGAATTTCAAGTAGCAACCAACCGTTTCTCCGCCGAATACGGACGCTCGGCGTCGTCAGTTATTAATGTCGTCACAAAGAGCGGGACAAATACGACACACGGCTCGGCTTCGTTTTTCGAACGCGACCGGAGACTGCAGGAATTGCCTGCGACTCTCAACTCGACAGTCGACACACTCCCTTTCAGCCGGCAGCAGTACTCGTTCACGCTGGGTGGGCCCATAAAGAAGGACAAGGTCTTTGGGTTTGGCGCGGCCGAGTATCGCGATCAGGACGGCGCGGTCATTGTCGGCATCCGCAATACAGCGAATCGGACAATAACAAATGGCTTCGCTCCGGCACCACTGCGGGATTTTCTATTGAACTCCAGGATCGATGTCAACGCTTCGGATAAGGACTCGCTAAATTTCAGATATTCATTCGAGGATGTCGATGCGACCGATTCCAGCAAACTAGACAGAGCAATAGGATCGGCCAGCTATCGCCAGGCTTTGAAGAATCGCTTTCATTCTTTCATGTCGACCTGGACGCACATTATTTCGCCGTCGGCCCTCAATAGTTTTAGCTTCAGCATCAACAATTTCGACAATACGACCGACCCTACTTCAACGGGTGTTCAGAAAACCTATCCCAGCCTTCTGGATGGGTCGAGCTTTCGCGTACCGCAGGGAACTAAGCAAAATCGAATGGAGCTGAGCGACACGCTCACAAAGGTTGCCGGTAATCACACCCTGAAATTGGGCGGCGATTTTCAGGTGGTCAAGTCATCTCTTTTTCTTGGTGTTTTCCGTCAAGGACGAATCGAATACGTCGAGGATTTCCCCGATTTCGACCGGAACGGCGATGGCGCTGTGAATGACGACGATCTTCTATTTGCTGTGACGCTGAGAAGTGCTTTTCCCGATCGCGATCTCACCCTGGGGGCCGTAAACAACAATTATGCTGCCGCGTTCTTTCAGGATGACTGGAAGGCCCGACGAAATCTAACGTTCAACTTCGGCCTGCGGTACGAGGTCGACACCAATGTTAAAAACAATTCGGGGATCGCGAATATCAACCCCATCGTCGCATCTTTTTATCACGGAAAACGAAAGGCTGACCTGAACAATTTCGCTCCGCGCGTCGGGTTTAATTATTCAACATTTGGCGACAAGCTGAGCTTTCACGGCGGCTACGGGATATATTACGATCGCGTGGTTTTGGAGCTAATAACCCTGGAACGCGGTCTGGACGGACGGGCGTTACCCGTCGAGGTGCGAGCCGGAAATACCTTCTTCACCGATCCCGAAACCGGCATGTTTCCGCCGTTTGCGCCGACGACATCCAATCCCTTTACAGGTTTCGTACTCACAGGCGCCGGAGCGTCGGGCATCAACATTATCGACAACGATCTGCAGAACCCGATGGTTCAGCAGTCAAATCTTGGACTGCAGTGGGGATTTGCGAAAAACTTCGTTTTCAAAGCTGATGTCGTTCATAATTTCGGAACGCATTTCATCACCGGCAGAAACATCGGCGTGGTGGACAACCCAGTTGTCGGCGGCCCGGACCGCGTGGTCAATCTAGAATCGAGCGTAAATTTTCTTTACGACGCAATGTATCTGAGCGTCGAGAAGCGACTGTCGAACCGCTATCAGTTCCGGGCCAGCTACACACTTTCGAAGGCATTTAATTATGCCAACGACGACCAGATCCCGTTCTCGAACGGGCCGATCGACTCCAACAACCTCCATCTAGAATTTGGGCCAACGCCTAACGATCAGCGTCACCGATTTTCGCTCGCCGGCACCGTAGAGTTGCCATTCGGGTTTCAGCTTTCGCCGATCCTGACGCTTGCCTCGGGCGTGCCGATGGATATCCTACTTCCGAGCGGACAATCGCGAATTCCACAGCTCCAACGGAACGCGGGCGGGCGTTTATTCAAAAATGTCAGTGAACTGAATGCTTTCATTACCCAAATCAACGCCGCTGGCGGAGTTGACGGATCTCCGCTTCCGCTTGCCCCGTCGAACGCAAAATTCAACGACACGTTCAGTGCGTTGGATGTGCGCCTTTCGAAAGTATTCACTTACAAGGAAAGGTTCCGATTTGAACCGATCGTCGAAGTTTTCAACCTCTTCAACACGACGAACGTACTCGGCGTTTCAAACACCAACTACTCCGGCTACGGCAATGTTCTCGGCACGCCTGGTTTCGGACACCCGGTAACGACGGCTGGCGGTGTTTTCGGTTCGGGCGGCCCGCGTGCATTCCAGATCGCCGGACGATTCACGTTTTGAACACAGGATCGGAAAACGTTTCACTTAAGCGGCAGTTCGGATTGTGGACTGCCGTTTCTGTAATTGTCGGCCAGGTCATCGCAGTTGGGATCTTTTTGACGCCGGCTGGAATGGCAAAATCGGTCGCATCCCCTTTTTGGCTGCTCGTTGTCTGGCTGCTGCTCGGAGCTCAAACGCTGGCCGGAGCGCTTTGCTACGCGGAGCTTGCCGCTCGGTATCCTCAAGCCGGGGGCACCTACGTCTATCTCCGCGAAGCTTACGGCCGTCTCGCAGCGTTTCTCTACGGTTGGATGGTCTTGCTCGTCCTAGATCCGGGGCTAACCGCCGTCTTCGGCGTCGGAACCGCCGCATACGCCGCCTATCTCATTCCCACTACACAGGTCGAGAAGCAGATCATCGCGATCGGGGTGATCGTCGTGATCGGCGTGATCAACATACTCGGTGCCAAACTCGGCATGGGCTTTCTAAAGGTACTGACGGTACTCAAGGTCGGGGCGCTTCTCTTTATAATTCTCTACGGATTTGGCGGAAGGTTTGGCGACGTCACCAACTTCACGCCGTTTTTTGTCAAACCTCCGGATATGTTCGGCGCTCTGGCGGGCGGTATTGTCGGAGCGTTCTTCGCGTTCGCCGGATGGTGGGAAATGACGCGCGTCGCAGGCGAGATCGAGGATCCGCGAAAGAACGTCCCCCGGGCGCTGGTACTCGGCGTTCTAATAATCACAGCGTTGTATGTGTTGACCAGTGCAGCATTTATGTACCTGGTGCCGATCGCGAATGTGACTAACGACGAGACGTTTGCGGCCCAGGCGGGCGAGGCCCTTTTCGGACGTGCCGGGGGTTATGTTTTCTCAGCGGTGGTAATTGTCTCGCTCCTGGGAACGCTGTTCGCGTACATGATGGTGAGCCCTCGGGTGTATTTCGCTATGGCCCGCGACGGTCTGTTCTTCCCGTCCTTTGGTAGATTGCATCCGCGATTCGGTACGCCGCATCGCGCTACTTATGTGCAGATCCTGATCGCTGGATTGCTCGTGTTATCGGGAAGCTTCGATCAGATCGTCTCGTATTTCTTTTTTGTAGTTGTACTTTTCATCGCGTTTTCAATAGCGGGCCTCTTCATCATTCGCAAACGCGAATTCGATGGATACAAGACGCCCCTTTTCCCATTGACCCCGGTCTTTTTTCTTGCACTGACCGCTGTCGTTCTCTTCTTTGTCGCCCTTCGGTCACCGATGAATGCGGCCGCAGGTGTTGTGGTTGTGATCATAGGCATACCGGTTTACTATTTATTTTTTCGGTCCACAGCAGTTAGTTTGGAGGCTGAATAGATCACGATGGCCTGGATAAAAACGATACCGTTTGACGAAGCGGACGAAAAACTCAAAGAGATACTGATGAAGACGCGCGAGTCCTATCCGAAGGAATACGGCTCGCCCAATCCGCCGTCGATCCCTCTCGACGAGTCAATAGTGGATTCTCATACACTGATCCCGGATGCCTTGTATCACTCGTTCACCGCGTTCAGTGCAATGATGGCGCCGGATCTGCCGCTTTCCCGACGCCAGCACGAGATGATCGCAACTATGGTCTCGCTGACGAACGACTGCTTTTACTGAGTGGAATCTCACGCAGAGTTTCTGCGTCTCATAACTGTAGACAATGAGATGATCGCGGCCCTTCGTGAGGATTACCATACCGCGCCCATCACGGACGAAGAAAAGGTGATGATCGAGTATGTCGTCCAGCTCACCAAAGACGCTACGAAGATCACACCTCGATACCACGAGCGATTGCGCTCTGCGGGATTCGACGATACGGCGATCCTGCAGATCACGCTGATCGCTTCGTGGTTTAACTACATCAATCGGGTCGCCGACGGCCTCGGCGTCGGTCGGGAAAAACTCTGACCTGCTCTACCTTTTCAAATTTGAATTCATGCTAGTCTTTCATCGGCCGCTCATTGAGAATGTCTCCGGGAAAATTCTACAAATCACTTTACGTCCAGGTGCTCGTCGCGATCGCGATCGGCATCCTGCTTGGATATTTTTATCCCGGCATCGGCGCCCAAATGAAACCCTTTGGCGACGGCTTTATCAAACTGATTAAGATGATGATCGCGCCGATCATTTTCTGTACCGTCGTGCTCGGTATCGCCGGAATGGAGGACATGAAAAAGGTCGGTAAGACCGGCGGACTCGCTCTCCTCTATTTCGAAGTAATAAGCTCAGTCGCTCTTCTGGTAGGGCTCGTTATCGTAAATATCGTCCGCCCGGGTGGGGGCATGAACATTGACCTTACGACGCTTGATACAAAAGCGATCGCCGCCTACGCCGAGCCTGGTAAGCTCCAGAATACGACCGAGTTTATTCTCAACATAATTCCGACAACGATCGTCGACGCCTTCGCCAAAGGCGAGATCCTGCAAGTGCTTTTTTTCGCCGTATTGTTCGGCTTTGCGCTTCACAAATTCGGCGGCAAGGAATCGCTCGTTTTTCAATTTATCGATCGTGCGTCGCAGATCCTGTTCCAGATAGTCTCAATTATCATGAAGGCCGCCCCGATCGGCGCATTCGGGGCCATGGCGTTCACTATTGGCACCTACGGCGTCGAGAGCTTACAAAGCCTCGCCAAACTGATGCTGTCGTTTTACGCAACCTGCCTGATTTTCATCTTCGTTGTGCTCGGTGCGATCGCCTGGCTGCACGGCTTCAACATCGTCAAATATCTGCGTTATATAAAGGAAGAGCTACTTATCGTGCTCGGAACGTCTTCGAGCGAGGCTGCCCTGCCTCCGCTCATGTCGAAGCTGGAAAATTTGGGCGCGGGCCGCTCGACGGTTGGCTTGGTCGTCCCTACCGGCTATTCATTCAACCTCGACGGAACTGCGATCTATCTCACAATGGCCGCCGTTTTCATCGCACAGGCTACCAATACCGGCCTCGACATCACACATCAGATAATTTTGCTCGGTGTCTTGCTGCTTACCTCGAAAGGTGCCGCGGGCGTAACGGGCAGCGGGTTTATCGTCTTGGCGGCAACATTGTCGGCAGTCGGAACCGTTCCGGTCGCAGGGCTCGCCCTGATCCTAGGCATCGATCGGTTCATGTCCGAGGCGCGAGCTATGACCAATATTATCGGCAACGGCGTGGCGACGCTGGTCGTAGCGAGATGGACCGGCGACCTGAATGTCGAGCAGATGCAAGCCGAACTCTCGCATCCAAATTTGGCCGCTCGCGAAATAGTGGAAAACGCAGCCGCATGAGAACGTGCTAGATCAAGATGGCCTGACGATGACAGTGTTGTCGCTGGTAATTTATGGTATTCCGACACCGAGATTCTCGCGCCGAAAATCATATCTGTTTGAATCTTCGACCGCCCGCTGAACCTTCAGGCCTAAATATGACGCGTGTTGACAGACTTATCGAATAGGTGTTAGAAGTCTAAAGTTGTCAGAGCGTTCCGGTCGCGCCTCTGACATATTTTTTTCGGTAGGGCAGAAAGAATGGCTGAACCAGTACAGATAACGCGGCTTAAAAAAAGCGAATTTTACCGGATCGTGGGTGACCTCGAGGAGCGCAAGGAATCCCGTATACTGCCATCACAGTTGCCGCTGCACGAGCTTTCGCGAATTGCGAGCCGGCGTATTGTGACCGATCCTTTGGCGCCGGTCCCCGATTGTTTGACCTGCGGCGTATGCTGCAATTTCGCTCTTATCGTCACGGTGACCCCGAGCGAGTCGGCGCCGTTGAAAGAATACTGGGATGTGATACTCGAGAGCGTCGAAGACCGGGAAATAACTATTAATCGCGTGCTTCCCCGATCGTTCGAGACAGGCAGCTGTTCATTTCTAAAGGGAAACCTGCGTGAAAATATCTATTGCGGTATATACGAAGACCGGCCGCACGCTTGCCGCGATTTTGACGCGGGCAGTGACAAGTGTCACGCTTACCGCAGGATGTACGGCGTCGAACCGCCGCTGACCGATGATGAAGTGACTGCTGCCCTCGCAAAGTTTAAGGCGAAGCCGCCGCCGCAAAAAATATCATTCGTCGGTATCGTCAAAAGCTTCGATTCCCCGATAGTTGACGAGAGCGATGTTCCCGACTCAGAAGGAATAACTCTCAGGATCGTTGCGTTCCTCGATGAGGACGGTGTGACCGAGCACGACCTGCACACCTACGACCCGTCAAAGGAGACGTGGTTCGAGAACGAATTTCTCAGCCTGAGCCTCGATGAGGCAAAGGAGTTGATAGCAGCACGAACAGGCAAGGCCTGATTTTATGTCAAAGAATCTGTTAATAGTTGAGAGTCCTGCGAAAGCAAAGACCATTGAAAAGATCCTCGGGAAAGATTTTCAGGTGAATAGTTGCTATGGCCACATCCGCGACCTCGTAAAGGCCGGTATGGGTATCGACATCCAAAATGATTTTGAACCGCATTACGCGGTCCCTGATGAAAAGAAGAAGGTCGTTAGTGAACTAAGGTCGCTTGCGAAAAATTCGGACGAAGTTTGGCTCGCAACGGACGAAGACCGTGAAGGAGAAGCTATAAGCTGGCATCTGTGCGAGGTGCTCGGCCTTGACCCGATAACTACCAAACGGATCGTTTTTCATGAGATCACCAAGCCAGCGATCGAAGCTGCGGTAAAAAATCCGCGCACCGTGAATATGGACCTGGTAATGGCCCAGCAAGCGCGCAGAGTACTAGACCGCATAGTTGGTTTTGAATTAAGTCCCGTGCTGTGGCGCAAGATCAGTACAAGCAATAAGAATCTAAGTGCGGGCCGTGTGCAGAGTGTAGCGGTGCGCCTTATCGCCGATCGGGAACGCGAGATTAACGCCTTCCAGCAGACGAGCCATTTCAAGATCGAAGGGCTTTTCGTTGCCGACGATATAACCGGAAAACAGGTAACCTTCAAAGCCGAAGGAAAAAAACGCGACAGTGCCGAAGATGCAGAAACGTTTTTGAAGGGATGTATCGGAGCTGATTATCAGGTAACCGGCATACGGGTAAAACCCGGTAAACGTTCTCCGGCCCCGCCATTTACCACCTCGACACTGCAGCAGGAAGCATCAAGAAAACTGGGTTATGGCGTGGGAAGAACAATGCAGATCGCACAAAGGCTTTATGAGAACGGTCACATTACCTATATGCGCACCGACAGTGTAAGCCTGAGTGCCACAGCCCTGGACGATATTACGAAAACGGTGAACGAGCTTTATGGTGAAAAATATCATCAGGCGCGCAAATTTAAAAATAAGAACGAATCCGCACAAGAGGCCCACGAAGCGATCCGCCCAACCGACGCTGGTGCCGCAACCATAAAGGACGAGGAATGGCAAAGGCTGTATGAACTGATCTGGAAGCGAACGATGGCTTCGCAGATGGCCGACGCTGAGCTCGAAAAGACTACGGTCAATATAGAGATCTCCACTAACAAAGAAGAATTGACAGCTTCGGGTGAAGTGTTGAAATTCGACGGATTTCTGAAAGTATATCGGGAAGATAAGGATGAGGACGAACCGGAAGAATCGTCCGAAGGCATGCTTCCGCCGATGACGGTGGGACAGCCTTTACCGCTTTCCGAACTTAGAGCCACGGAACGGTTCAGCCGTCCCCAGCCTAGATACACGGAGGCTTCACTCGTCAAAAAATTAGAAGAACTCGGCATTGGCCGCCCGTCCACCTATGCACCGACAATTTCTACGATCCAAAAGCGAGAATACGTTGAGAAAAGGGATAAGGATGGTACGCAGAGGGTTTTTCGCGTTCTTGTTTTAAAAAATGATTCGATAAGTAAAAGAGAAGAATCAGAAAATACCGGTGCGGAAAAGACAAAATTGTTCCCGACAGACCTGGGGCTCCTGGTAACGGATTTTCTGAAGCAATATTTCGACGACATCATGGATTACGGCTTCACTGCGAAGATCGAAGGCGAGTTCGATGAAGTCGCTAAAGGGAAGCTGCAGTGGAACGTAATGATCGAAGAGTTTTATGAACCCTTCAAAAGAGATGTCGACAACACCATCGAAAACGCAGAGCGAGTCAAGGGCGAACGGATGCTAGGCACCGACCCCGAAAGCGGCAAACCGGTGTTTGCCCGCATGGCACGCTATGGCCCTATCATACAGATCGGCAGCGTTGATGAAGAGGAAAAGCCGAGATTTGCAAAGGTACCGACCGGACAGAGCATTGAGACCATAACCTTTGAAGAAGCGCTGACGCTGTTCAAATTGCAGGACTCGATGGGTACCTATGACGGCAAGGAACTGTCTGTCAGCGTTGGCCGCTTCGGCCCTTATGTAAAATGGGGTGATGAATTCGTCTCGATACCGCGTGGCACCGACCTTAAATCGGTGGACGCGGAAAAAGCGATCAGTTACATAAAAGCCAAACAGGAAGCGGATGCACCTGTCGGTGAGTATGACGGTAAACCGATCGCAAAAGGTACGGGCCGTTTCGGGCCGTTTATAAAATGGGACGGTCTATTCATCAATGTGCCGCGGCGATACGACCTGGATAACCTGACTCAGGCCGAGATGAGCGAACTCATCGAAGCAAAGCGCGATAAGGAAGCGAATCGTTACATACAACGCTGGGAAGATGAAAAGATCTCGGTCGAGAACGCGCGTTGGGGTCCAGTTATCAAATTCGGCAAAAAGATCATTTCGCTCCCCAGAAAAACCGATGGTACGCGCACCACAGCGGAAGAGGCAGCGTCGCTAACGCTGGAACATGTGAAAACACTTATCGAAGCCGAAGTGCCGGGAGCATTTACTAAGAAAACGAGGCCTCCAGCTAGAAATGCTCGTGTCAGGAAAACCGCGAACTAGATGAAAGAGAACTTCGAGTTTCTGCAAGCTTTTCTCAAGCACCCGCTAACAGTAGGGGCGATAGCTCCTAGCTCGCCGGAGCTTGCCAAAATGATGGTTCGCGACGTCGCGGCCGACGAGGACCGGATCATAATAGAGCTTGGCGTCGGTACTGGTGCGATCACCAAATTCATCGAAAAGGAAATTCCGAATAACAAAAGCTATCTGGGGATCGAGGTTGATAAAGAGATGGTCGAATCGCTTCACAAAAAATTCGACGATCTCAATATCGTCTGCGGAAGTGCATGCGAGGCCGGCTCGATCCATAAAGATTCGGGACTCGGAAAACCAGCGTATATCCTTTGCTGTCTTCCTTTCGTTACTCTGCCCGCCGAAGTGGGACAGCGCGTCCTGACCGAGGTAGAAAAATTTATGGAACAGGGCTGCACGTTTCGCACGTTCCAATACGCACACGGCTATTACACGCCGGCCGCTATCAAGCTGCGCGAATTCATGCGTAACCGTTACGGTAAATCAAAGCGCAGCCCACTGGTGGTGAAAAATGTGCCGCCCGCTTACACGCTGACGTGGTCCACCGCCTGAGACACTTGCGATCATGCCCGTTGCCTTAAAGCCAATAGTTCAATTGATCGGCGTAAAATATTTCGCGGGCGAAACGCTGATCCTCGACGACCTGAACCTCGCCGTCGCACCCAGCGAGATCCTGATTCTGCTCGGGGAATCCGGCTGCGGCAAGACCACTACCCTAAAACTGATCAACCGGCTGATCGAGCCGACCTCCGGCGAGGTTTTTGTCGAAGGCAAGACAACTGTTGATTGGGACCCGATCGAACTCCGGCGCCATATCGGCTACGTGCTACAGGAGGCGGGATTGTTCCCGCATTTCACCGTAGCAGAAAACGTATCGCTCGTTCTAAAGCTCAATGGATGGGACGAAAAGAAAAAGCGTGACCGAACGCGCGAGATGCTCGAACTCGTCGGGCTAGACCCCGCAAAATTTGCAAAGCGTTTCCCGCACGAACTCTCCGGCGGCCAGCGTCAGCGCGTCGGCGTCGCTCGTGCACTGGCGGCCGATCCGTCTATAGTGCTGCTCGACGAACCCTTCGGAGCCCTCGACGCCATCACCCGAACAAACCTGCAAAAAGAATTCGCCCGCCTCGTCCGTGACCTTGGCAAAACCGCCGTTTTCGTCACCCACGACCTCCACGAAGCTATGCTCCTCGGGTCCCGGATTGCCTTGATGGATAAAGGGCGGATCGAGCTACTGGGTACGCCGGAGAATTTCAGACGTTCCGAACTTCCGCTCGCGAAAGCCTACCTGGAAACCGTTCTCGCTGCCTAACTACTGAACGATTGACTTGGCCGTTTCAGCGTTCGCCCGTTCACGTGTTCAAGGGTTCAAAACCGTTCGAGGCGTTTGAGGTGTTCAGGCTGTTCATCGCCGTTCAAGGTGTTCAACTGCATTCTCTCACTCCCTTTCTGCTACAATCTTGCTGTCATTGAATACAAACTTGTTTAGGTGGAGTCCTAAGAGATGATATCGAGGGAAAGAGGTGCGCAGCACACGACGCGTCGGGCTTTTATGAAAGCGAGTGCAGCCGGTATTGCTGCGGTCACTTTGTTTCGAACTACAAAGGGCGAAATAGTTGGGTTTTCGGACGGCGACCCGTTTCCCGAACTGGTCGAGGTGACGATAAGCGGGCTGCAAGCAAAAATGGCCGCGGGCCAATTGACCTCACGCCGGCTGGTAGAGATGTATCTTGAGCGGATAAAGCAGATCGATACGAAAACGCATTCCGTGCTCGAGATCAACCCCGATGCATTGGCGATCGCCGATCAGTTGGACAAGGAACGCAAGAAAGGCAAAGTGCGCTCGCAGCTTCATGGCATTCCGGTCCTTATAAAGGACAATATCGATACCGCCGACAAGATGCATACGACCGCCGGCTCGCTTGCCCTGCTTGACGCTCCTACGCCGAAGCAGGACGCTTTTGTCGCGCAGAGGCTCCGCAATGCGGGTGCCGTGATCATGGGCAAGACAAACCTTAGCGAATGGGCAAATTTTCGCTCTACGCGTTCGATCAGCGGTTGGTCAGGCCGGGGGCTGCAGACGAACAATCCCTATTTTCTCGATCAAAATCCATGCGGTTCCAGTTCCGGCTCGGGCGTTTCAGTTTCCGCCAATCTCTGCGCCGCGGCTGTCGGCACAGAAACTAACGGCTCGATCATTTGTCCCGCTGTGACGAACGGGGTAGTGGGGATAAAGCCGACAGTAGGCCTAGTCTCTCGCAGTGGCATCATTCCTATCTCGCATTCGCAGGACACCTCCGGCCCGATGGCTCGCACCGTGACCGACGCGGCGATCATGCTGAGCGCAATGGCCGGCTCCGACAAGAACGATCCTGCTACCGCCGATGCTGACAAAAGACGCTCAAAGGACTACACCAAATCCCTCGATCCGCAGGGATTGAAAGGAGCTCGTCTTGGGTTGATAACCTTTCCGCCGCAGCGAAACGCCGATGCATGGAAAGCCTATTTCCAGCCTTTCATCGACAAGCTTCGCGAAGGCGGAGCGACGCTGGTCGAGGTAAAGTTTCCGGATCTAGGTGCCAGCGCAGGAACCGACCGTACGTCGGTTCTCGAATACGAATTCAAGGCAGATCTCAATAAGTATCTGGCGGCACGCGGAGGCACCAACAAAACGCTCGCTGATCTGATCAAATTCAACGACGACAATAAAGACCGCGAGATGCCGAAATTCGCTCAGGAGCTCTTCCTGCAGTCTCAGGCAAAAGGCGATCTTACCGACAAAGACTACATCGATGCCTTAGCCCGCATTCGTAAACAGACACGCGAAGACGGTATTGACGCATTGCTGGCAAAGGAGAACTTAGACGCCCTCGTCGGCCCGACCAGCGGCCAGGCCTGGGGAATGGCCGCCGTTGCAGGTTATCCGTCGATAACCGTGCCGCTCGGCCTTCGCGACGTCCCGGCAGCAGCAGCTGCAGGAAATCTGCCCGTCGCTCCGGCATCTATCCAGGCGACCGGAATGTTCTTTTTCGGTACCGCCTGGAGCGAATCAAAGCTGATCAAATACGCCTACGCCTTCGAACAAATGACGAAAGGTCGCGTCACGCCGGAGTTTTTGCCTACGTACACGAAGGCCGCGTGAACGTTGTGGGTCTAAGGTCGAGGCTTTTTAGTTTTTCGTGGAAGCGGCGGTTCCGTGGGGATCGCGCTCGGGCTCGATTCGATAACTGAAATAGATTCAGTAGCAACAACACCCATAAAATACCGCGTCTCTGACAAGATAAGACTCAGTACCTGATCTTCTTCCGTCGTGATTCCCAGATTCTCTACGCGGAGCAATTTGAAGCCGGGGTATTCTACTTGGAGTGCGTATTTTCCGGGAGCTATCTGATCTAAATGAAAACTGCCTGCATAATCAGTGATCGCGGAGACTTTTTCCGTATTTTCAAACAAAAGTGCAATTTTTGCTCCTTGAATAACGGCCCCATTCATATCGACCACTGTTCCTGAGATCTTGTTGGTTTCAGTGTGAGTCGACCCGTGCGATCTTAAATTTTGACGCATCAATCGTTATATTTTGGTCATCATTCTTTTGTCCAAAAGATACCGAGAACAATCCCAGAATGGCTGCCATTGTCGCTCCAGCGAGAACGCCGACACTTTTTCGAACGGCTCGCATGCCAACCGGACAGTCCTGAGTGATGACAGTTCCGTCCGCTCGTCGGCGAAGTCGCATGCAGATGCGGCCCTTGCTTTCTCGGATCAAGCGGGTGACCTCAACCTCCGTCAATTCTGAAATGTTATAAACGCTCAGCTCGCAAGATGAGCAAAAACGCTTGCGGTCATCACCGGACATGGTGTCCCAGCCGACGCTGCACGGAGAGGCGATCCTTAAGCTATTTACATCAAATTTTTGCGGACTCATAGAATTTTGCGGGTAAGATATCTCTCCGATGCAGGCATCCTCGAAATTCGTTGCTTTCCGGGGAATAACAGCCAGTCTGACACCTAACACGTTGTACAATAGCGAACCGATGCAAAGCTTTCTCGAATTCCTTAAACAAAATTGGCCCGAATTGCTTACCCTAACACGCGAGCACATCTTTCTTGTTTTGCTTTCTACAGGATTGGCGGTCGCTATCGGCGTCCCACTTGGAATTCTGTTGACACGGATCAAATCGCTTCAGACGCCGATCCTCGGTTTTGCGAACATCATGCAGACCGTACCGAGCCTCGCCCTTTTCGGTTTGCTGATCCCGATACCATTCATCGGCGGCATCGGGGCGAGGACCGCCGTGATCGCTCTTGCTCTTTATGCCCTGCTTCCTGTGATCAGAAATACGGTGACCGGCATTTTGGGGATCGATCCAAAAACTCGCGAAGCTGCGACGGCGATGGGTATGACCGGAGGCCAAGTTTTGCGAATGGTGGAACTGCCGCTCGCGATGCCCGTAATGCTGACCGGTATTCGCGTTGCAGTCGTCATCTCGGTCGGCGTCGCGACCGTTGCCGCTGCGGTCGGTGCCGGCGGACTCGGGACATATATATTCCGCGGCCTGCGGCAAAACGACAATAACCTGCTCGTCTCAGGCGCTCTCGCCTCGGCGCTTCTAGCTCTGCTCTGCGATTTTGCCTTGGGGCAGTTTGAAAGAAGCTACACGATCGGTGAGCGCTCGTCTCAGTTTCGCCGGCGGATCTTAGCGGGCGGCGTTGTGGCGATTTTAGCGATGATCGTCGGAGTTAGCTTCGTCTCAAATACTTCTACGGCAAATGCCGGAATAGGCGTCTCATCCGGAAAAAAGGTCGTAGTCGGATCAAAAGATTTTACCGAGTCGGTGATCCTGGCAGAGATCCTCGCGCAGACGTTGGAAAAAACCGGCGTTTCAGTCGAGCGCAAATTCGAGCTTAGCGGAGATCTTCCGCACCGCAGCCTGCTCGCATCTCAGATCGACGTTTATCCCGAATATACCGGCACGGCCTACACCTCGATCCTCAAGCACGCGCCCATCACAGATCCGCGAGCTGTTTACGACCGGATCAAGGTCGAGTACACGTCTCAGTTTGATCTTGCGTTGAGTCCGCCCCTCGGGTTCGCAAACGATTTCGCGATCCTTGTCCGAGGTGACATCGCCAGAAAACAGAATCTGAAAACGATCTCGGACGCCGTCTCAGTTTCGCGCGACTGGCAGGCCGGCTTTGGCCAGGACTTTATGTCCCGTGCCGACGGCTATCCCG
>JBDTXM010000003.1:0-36735 GCA_040006215.1 Acidobacteriota bacterium
GTCATGCCGTCGGCGGAATATTCGATGTCGAATTGGCTGCTGTCGAAATCGATCTTTCGCAGACGGCCTTTAAGAATTTCTAACTGGCCCACTGCGCGCATTGTATTCAAAACCTCGGCGGCCTCAGCGGGCATTCTATGACGAGCAACGTTCCAATAACGGCTGAGATGCTGTTTGAAATATTTCTTTTCAGCGAGCGGAAGATCGAGCCAGATCTGCTGCGTCACCGGACGCAGGCTGTCGATCACGCCACGCCAGTTGCTGCCGCTAGCTTCGGCGGCGGCAATATGGCGACGGACGGTCTTAAGCATCGCGGTGATCTCACGGATCGGCTTGAGCTCGTCGTAAAATGCGGGATAGGTAAACCCGAGTGCGTGAACCGCCGGAAGCAGGCCGCGTGTCGAGATCGCACGGATATTACCCCGATGATCATGCGCGGTCAGATGCATCGCGACATCGACCATCGAGAGGCCGGTGCCGACGATGAAAACCGAATCGTTCGGGCTTAAGCTTTCATACATCTCCGTCGTCCACGGATTCTGAAAATACATGTTGGATGTAATGAAAGACCGATCCTCAACGCTCGGGTGCGGCGGGAGGAAATTGCCGAATGCGAGAACGGCGTGGTCGGAAACGATCCCGGCCCCCGAACTTAAAGCGACGTTTAGAAGGCCATTACGCGCGGTAAGATCGATGGCTTCGTCGTCGATAAGATCTAGCTTAGCGTTCGGCGGAGACGATCCGTTTCTAGATTCGTGAAGTAGATCGCCTAGATACATCCCAAAGATCTTTCGCGGAACGAAGCTGTTCGGCTCATACGAGTAGCCTTTTCCGCCAAGCCATTTGTAGAAATGTTCGACGTCATCGGGAAAGCCGCCCATCTTAGCAGCGGGCACGTTCAGGAGATGCGTGTCGTATTCCGTTCCAAACGCGACGCCGCGACCGACTTTGGCGCGTTTCTCTATCAGATTTACTTCGATCGGAGCCTGGCCCGCATTGCGTATCAGATTCACGGCGAGCAAAGTCCCGCTCGCACCGCCTCCGATAATGGTTATCTTTTTCATTGAACGATCGCGGCGATCTCAGGCGGCCGCATTCCTTCCCTTGTTCATTTTGGTATTTGCGACCGCAGCGGGATCGCGGAGAATGCGGAACCGGACCACTCCGGCCGTCACCTGCTGGCCCGCTTTTAACGGAAACGCGGCGGTTTCGGTCTTTGGGCGGGTGACCACGAAAGTAGGGTGCTCGGGCAGATTCATCTTTACGATCACCCGTTCGAACGCGCCTATAAAACTGACCTCCTCGATCGTGCCGTCCACTAGCTTTTGATATTTCTGAGTGAGATTCTCCGGCTTTCGCAGGAAAAGGTCTTCGGGGCGAAAGACGAGCTTGGCCGATTCGCCGTCGCGGATCTTTTCTTCCGGATCGATGTCTATCGAAACATCGCTTGAGACAAATTTGCCGCCTTCGATCCTTCCGTCGAGAATATTGGCGGAGCCAAGAAAGCTGGCGACGTATTCTGTCTCGGGATTATTGTAAACCTCGAATGGCGTGCCGATCTGCTCAAGCCTTCCGGAATTCAAAACCGCGACTCGGTCACCGAGCTCTAGGGCTTCTTCCTGGTCGTGCGTGATAAAGATTGACGGGACCTTGATCTCCTTTAGCAAAGCACGGATCTCGCGGCGGAGGGTTGCACGAATTTGAGCGTCGAGAGCTCCGAAAGGCTCGTCGAAAAGGAGAACCTCCGGATTATAGGCGAGAGCCCGTGCGATAGCGACACGCTGCTGTTGGCCGCCGGATAGCTGCGACGGATATTTTTTCCGGTGCTCTTCGAGATGGACAAGCTCGAGAAGACGATTCACCGTTTCTTTGATCTCTTTTCGCGCCGTGCGTCTAATTTTCAATCCATACGCGATATTCTGTTCGACACTCATCTTCGGAAACAGTGCGTACGACTGAAAGATGACGCCCGTACCGCGTTCGCGAGGAGGAAGATTCGTTACGTCGCGGTTGTGCAGAATTATCTTGCCAGTGTCCGGTAATTCGAGGCCGCAGATAATGCGAAGAATGGTCGTTTTCCCGCTGCCGGAAGCTCCGAGCAGCACGACGATCTCGTCCTCGTCCACGCTGAAATTGATATTTTGCAGCACTCGCGTCTCGCCGAAACTCTTGCTCAGCCCGAGAATGGTGACGGCGGCTTTGCCGAAATCGAGAGGCGTTATATGGATGTCCATAAATTAATCTGCCTCCAGCCAGTCGCGTGCAAAGAAGAGAATGCTGAAGATCACGAACGAGAACAATGCAAGCACGATGGCGATCGCGTTGGCGGCTTCGACGTGGCCCTCGTTGAATTTAGCAAAGATGTAAAGCGGAGCGGTTTGTGTTCGTGACGCAAGATTTCCAGAGACAAGAATCGTCGAACCGAATTCGCCGACTGCTCGGGCGAACGTTAGCAAGGCTCCCGACACGATCGCTCCACGGAGAGAGGGAAGCGTGACGTGCCAGAAGGTCTGCCATCGTGAGGCGCCCATCGTTGCGGAGGCCTCTTCGAGCGAGTGGCTCATGGTATCGAAGACGGGTTTGATCACTCCGAATGCAAGCGGGAACGTGACAAAGATGTTAGCGAGAATGATCGCCCACGCCGTGAACATCAGGTGAATTCCCTGTGGGTCGAGTAATCGCCCGAGCGTTCCGTACGGCCCCCAGAGAAGTAGCAACGCGAAGCCCGCGACCGCCGTCGGGATCGCAGTCGGCAGCGAGATGGTGACGATGATCGCGTTGCGTCCCCAAAAACTGTATCTCGAAAGCACGTAGGCGGCGAACAGGCCGAAAAGAACGTTAAAGGCCGTCGCCCAAAAGCTTGTGACCATCGAGAGTTTTAACGCGAAGATGGCCTCAGGGGCGGTCAATGCGGCCCAAAAGCTCGCGAGCCCGTTGCTCGTTCCAAAGATAAAAATTGAGGCGAGCGGCAGCAAGATAAGCGGCAGCATCACGGCGATCATTACCGTGACGCTGAGCGGTTTGACGATGTCGAAGCCGCGAACGTGCCTGATGCTGGAGAGATTTGTGCTCACGAAAAAAACCTCGGGTCTCTATTCAACAGGAAAAGGCCCGAATCCCTTGACCTGACCTGATTCCATTACCGATGACTTAACAGTGAGCATTTTATTGGCGTCGACCTTGACGGTGATCAGCATTTCGACCTCGCCCTCGGACCTCGCAGGGATAGGGACCTCGACATCGACGATCTTTTCGATGCCGTCATCTCGTTTTTGCGATATTTCGATGGCGACGGTTTCCTGCTTGTCTTCCTCGTTCGAATACGTTTCAGAAAACAGTGTCGGCAGTGCTTGTCCAGCGGGGATCATCTCGGTGTATCCATCGGTTGTGTTGATACCGATCGAGTAGCTCAGTTTCGCCGCGGGTGCGGTCTTTGTTCCCAACATCGAACAGCCCGACCAGAGAAGCGATGACAGAAGGATCAGGAATACTGAGAAGCGAATCGTTTTGGGATACATAGTATTTTTTCTCCGCCGGTCATTTTTGGTTTTTAACCTTGGCCGAAAATATGTTTTCGATCACATCGGGGTAAGCCTTGTCCCATCCGCCAAACATCTCGATCGTAAAGGGCTGATCGATCTTGGCGAATTCCTTGTTCGCGTTGTTGAATGATTCGTTCGTTATCGAGCGAAAATGATTTTTGACGAAGCCCTTTTGAGCCTCGTCCGACCACAGATAATTTAGAAAAGCTTCGATCGCGGGCCGCTGAGCAGCACTGATGTTGCGATCGATCAAAACCGCGGGGTGCTCGCTCAGAATGGTCGATCTGGGAACGACCATTTCGATGTCGGCGCCTGCTTCCTTCATCATCAGGCCTTCGAGTTCATAGGTTATTATTGCGTCGCCGTAACCTGTTTCAAATTGGGTTCGGGCCTCCCGTGCAGAGCCTGGTGTAGCGATCACATTTTTCCAGATCGCCTGAAGCGTGGCCAAGGCACGGGCTGGATCGGGTTTGCCGGTCTCGTTTTCAGTGCGTTTCAATTCCGAGCCGTAGATCGCCAGTATCGACCACTGCGCGCCGCCCGAGCTAACCGGGTCAGGGTGGATGATCCGGACGTCGGGTTTTGCGAGATCGGCAAAATCCTTTATGCCTTTCGGATTGCCTTTGCGGACAAGGATCACGAAAGGTGTGCGGTTCACGATGCCTTTGTTCGGGAGGGCATGCCAGTCGGAGGTTACAGCACCGCCATCTTTTAGCCGTTTTGCATCGCGGTCGATCGACAAGATGGCGACCTGGGCAGGAGCTCCCTGGAGGACCTGATTAGTGACAGTTTCAGAACCCGCGAACGATGAAACGAATTCCAGGTCCTGGCCGCGCTCGGCTTTCCACTTGGCCTTGAATGAAGGGAAAATATCTTTTTCAAGAGCTTCTTTCATGATCGAAAAGCCGTAGAGCGTGATGGTCTGGCCGCCCTTAGCGTCGCCTCCCGGACCACTCGGAAGGCAGCCCGTTAAAAGAAGGGAAACCAATGCGGGAATCCAAAAAACTTTTCTCGAAGATCGATCTATCATCGCGCCTGACCTCATGGTTCGATAGAGACAAAAAGAGGCTGTGAAGCACCGATCTCACAACCTCCGGGGAAAGATTCCGTCCTTCTTCGAAATTGCCTGCGAGGTTAGCTGTCGGGCTGGAAGCGAAGAAGTCTTCTTCTGATCGGATCAGATACGCCCCGTTTCTGCCAAGGCAGAAATTTATGGTTCCCCCGTGTTGTTCATCAATAACAACTTCGGCTTTGAGTTTTAGTGATTTTATCTAAAAAGCAGCACGGAAAGCAAGGTATTTTATTTAGATTTGGGTACCCGGAGCTTTAGAGCGGCGGGCACTATCTCATAGATAACAGGGAGTTTTCCTGGTAGTTCGCCGTCGGCCTCGATGTGTATCTGGACAGTTGCGTCCGACGATCTGGCCGCGATCCGGCGTGCCCGCTTGCTTTTTACCTCAGGCAGGTCGAGGTGCGTGCCGCGATATAGCATATGAGCATTCAAAATGATCTTGGCGGTGCTGATATCGCCGATATTTACTACGTCGAAGAAACCATCGACAAGGGACGCATCGGGAGCGATCTTCATCCCGCCGCCGAAGTACCGTGCGTTGGCAACGCAAAAATTGACGGTGTCCATGGGTTTTTCGTCGGAATCGTCGATCTTGACGCAGATCCGCGAGACGCTGGGACTCATGATCTGTTGAAGGGTTGAGACCGCAAAACTTGCCTTGCCGCGTAGGGCGTCGATCGGGAGCCAGCTCAAGGATGTGTCCTTCTTAACACGCTCGATGATCGACGCAGCAAGGCCGAACGAAGAGACATTGAGGAAATAGCGGCTGACGGTCTCGTCCTGAAAATTCTGAAACGTGACCTTGCCCACATCTATCGTCTTCGTCTCGCCTGTACGAAGGGCTCGTGCGGCTTCGCGCATTGTCTGCGGCATCGCGATCGTCCGACGAAAATCGCCGCCGGTGCCGGATGGAAGGATTCCCATCTCTGCGTCTTCACCGGTTTCGAGAATGCCGTTCGCGATCTCGTTGATCGTGCCATCGCCGCCGCAGGCGATGATGAATTTTCGCCCGTTCTCGATACCGCGTCTGGCCAGTTCAATACCGTCGCCGTGGCGCTTGGTAAACGCCACATTGAACGGCCCGAAATGCGTGCGAAGATCGCTTGCGATCTCGGCCCATTTTCCTTTGGTGGAACCGGCCGCGGACTTGGGATTGACTATAACCAGCGGCAGCGAGGCGCCGTTAGAAGAAGATCTGTTGGTTGTCCTGGACAAAGTTGGTTATTTCCTTAACGGAGGTAAAATCTTCGAGCTTATTATTGCCGTCCTCGCGGGTGACAAAGGCCTTTCCGGTGTTCATGTACACCATATTCTCGTAATAGTCGGACTGCTTCGCCGCGCATTTCCCGACGACGATCACGTCCTCCAACCCATCGCGATTCAGGTCCTGAAAGGCGACGGCATCGACCCAGCACCCGAATGTCGAACCGTTGAACCGGCCCGGAAACGAAAAGAGTTTTTTGCCCTGTTTGTAGATCTCGAATGCCGTCTCCATATGTGAGTCGCCGTATTCGGGATTGTAGCTGGTGACAAAGCACGAGCCCTTGAACGGTTCGAAATCGACAGCGAAGGTCTGGCTTTTCTGGACGGCCCGCTTAACGCCGAGATCAGTATTCATACACGACGCACGAGCGACGGCGTTCCCGGTTTTCTCGGGCGGAGCATTTGCTCCTCGGTCGGTGACATCGGCGGGTTTTGCGGAATTCGCGGCGGAATTCGAATATGAATTAGCTGCGGGCGCGTTCGCCGGTTTCCCGTTGTCGGTAACCTTTGGCTGCGTACAGGACGAAACCATAACCGCAACCCCGAACACGATGAACAACGCGATGAACAATAAGTATCTCATTCAGGTATAACCTGTTTAGCTTTTTCCGGGTTGTAAGTCAATTCACAGAAAAAAGTTGCCAACCTCGCGGGACACCGACAAACATTTCACGCAAAGGTCGCCAAGTTTCGCCGAGAGATCCAGTTTCTATTTCGCAGACAAACGAGCCGCGAAGTCACCGGGATCGTACGTTTGCGGCCTGAATTTTGCGGTGTCGTGGATGAACTGTTTTGGGGCGACGGCCATGAAAGCTTCGATGTCTTCCATTTTTCGGGGGAGATTTTTCGTCATCCATTCGGCACCGTCTTTTGTTATGACCATGTCATCCTCGATGCGGACGCCGATATTTTTGTATTTTTCGAATGCCGGCATGACCTTCGTTTTGAAAGCGTTCCATTCGGGCGTATTGGGAAGATAATTCAAAGCGTCTTCGCGAATATAGATCCCGGGCTCGTTGGTGTACGTCATTCCCGGGGCAAGCGGGATATCGTATTGCCCGACATCATGAACATTCATTCCCAGCCAATGCCCGAGGCCATGCATGTACCAGATGCGATACTGCGATGAAGTCTTATCGGTGATCAACCCGAGCTTGAACAAGCCATCTAAAATGACCGCGTTTGCGGCGTTGCTAAGATCGTTCATTGTCGCACCCGGCCTCGCGGCCATTGCGGCGGCTTCCTGTGCGTTGTAAACGATCTGGTAGATCTCGGCCTGTTCCTTTGAAAATCTTCCGTTAACGGGAAACGTTCTCGTTACATCGGCCGAATAGTGTTCGTATTCGGCCCCGACATCCATCAGCAGCAGATTGCCTGCAGTGATCGGCCCCTGCGACTCCTCATAATGAAGCGTCGTCGCGTTCGGCCCGCATCCTACGATGGACGGATAGCCCCAAAAATCTGCATTGCGGCGGCGAAAGGTATATTCGACCTCCGCCTGCACTTCATACTCCATCTTTGCCCGCCCGGCCATCGCCCAGGAACGCATGTGAGCCTCGGTGCTGATGTCTATCGCATGCTGCAGCATCTTCAATTCGTACGGCGATTTGATCTGGCGCAGGTCGGCAAAGATCGGCTGAGCGTTCGCAACCTTGTACCCTGAAAGCTGCTTTGACAAAACGTTTTCACTGCCAAATTCACGCAGGCCATCCGTGTCACGTTCGTTTTCGGGCAGCAACAGGTAAACAGTGTCAGCGACCGGTGTTTCCGCGACATTATTCATCGACGCGAAAGGTTTTTTGTCTCGCACCGCCTGGAGAAACGTATCTTTCTCCACCGCGTTCACGACCTTTGTGATCCCCGACGTTTTGCTAACCTCGGCGAAGGTCGACATCTTTCCATTCCACGTTTCATTGCGCGGATCGGGCTGAGGGATAAACAAAAATTCTCGGACGTCGCTGCCGTTTTTGCTGATAACGAGCGTCGCGTCCTTTTGCTTCAGATTCGTCAAATAATAAAGGTTGTTTTCCTGCCGGTACACGTAATCGACGTCATTCGTATAAAGCTTTGGCTCGGTGCTGAACATGATCAATACGCTCTTGTCTGCCATTTTCGCAACGACTGCAGCACGGCGCTTAGCCAGCTCCGCCTGCCGTTCGGCATCGCTGAATCTAGGAGCCGGCGGCGTGACAACTGGAGAAGTCGGCCCCGGAGCGGCTATGACAAACGAGCTGCCGACGAAAAGTGACAGAACGAAAACCGCAATGATCTTTTTCATTTTGCTACCTCAAAAGCGATATCTTTTGTCGCCGTATTACCGAAATAATCGGAGGCGAAAACTTTAAGCGAATATTGCCCGGCTTGATAATTTGTGAGATCGAGAAAACTCTCCTGGTAAGAATCGCCGGCGACCTCGTTCGTTGCTATGTAGTTAAATATCGTTTCGCCCGGCGCGGCCGATCTGCTGCCGTTTGCGTAGACAAACGTTATGGATCGCTGGTCAGGCATCCGTTTGAACAATATCGACGCGCGATGGTCAGTCACGACATTTCCCGCAGCGTCGTAAACCGCGTAGCCCACGCTGTAAACCCCGAGCCGTCTCCGGTCGGCATTTCCGTCCATCCGGTCATAGGCTTTTGCGACCACGCGAACCTTGCCCGCAAGCCTTATACGGCCTGCACCCGCCGCAGTTTCAATTTCATGCCAATTCTCGTCGAAGAGAGTTACTTTTTCGATGGCGGGCGCTAAGCCGTCGGCGATGCCGGGCAATATCAGTGCGTCGAGCGAATTCATCTCGGTACCGCTCCGGCCCGCGATCAGGTGAACATGATTCATCGGATTCAAAGTGCCGATAGGCTCGCCCGCCTTAAAGCTCGATCCGCGCGGAACGCGCACGTCGGTGGGGCTTCCGACGCCGTCGAAAACAAATCGCGGATCCTGAAATGGCCGCTGGTCGGGAAAACGTCCGATCCGAATGTGGATGTATCCCATCGTCGGCATCCGTATCATTTCGCGAAGCGTTCCGAAATTATCGACAGCCAGGGGCAGCAGCACTTTTTCATCACGAACGAATCTCGCCGTTTCGCCATAGCCGCCTACGACATCCAGCCCGTTATGAAAATGGATGTCCGTATCTCCAGGCCGGATCTCGCCGCGCAGTTCGCCCAGGGTTCCCGCAACCTCGCGTTTTGCTCCCGGTGGATCATAGGGCCATCTCGCCGGCGCAGCCGTGCGGAATTCTTCCGCCGACATTCTTAACCTGTCGATGTCCCATGGTTCGATGGCCTTCCCCATATTTCCCACCGTGATCACCCGAACGAGCTGATTGTCGCTGTCCGCCACGAAAACGTTGGCGTTTGAGTCAACCGCAATACCAGACGGCCTGTTGAACTGACTCTGCGTTCTGGCGCCATCCAGCAAACCTCGCCTGCGACCCGCGATGGTCGTAACACGCGGCATGAAGCCGTTTTGGATCAGGCGGATCGCATTGCCATCAGCAAAAAAGATCGAACCTGCCTGATCTACCGCGACGGCTGTCGGCGAATTCGTGTCTGCACCGCCGAGTGGGCCGTCCTTAGATTCTCCCCTGCCGGAGCCGATAAGCGTGGATGTAGTGCCGTCCGGCGTAACAACACGGATACGAAAGTTGCCAAGATCCGCAACTACTACATCGCCGTCGGGCAGCAGAGCCAGCCCGCATGGAGTATTAAACCTCGCGATGCTGCCCGGCCCGTCGGCAAACCCACGCCCGCCGCCCGCGATCGTAAAGACCTTTCTATCACGTATTAGCCGAATGCGGTCATTGTAGGTGTCTGCGACGTAAACGCCGCCATCATCGCTTACGGCGATGCCGATCGGAGCGTGAAATTGAGCAGATGCTACGTCGCCGTCTACATACCCCGGCTTTCCATTCATCCCGGCGATGGTGGTCGTCGCGCCTTTTTCATCTATTTTTTTGATCGAATTGCTGCCGCTGTCCGCGACCAGCAGTTCGCCCTGCTTGTTAAATGCGATACCGGACGGCGTGTCCAGCCCCTGGGCGTATATCGAAACGATTCCACGCGGCGTTATGGTCAATATTCGACCATTCTGCCCGTCGGACACGTAAATGATCCCGTCCTTGGCTGCCACGCCATAAGGTTCGCCAAACTCGCGACCGATCCCCGCCAGCGTGGTCACGGATCTGAGGCCGGCCGGACCAAGTCTCGCAGGTTTTTCGCAGCCCGTGAAAAGCAAGATGGTAAAGAGAATTACACCCGTTATGAGCGAACCATGGATAAAATTCAGTATTGCGAAACTACGTGAGATCTTCATTGGAGCCTGGCGGTGCAGATGATATAATCGCATCTCTTCAAACAATTCAACAAGGAGACCAAAAACATGTTTTCACTAGAGGATCTTCTCGGTCAGGAACAGGGTTCCGCCGCGGTAAGCCAGATCAGCCAACAGGTCGGTACCGAGCCGTCCGCTGTGAGTTCCGTAGTTCAGGCGGCACTGCCGGCGATCCTCGGTGGATTGGCCAATAATGCCTCGACCCCTGATGGAGCCCAGAGCCTGAATAACGCCCTGGAGCAGCACCATAACGGCGGCATTCTGGACAATTTGGGCGGTCTCGGCAGCATGATATTTGGCGAACAGCAGTCAGCTCCTCCGCCCCAGGCGGACGGCGGCGGCATTCTCGGCCATATTTTTGGCAGCAACCAGGGCCAAGTCGCCCAGCAGGTTAGCAACCAAACCGGCGTTGGTGCGGGGCAGGTGGCTCAGATCTTGCTGATGCTCGCTCCGATAGTAATGGGATATCTCGGCCAGCAAAAACAGCAACAAGGCGTAGGAGCCGAAGGCATCGGCGGGTTGATCGGCGGTCTGCTAGGCGGCGGTCAGTCTCAACAGGCATCGGCCGGCGGCGTTCTCGGAGGTTTGGCTAGCAGCATGCTCGATAAAGACCACGACGGAAGCGCCGTTGACGACATCGCGTCAATGGCCTTCAATTACCTCCGGGGTAAATAGGCTTTTCCTCAGGAGCACGGTAAAATTTTAGAAATGGAGCCGCCGCGTCATGCATCAAAGGCATGGCGCCGGCTTTCCTTATTTTGAAACAATATCAGTACTATCTCCGTAAAAATTCCTTAATTACGCTATAAAACTTTGATCTCGAGGAAAATAATGATCCATCAACTCTCGTTCCGCAGGTTTGCTGTGGTTTTTGCGCTTTTCGTATTCGCTTTTACCGGGGCGATCCATGCCCGGCCGATTGTAGAACCATCGATCTTTACTGACGATGACACTCAAAAGCTGCCGCCGGTCAACTGGATACGCAGCCGCGCGATCGACATCAAGCACCTGCTGATCGACCTGCATTTCGACTGGGACAAGAGCCAAGCGATCGGCTCGACCGTCGTCACTTTTGCCCCGTTCAGCGATACTGACAAATTTACGCTGGATGCGGCGCAGATGACGATCGATTCGGTGAAGCTGGCCGACGGCACGTCACTCAAGTTCACCTACGATTCGAAAAAAGACAACGATAACCTCGAGATCACGCTCGACAAGGTCCATCAGGCAGGCCAGGACGTTTCGGTCCGCGTCGATTACAAAACAAATTATGTGAACACCGCCGACGCCGACACCGCGATTGGAAGCTTTGGCCGTGGGCTTCGATTTATCAAGCCCACGGCGGACGATCCGCACAAACCACGGCAGATCTGGTCGCAGGGAGAATCGGAATTCAATCGTTACTGGTTCCCGTCGTATGACACACCCAACGATTTCCGAACAACCGAGGTTCGTGCGACCGTCGAAAAGCCCTTCTTCGTAGTTTCAAACGGCAAGCTGGTCGAGACCAAGGAAAACGCCGACGGCACACGCACTTTCGATTGGAAAATGGACCAGGCGTATTCCAACTACCTGACCTCGATCGTCGTTGCCGAAACGACACCCGTCGTTCAAGATTTCGACGGCATTCCGGTTTATAATTACGGGTACACTAACGAAACCAAGGAAGTCGCAGCGACCACGAAGAATCTTCCCGCCACGATCCGTTTCTTCTCAGATGTGACCGGTGTCAAATACCAGTATCCGAAATACTCGCAGGCTTTTGTCGAAGACTTCGGCGGCGGTATGGAGAATATCTCAGCAACGACGCAGATCGAGGAAATGATCCACGACGACCGCGAGCTTCTCGATGGCGACAGCGAATCGCTGCAGTCGCACGAACTTGCTCACCAGTGGTTCGGCGACTATGTCACCTGCCGCGATTGGGGCCAGATCTGGCTAAACGAAAGTTTCGCGACCTACCTGCAGACCATGTGGACCGAGAAGTTCAAGGGCCACGACGAATTTCTATATTCCGATATCCGCAACAATCACGATCAGGTTATCGGCACGTGGAATCAGGGAAACCGGCGCCCGATCGTCACAAAATACTACGCGAACAAGGACGCGATGTTCGACAACTACGCCTATCCCGGCGGCGGTTCGGTCCTGCACATGCTGCGTAAAACTGTCGGCGATGCCGCGTTTTCGCGTGCGTTAAAGAACTATCTGGCGACAAACGCTCATCAGCCCGTCTCGACCGAAGATCTTCGCAAAGCGTTTGAGCAGTCGACGGGCCAATCGATGGACTGGTTTTTTGACGAGTGGCTCTACAAGATGGGACACCCCATCTTCGAGATAACACAGTCCTACGATGATGCTTCCAAAAAGCTTACGCTCAACGTCAAGCAAACGCAGAAGCCCGATCTGACCAACGCCTTCCCGCAAGTCGATTATTTTCAGACCTGGGTCGATGTCGCGATCGACAACAAGGTCCAGCGTGTCTGGCTCGAGCCCAAGGAAACGAATACGTTCACCTTCGACTCCGCAGCCAAACCTAAACTCGTCAATTTCGACTATGAAAGCACCCTGCTCAAGGAGATGAAGTTCGACAAATCCGTCGACGATCTTCTCTACCAGATGAAAGAGGACAAAGACGTGCTCGGTCGACGCTGGGCAATGGGCGAGCTGCATGGCAAAGCAGCCGGTGCCGATAAGGACAACATTGTCTCCGCTTTGCTTGTCTCTTCGGAAAAAGATCCGTTTTGGCGGCTCCGGCGAGCTGCACTGTCGATCGTGGCTGCGATCTACTCGCCGGATCCGTCTCCGGGCCAGGAACGTGCGGCGTTCAAACTCGACGCAAATGCCGAGACGGTCGTTACTCGTCTGACCAAGGATAAATACTCACTGATACGCGGCGACGCGCTCGAACTGCTGGGTGAAACTCAGGATGTGAAATATGCTCCGATGTTCGTTGCCGCTCTCAGCGACCAGAGCTACACGGTGATCGATCAGGCTTCGACTGCTCTCGCTCGCACAAAGGCTCCCAGCGCGTATGACGCGATAGCGAAACTGACTTCGACGCCGTCGTGGAAGGGCCGCATTCAGATCGCGGGCTTCAACGCTCTCGGCGAACTCGGCGACAAGCGCGGATTCGAAGCTGCCTTTAAGGCTGTCTCGGACAAGGACCTGCCTGTTAGTGTCAGAACCGCGGCGGCTGCGACCGTCGGTGCTACCGGCCAAGGCGATCCGCGAGCATATCCGCTGGTATTCCAACAGTTCAAAAAGGCTTATGACGCCGGCAGTATTCAGGGAATCATTGGCGGCGTTCAGGCGATCATCAAGATCGCCGATCCTCGCGGTCAGGAAGCCTTTGACCTGCTAAAGACCAAGTTCAAAGACAATCCCCAGGCAATGAACTTCGTCACGAACTCCGAAACCCAATTCAAAGCTGCCCTAAAGCCGTAGAAGACTTTAGGATCGGAAGTGAAAAAGGCGAGACGCTGTGTCTCGCCTTTTTCCGTTAAGCCGCGCGAAAAATGTTTCGACGTCCGAACGCGTCATTCGCCCTGCAGCGCCGATCGAAATCTAAGCGACACTCTATCCTTGAGATGTCCGCCGACGAATGTGGAAAGCGTTCCGCTAAGAACATTGTCGCCTATTACGGCTCCATGAGCATCGAGCTCGTAGCGGTCAAATTTCCCTTCGAACTGATAGCTAACGTTCTCGACAGTTTCAGTTTCAAATGTCCAGATCTTGCCATTAAAAACTGTATTTCGAAACTTTAGCTTCTTCTGGCTGACAGAGATGCCGCCGTAGGGTTTTACCGGATACGTTCGTCCGGTACGGCTCTCCGCCTTCGTTGCGACCCACATGTCCAGATCGTGATCGAACAACTTCTTGTCCGCGTCGGAAACGTAGAAAACGATGTCATTAGGATCAAAAAGGGCGAGGTCTTTTGCCCGCTGCAACATTGTCCGCTGAAATTGGAGCAACGTATTAAGCGACGTTCCGCCTCCGAGCGGGTCGGAAATAGATATAAAACGGACGACGGGCGGGCGGCGGGCGATCCGATGTTTGAACATGCCGACCTGCAGGCTTATGGAAATGGACAATTGCGTCGACAGAATGGCTTCGGCCTCGACGCACATCGGGATATCGCGGCCCGCGTCTTCCAGCGTCCCGGTCTGTTCTCCACAATCGTTCACGTCCCAGGAGACCGGCGTTGAGCGGCCAACTAGGCTGCGATACCAGACGGAAAATTGCTGCGTCGGCATTCCTCGCTCGATCCTCGAAACCAAATAGCTCTTGGCAAACGATATCGCCCGGCGACTTTCGGCAGATCCCTGGGCGTGGATTCCAGACGCCGCCGTTAGCGATAGAAACAGAGCGGGCAGGAAATGACGCCGCGAAAATGAAGTCGTTACTGGCCTGATAGTTCTGTCCATGAGATCGTTCTGATCGATCTTGTTTAGCTCGAATACTCGAGTAACAGACCAGATCGACGTGTGCTTTTGCATCGATCCTGATTCTATTTATCCATCTGGCAATAATTCCGCTTTGCGATGTAAGCGTGAATGCAGGAATTGTACGGAGCAGTCGCGCCGTCGCACTGTTTTTGAAACCATTTTTGGTCGAATTTGAACTGGACGCCTTCGCAGAAATTAGGGCTTGGGCGGCTCGATTTAAGGCAGGCGTGGACAAATTCCTCGTTGGAGATATCGAACGAGTCTTTCGGCTCTGGCAGCGAAAATCCTTTCTGCATGCAGCTCGATTGGTCGGTCCCTTTGCCAAAGGCGTCACCCTCGGCCTTGGCTTTGTCGAGAGCCGCCTTTGTCTCCGGATTGTCCATTTTGTGCGCGACAAACACGGCGCCGCCCGTGATCACCACGATGAGCAGTACCGCGGCGAGAACGAGAGCAACGCCGCCCCCAATGATTACCTTCGCTACCGTTTTCATAACTTTTACGGCTTATAAAGAAGGCCTAAGTAGCCTCCAGATCCATAGGCAGTAGATGTCCCAGTAGGTAGCAAACAAATTACGACTTCCGCGAGAAGATAGTGTCACTACTCATACAGCAACGCAACGGCCTCCACGAAAAAAGGTAAATCGATGGTTCAACAGGCGCCAAAAGGCACCCCGAATTTCCGTCGACACGCCTATTGCCATGCAATGAAAAGTCGAAATACACACGTCATGTTTATTCCAATTAGACAAAGTATTCATGTCGAGATCTTTCACTGTGGTATTCCACAGACCACCGCTGTCGCCATGACGCTATTTAGTCACGGCATTTCCGATACAATAGAGTTGTGTAGAAATCTTGTAATAATCCGGTCGACCGGAAATAACAGGCCGTTTAGCCGCCAATCTTATGTCAATTTTGATCGCCGAAGACAACGAGGCACAACGCCGCTATCTTGGAAACCTGCTCACGGAGAAATTTCCCGGCCACATGCCGCTGATGGAGGCGGTCGACGGTGAGTCGGCAGTCCGGTTGGCCATTGATAACAGGCCTGACCTTTCGATCATGGACATCCAGATGCCGAAATTCTCGGGCGTCAAAGCGGCCAAGGCCATATGGAAGGAATTTCCTGGTGCTCGCATCGTTTTCTGGACGCAATTTCCGCACGAGATCTACATAAACGAGATCCGTAAAATGGTCCGAGCGACCGACCCGCAGCCGACCTATGGTTTTATTCATAAGAACAATCCCGAAGAGCGATTTCTGAGATTCATCTCGGCCGTCCTCGAGGACGGCGCCGACATGATCGATCCCGCTTTTAAGGATTCGTTTCAGCGGCCGCTGCTCACGGAATTTGAATCGGAGGCTTTGCGTTACCTTGCTCTCGGAATGTCTAACTGGGCGATCGCGCGGAAATGCAGCCTCAGTCTGCGCGGGGTGGAGAGCCGTCTCGCGACGCTTTACGAAAAACTCTTCCCCGCAAACTCAGCTGGTACGAAGGAGGAGGCCTACGACAAGCTTGCCTACAATACGCGCACGCGTGCCTTTTTCGAAGCTCTGCGCCGCGGGCTGATCAACAGCGACGAGCTCGAAAAAGCGGATAGCGAGATCGCCGATTGGATCGACCGCGATCGCACGAAATACCTGCGCGAAGATCGAAACGACTCTTGACTATGGGAAAAGACAGAAAGTAAAAAGTTGTTAGCTAATAACTGCTAGTTAATTTTTATAACCCGCGACGATCAATTTGATGCTATTGCGAATCTATCCTGCGATCTGGCTCCTGCTAATATCGCTGTCTTTTTTTTCGACGATTAGTGCGCAAGACAACGTACCTGCCGGCTTAAATTTTCATCGTTGGGGGTCGATAACAGTATTCAACGGCCTGCCGTCGGACAGCGTTCACGCCATAGCTCAAACGCCGGACGGAGTGCTTTGGTTTGGGACTGACAACGGACTTGCACGTTTCGACGGTCGTCGGATCCAGACGTTCACGTTCGGCAGTTCCGACGCCAACCGCATCCTCGTCCTTAAAATTTCCCCTGCCGGCCTCTTTCTGGTGGGCACGCAACGCGGAGCATTTATCTTCGCGAAAGATCAGTTTCAACCCTTAGCAGGCACAGAAAACTACGCGATCACCGCGATCGATAACGCTGATCAAATGCTGCTCGGAACGGACAGCGGCATCGTCCTGAGCGTCACAAACGAAAACGACGGCGTGAACGCACAGCCGCTAACAACCAACCCGATCGTGAATACCGACGGGACCCCACTGTTTATCACAGGCCTGGTGCGAGATGGCGAACGCGTTCTTGTCGCCACATTCGGCCGCGGTGTGATGGTGCTGAAAGACGGCCGTGTGACCGAACTTCCCGGCTCACCGCGACCACTGTTCGTTCGCTCGCTCGCATGCAATAAAGCAGGTGATATTTGGCTCGGCACCGACGCCGCAAAAAGTGCCAGTGGTATCTATTTAATTAAAAATGATTACCGTGTCACCCGCGTCGAAGCTCCCTCCGCCAGGGTGCTTGCACTCGAAGCGACTGATAATGCAGTCTGGGCTGGCAGCGAGCGATACGGTTTGTTTCGGATCGGTGACGCAAAGCTCGCTGAATCGATCACTTTTGAAAATAGCCTCGGCGGCCTGCGTTCGAATTCCATCTATTCCATCTTCACCGACCGCGAAGGCGTCGTCTGGATCGGCACCAACCGAGGCGTCAGCCGCTACGATCCAGTCGGCCCCCTTCAGCAGCAGGTTTCCGACAGCCCTAACGGAAATTTCATCCGCACCCTGGCAGCGTCGTACGACGGCAAAACTATCTTTGCTGGATCGAATCGGGGACTGTTTTATTTGAGCGGTTCCAACTGGCAGCCTATTGATGGCTTTGACGGAGCCATCGTCCACGCGATTGGAAATGGTCTGGCCGGCACATCATCCGGCTCGTTTTCGTTTAAAGACAGCACCGCTTCGAAAGGCGACCGCGTTGCAGACGGGGATACGCGTAGTTTCGCCGAATTTCGCGGAAACACTTACGCTGCGGTTTTCGGCCGCGGCGTTGTCGATATCTCGGCCAACGATCAAAACCTCGTTTTTCCAGACGAGACCGTAACCACGCTTCTCACAGCTGCCGACAGGCTCTGGATCGGCACAGCTGGCCACGGTTTATTCAGTTTTGATGGAAACAGTGTAAAGCCAGAGGCTACATCCGATGTGCTCAAAACCGGAACGATCTGGCACATATTTGAGAACGCCGATCACGGAATCTGGCTCGCCGGACAACACGGCGTTTTCATTTACAAGGACGGCCAGGCGCAGCAAGTGATCGCGTGCGAAGACGCACGCGATGTTTACATAAACGGCCCCGACGTTTGGGCGGCAACCACGATAACGATCTCGGCTGGATCGTTTCGGCTATTGGCTTTGAGCAGGGCTTGCCGTCCGAAAAAGCCTTTTCGATCCTGCCGTTTCGGGATGAAATGCTGATCGCGACTAATCGCGGCATCGTCACCTATTACCCGCATAATTTTGCCCCGACGCTTATTGCCGTTCGAATTCTAAGCCAGCGGATGTACAACGTTTCCGAACTCACATCGACGATCGCTCTCGATTACCCGCAAAATTCGCTGCTTGTCGAGGTTGCGGGGCAAAGTAGCCGTACGTTCCCCGAGGAATTTCAATATTCGTTTCTGCTAAAGAACTCGAAAGGCGACGTGATCGATAGTCATTTTTCGAGCGACGCACAATACGCACCCAGCGGCCTGAAACCGGGTGAATATTCGATCGAAGCAAAGGCCTACAATCGTGATCTGCTCCCGTCGGAGCCGCTCGCCTTTCATTTTTCCGTCGGCCGGTCGCCCTTTCCCTGGACCGCAACAGCTCTCGGCATTCTGCTCGTTCTATCCCTGGTTGCCTTGGTGTGGGCGATCGTCGAACGCCGTCGTATCAAAAAACGAAACGCCGAGCTCGCGGCCGCGCGTTTCGATCTCGCCAACGAAGCCGAGCGCGAGCGTCACCGCATCGCTCGCGACCTGCACGATCAGACGCTCGCCGATCTACGCAATCTGATGATCACCAGCGACAAAGGCGAGATCGACAGCGCTGGTTTTCGCACCGAGATCGAAGCCGTCTCCACCGAGATCCGACGTATTTGCGAAGACCTCAGCCCTTCAGTTCTGGAAAATGTCGGCCTCGTCGCCTCCCTTGAATTTCTTCTCACCCATACTATTGAAGATCATCAATTCACCGCGGACGAATCTGCGGAAGAGCGTATAAAGTTTCCGATGAACGCCCAGCTCCAGATCTACCGCATAGCCCAGGAAGTGCTGACAAACATCAATAAGCACTCAAATGCGGCGAGGGTCGAGATGAACGTGACGGTTTTGCAGAACGATGAGCTCGAAATGAGGATCCGTGACGACGGTGCTCTCTTCCAGCCCGAAGGCCTGATAAGCAAGGGACGCGGCATCGCAAATATTCGCTCGCGAGCTACTCTTATTAATGCCCATGTTGATTGGAAAGAGCGGCAAAAGGGCGGCAACGTTTTCACGCTTCGGATCGGCGGCTAGCCTCGCGATCTTCGGCGTGATCTGTCAGATAGGCAACGAGGGGAAGTACGAGGATGATCGGGGTGAACAGCACGAACAATGTGTGCTTCCAAAAGGCTTGGTCGCGGAACGCACCGTTGATAATTGGAATGCCGAGTGTGACAGCGTAATAAACGAGAAGCAGGATCGGAAATCTTCGAACGACACCCGAGACTTTGGTTTTGTCTATGGTCCGAGCCTTATCGATCCGCTCGCTTGCGACAAATACCAGTATCAGGAAACCGAAATAGATAATTATTCCTTCGAGGCGATGGACCTCCTCAGGGTCGATCCACGTCAGGCCGCTGGTAAACGGGCGAAGCAAAATTGCTGCGGAAATTCTAGCGGTGTTCGCAATTATTGTCGATAGATAGCCGATCGATACTGCGGCCGGTAAAAAGGGCCATCGAAAAGCGTGCGGTGAACGGCGCCACAGCTTTCCGAGGGTGAGGACCAGAAACGAAATGACGAGAAAATTGACGCCCGAACAAGCGGGTGCTATGAGAAATGTTCGGTCGAAGCTGAGGTAGCCGCCGTACGGCTCGAACTGGAATGTCATGCCAGTGACCAAACTTACGAGCCAGGCTGTGGGGGCCAGTATCCACCGCAGATCGTTCGCGTTTGCGGTAGAGTAGTAAAACTTGAGACCGAAAGATAAGAGAAGCACAAGCGTTAATTGAGCAACGCGTCTAACGTCGGTCTTTTTGATGTTGATGGTCATCGCTTGTGCCTCACTCTACTTTCCCCGGCTCAAATTCGGTGTATCGCCAAATGCATCCCCGAGCGAAAAAGGCGCCTGACGAGCAGGATAAGTGCGAGCATCGCAAAGCTTGCCACCAGCCACGCGAACTCGGGTTCATCGCCCACAGCCAGGTCGCTAACGCCCAGGGGAAGAGGAAGCACCTGGTTAACGTCTTCTGCATTGCCGTTCGGATTAACGATCTTTTCGCGAACGGCAATGAATGACGTGTAACGGGTCAGCAGGTTGTATTTAAGCCCAAGGCCGACTATTTCCTTTATCTGGCTCTCGGAAATGTCCTGCGAACCATAGTCGGAAAGGTCGGCGATGCGTGATCGAGCCCATAGGTAACCCAGAGCTCGGTTTCCTTCGTCGACTTTGATCGACGACACATCGAGGCTATTCGAAAAATCGCCGACGCCCGACTTACCGGTCAACTCGATCGTCCCGGCTGGGCTGCCACGCCATTTCCCAAAGAAGATCACGGGCCGATTCGCGAGCAGATCAGGTTGATGCATCGGCTGAACGTCGTAGATATCGAATCCATTGGCTTTCAGCTTGATGTCGGTGAGAACCGGGCTCTGAATATACCCGCGAAACTTCGCGGCTATCCCGGCGGCTTCCGATTCCTTTTCCACGATGAACGGCTCACCCATTCCTGCCTTTGCCACGCCTTCGATCAGGTAGCGGTTTACGGAAGATCCGATGCCGAAAGCAAAAACGTTGCACTCGCTCAGATTTTCGCGAATGTAATCGAACGTGCCTTTTTCCGCATCAATATAGCCATCGGTCACCAGCACAATGCTTCGCGACATTCCGGGCTGACGCGGAGTGCTCATTGCCTCTTTCATAGCAGGCAGCAGTTCGGTCCCGCCGGCCCCGCGTTGCTGCGTGAGTAGCTGGACCGCTCGATCGACATTTTCCTTATTTGCCTGAAGCGGCTCCTTCGAAAGGGCGGTAGAATCGCCTGAAAAAAGTATGACGTTGAAATAGTCGGTCGGGCGCATCCCGCCGATCAGGTCCGTGAGAAGTTTTTTGGCAGTATTGAGCGGAAAGCCTTCCATCGAACCCGAAACATCAACCACAAAGACATACTCCCTAGGCGGGATCTCCTCAGGTGCGACACGTTCGGGCGGCTGGGCCATGTATAGAAAGAAGTTCTCATTCTCACCTTGATACAGCATTAGTCCCGACGCGATCTGTTTGCCAGCGAGCCGGTATTGCAGCACGAAGTCACGGTTTCCCGTAAATGGATCGGCATCGTCGAGACTAAACTGGGCTGCTGTCAGGTCGAGCCAGTCAGGCGTGATCTTGTGCGATAGGCAGCGAAGGTCTTGAATTGGAAGACCCGCGGCGATACGTGCGGAAATATGAAGAGTGCTCTGCGGTTTCTCGCCTTCGTTAGTGTAAGGCGTTTCGACCAGTTTTTTCCCGTCGTCCGTATCTTTTTCTGACGCATACCTCGGTCCCACGACGGTTGGATAGACGACCTCGTAAACTCCATCTGTCGGGACCAACAGCTCGGTGTAGCGCAGCTCTATCTCGACCTGTTCGTGAGGCATGAGGTTTGCGAGATTCATGGTGAAAACATTTGGCCGGTCCTGTTCTAGCAGCGAGGCACTTTTGCCTTCTTTTTTAGCCTGTTCGAATTCCTGTTTGGCCTGCTCCCGCTCCTTTATCTTTGCCACGATCAGCTCGTCGCCGATCTTCATTCTCATGCCGTAAACCGCCGCCCTGGTCGAGGCCGGAAAAACATACGTCGCGTTGATCGGTCTCGCACCCTCATTTTGATAGGTCTGTACGACCCGCACATCGGCGATCACGCCCGAGACCGAGATCTCGACATTCGTGGCTTTTAGCGGCAACTGGTCCACCGTCGGATCGCCTTTTACCATGAAATACGGTGAGAGCGTTTTATCCGCCGTCTGACCCGTGACTGAAAACACTGCCGTCGTGAAAACGGCCAGAAACAGAATAAATATCCTGCAAATATGAAAATTGATCGTTCTAATAGTCATTATCCATAGCTCCTCAAAAGAGACCTAAGTTCCTTACCGCACAGCGATACTAGGCTTCTTCGACAAATTGGATAACGTCCGGCTCCACAGGCATCGACCGTGCTACCCACAGTCAGATCACATGAAATTCAACGAACCTCAAACAAAAAACCCGGCCGCGGAACCCTTGTATAGATTCCACCGCCGGATCCTGCCGATCGGTACTGCTGATCGGTATCTTGGTTTAGCTGTCTTTCGGAGTCTTCGCCTTGGGCTGAATTCGCGTCGTCGATGCATTTAGCGGGTGAACCGCCGGAAGCGAATAATTAACGTAATGCAAAACAACGCTCTTTATTGACTTCACTCCGGTCGAATCGTCAAACTTCAGATCCGGTTCGCCGGAAAATACACCAACCGCCGGAATCGAAAATACAGTGTCCAGAACCTTCCCTTGCTCGTCTTCGAGTGCGACTACCGCCGTGCCCGTTGTGTTGTTCGATATCTGAAACCTGTAGCTTCCGGCCGCGTACGCCTTGCCGGCAAAACCAAAATCGAACGGAACGCTAATCTTGACCTTACCCGCCGACTGGGCCTGAGCCGCAACCGGTATCATGATTGCCAAAAATAAAATAGAAAATATAAATCCGATTTTCTTCATGAAAACCTCCTTGAATGATTTGTACTGCACCTACATGAGCATAAGAGCGAAAAATCTTTCTATTAATTCTTAACAAAGTCTATTTGCGGTTCTTCAATGAGTTGAATGGTTGACTGTTTGGTAACTACTCGCTAAACTCGTGAATTGAAGGTGTGGTGAGTTATTGCGACTTGCGGCCACGTAAAATAAGCTGCTAAACAGCTCTGAGTTCGACAGGTAAGATTTTAATGAGAAACTCCGTGCTGTATTGGGCACGGGGTTTTTTTGGATTTGGATGGGGCCTCCTCTGCGATCACACTGCGTTTGCTGGTCTAGATATCAGAAGAGCGTCGGGTTCATTTTCGAGATAAGGCGAAATTAAGAGCAGTAATGGCTAACTTTTTAGATCTATTAAAAGAAAAGATCATCATCTTTGATGGTGCGATGGGGACGTATTTGCAGTCGCTTAGTTTGCCCATCGAGGATTGGGGTGGGCCGAATTTTGAGAATTGCTCGGAGAATCTGCTCTACACTCGGCCGGACGCTATTGAGGCGGTTCACACGGCGTTTTTGGATGTCGGCTGCGATGTGATCGAAACAAACAGCTTTGGCGGAAGCGAGATCGTGCTGAAGGAATTTGGCATCGCCGAGAAGACGTACGACGTAAATTTTAAGGCGGCGGAACTCGCCAAACGTATTGCCAGCGATTATTCAACCAAGGAAAAACCGCGTTTTGTCGCTGGTTCGATCGGGCCGGGAACCAAACTGCCTACGCTCGGGCACATAACTTATCCAGCGTTGAAGGATGCATATCGCGAGCAAGTTCGAGGATTGATCGATGGCGGAAGTGAAGTTCTGATCGTCGAAACTTGCCAGGACCTTTTACAAACCAAAGCCGCTCTCGCCGCGATCTTCGAGCTGTTCGAAAAGCAGAAGATGAAGCTGCCGGTGATCGCACAGGTCACGATCGAAGTTTTCGGCACGATGCTCAACGGGACCGAGATCGGGGCGGCGTTGACCGCACTCGAACCATTTCCGATAGATGTGATCGGGATGAACTGCGGCACTGGCCCGAAGCACATGACCGACAGTTTTCGTTATCTTTGCGAAAATTCGCCGCTGCCGGTCTCCGTGCTGCCGAACGCAGGCTTGCCCGAGGTCAAGGACGGCAAGCAGCATTACGACGAAACGCCCGAGAGCTTTGCCGCACAGGTCGAGCATTTCGCCAAAGATTTTGGGGCGAACATCGTAGGCGGCTGCTGCGGAACATCGCCCGAACATTTGCAGATGGTGGTCCAGCGTTTGGGTGGCCTCGCTCCGAAGAACCGGAATGTGAAGCTCGCGCCTTCCGCGTCGTCCATCTATTTTCAGCAGCCGTACACGCAAGACGCTTCATTCCTGATCGTCGGCGAGCGGGTTAACGCGAGCGGTTCGAAGAAGATGCGTGATCTTCTCGAAGCCGAAAATTGGGATGGCCTTGTAAATCTGGCGAAATCGCAAGAAAAGGAAGGAGCCCACATTCTTGACGTCAACGTCGATTTCGTCGGGCGCGACGGTGTCGCCGATATGCACGAACTGGCCGCACGGCTCGTGACGAACGTCAAGATCCCGATGATGTTCGATTCGACAGAGTGGGAAAAAATGGAAGCCGGCCTCGAACACGCGGGCGGCAAGAGCATTCTCAACTCGACAAATTACGAGGACGGCGAAACTCGTTTCCTGAAAGTTCTCGGACTAGCTAAAGAGTATGGTGCGGCCATAGTGGTCGGCCTGATCGACGAAGATGGAATGGCCCGTCTTGCAACGGACAAGCTCCGGATCGCTCACCGCGTCTATAAACAGGCTACTGAATTCGGCATTCCGGGCCACGACATCTTCTTCGATCCGCTTGCATTGCCGATCTCGACGGGCATCGAAGAGGACCGCAAGAACGCGGATGAAACGATCACGGCGATTAAGCAGATCAAGCAGGAACTGCCCGCGGCGAATATCATTCTCGGTGTTTCAAATATCTCGTTTGGACTGAACCCGGCTGCTCGCGTCGTTTTGAACTCGGTGTTTCTCCACGATTGCGTCGAAGCTGGGATGAACTCGGCGATCGTAAACGCGTCCAAAATATTGCCGCTGATGAGATTCAACGAGCACGAGATCGACACGGCCCGTGACCTGATCTACGACAGAAGAAAGTTTGATGGTGACGTTTGTACTTACGATCCCCTAGGCGAATTCACGACGCTTTTTATGGGCAAAACCGCCCAGTCGATCAAGCCCGATATTTCGCATTTGCCGATCGAAGAAAAGCTGAAGCACCACATCATCGACGGTGAAAAGATCGGACTCGAAGATTCGCTGAAGAAGGCACTCGAGAAATATCCGCCGCTTGAAATCATCAATAACATATTGCTTGACGGCATGAAAACGGTCGGCGATTTGTTCGGCTCCGGCCAGATGCAATTGCCATTCGTTCTGCAGTCGGCCGAGTCAATGAAGGCCGCCGTTAAATTCCTTGAGCCGTTCATGGATAAGGTCGAGGGATCGAACAAGGGCGTGCTCGTCCTCGCGACAGTCAAGGGCGACGTTCACGACATTGGCAAGAATCTTGTCGATATCATCCTGACGAATAACGGCTACAAGGTCGTAAATCTCGGGATCAAACAGCCGATCGACGACATTCTCAGGTCGTGGGAAGAAACAAAAGGCGATGCGATCGGAATGAGCGGCCTGCTCGTAAAATCGACTTTGGTTATGCGCGACAATCTCGAGCTAATGAATGAGCGGGGAATCAATGTTCCGGTTATCCTCGGAGGGGCCGCGTTGAACCGACGCTACGTCGATGCGGATCTGGTCCCGCTGTATCAGGGGAAACTCTTCTATGCTCGTGATGCCTTCGATGGCCTTCACGCCATGGACGAACTGACCGGAGGCGACGCCTCTAGGAGCCAAAGTACAAAGTCAAAAGTCGCGGCCGCAGGCAATGGGTCAGAAGGTCTCGCGTCAACGGGCGGACAGGTCGATCAGATCGAAACAGTCACGGATTCCGAGGACCTCGTAGGAGAGGACGCCAAGCTCGGCAAGCAGGCAGCCCGCGTGTCTACTCGGTTAAAGGGGAATACTTCGCACACGACACGATCGTACGTCGCCGAGGAGGTTTCAATCCCTAAAGCTCCCTTCTTTGGCTCAAAGGTTGTCGAAATAAAAGACCTTACGAAAGTCTTTGACTTCATCAACGAGACTGCCCTCTTCAAAGGCCAATGGCAATACAAGCAGGGAAGGCGGACGCCTGAAGAATATGCCGAGACATTACGAGAGACAGTCTATCCGAGATTCGCGGAGATCAAGGCCGAAGCGATCCGCGGCAAGCTGCTCGAGGCAAAGCTGGTCTATGGCTATTTTCCGTGTCAGTCGTCGGGAAACGATCTGATGATTTACCGGGACGATGCTAAAACGGAGCGATTGAGATTTACATTCCCGCGTCAGCCGATCGAACAACGAGGCGGTAAGAATCTTTGCCTCGCAGATTATTTTGCGTCGGTCCAATCGGGAAGGGTTGACGTTGTAGCTTTCGACCTCGTTACAATGGGCCGAAAGGCAAGTGAGCATGCCGCGAAGCTCTTCAAATCGGATAACTATACCGACTACCTGTTATTTCATGGCTTATCGGTCGAATCGGCCGAAGCTCTTGCCGAGATGTGGCACAAGCGGATACGCGAGGAGCTCGGTATAGCCGGCAACGACGCACCTGAACTTGCTAAGTTGTTCCATCAGGGTTATCAGGGTTCCAGGTTTAGTTTCGGATATCCTGCATGCCCAAACCTGGATGATCAGACGAAGATCTTTGAATTGCTCGAGCCGGAAAGGATCGGGGTCGAGCTTACTGAAGAATTTCAGCTCGATCCAGAACAATCTACGTCCGCTATCGTGGTTCATCACCCCGAGGCGAAGTACTTCAATATTGAGTAGAACGTCTAGTTCGCCTGGGCTGGTACCGGTTTGTCGCCCGCGAGGCCCCAGTTCACGATCGACACTCCGCCCTGCGATTGGAGCGTATACCAGTTGCCGTCGGATGGGCGGTAGACGGCGAAGTCATCTTTTCCGTCCCCGTCATAATCGGCGACCACCGGAACGTCATTTGGTATGCCCCATTGAACGATCCCGACGCTCTGCGCGGCATTTAGCGTATACCACGTTCCATTGCGATAAACGGTCCAGTCTGTTTTACCGTCGCCGTCAAAGTCACCGGCCGCGGGCAGGTCGCCGGGAATCCCCCAACTGGTGGTAGTGATGGCGTTGTCCGAGCTGCGTTGAACAAGCCACAGACCTGAGCGATAGATGACTGGATCTTGTTTACCGTCGCCGTCGAAGTCGCCCGCGAGGGGTTTATCGCCTGACGTGCCGAATGATTCGATCCTTACGTTATTGTTTGCCGGATTCAAAATGTACCAGGCACCGTTTCGGAAAACGGTTATGTCGGACCTTCTGTCTCCATCGAAATCTCCGGTCACCGGAATGTCGCCTGCCGCTCCCCAACTTATTATATTGACAACATTGTCGGAGCTGCGGAGTATATACCACACTCCGTCGCGAAAGACGGCAATGTCGGCCTTTCCATCAGCGTCATAGTCAGCGGTCACCGTCGTATCGGTCGCGTTACCCCATTGGGCTATCGTCACGCCGCCGCCCGAACGCAGGGCATACCATACGCCGTTACGATAGACGGCTTGGTCCGCTTTTCCGTCGGCATCAAAATCGAACTTTGTGGTAGCAATCGTTCCGGGAGAGATTGAGAAATCTGTGTCCGACAAATCGAAGAAGATGCTGCCCACAGCTTCGACCTTGATACGTGCGGACGAGGTCGTGAGACTGGGAATCACGACCGTTGCTGAACCGTTGTTCGGCACGCCGGAATTCAGTACGGTTGGAAACGTCTGACCGCCGTCGACCGAGAGCGAGATCTTCACGGTTGAAACACTAACAGGTGGCACCGAGGTGTTGGTGACATTCCATGTCACAGTGTGCGTGCCGCCAGCCCAGTTGACGTTCGTGTTCGGAGCTGTAACCGCAAACGGGCCGCTGTTTCCGTCGACATTTACTGTGGCGATCGCCGAGTTTATGCCGCCTGCATTCGCTCGATTGTCCCGCGCCACGACCTTGAAGGTCATCGTTCGAGTGATCGAGGGAAGCAGTTCGCCGACCAGGCAAAGATTTGCCGCACCCCGTCCGCAATCGAATGTGGAGGGCGGTACATTGGCGTTATTTAATATGTATTGCGGCGAAGGAAAGGTCCTCGCCGATGAGCTCTTTCCGGTATATGGGCGAAATATTGGAAGGGCCGCGACAGAATCCGAATTCGGAACCGCGGTCGTGGCCGCTCCGAGGTCGTATTCCTGCCAATCATAAGTCAACGTGTCGCCATTCACATCACTGCCCGTCGCCGTAAGCGTGAACGGCGTCTGTTTCGGAATGTTGAACGCTGGTCCGCCGACGACTGAGACTGAAGGCGGCGTATTGCCTGATGAGGTAGTAACAGCACAAGTATTCCCGGTGCCCGTCTGACTATAGGCGACGATCTCTTCGAGGCTTCTGACATGAAACGTATCGATGCTGTGCAGTGCAAGGTCCTGATTGCCGCAGATGCCGGCGTAGGCCATGATCGTGATACCGCTGCCGGGCTCGTAGGCTGCATTAGAGGCTCGATTTCCGCCCCCGCAATTGCTGACCGTGCTGTTAAAGGTATGGTTTCCGCCCCATTCATGGCCCATCTCGTGCGCTACATAGTCGATCGCGAAGGCGTCTCCTACGGGATTTGAGAGGCCCGTTACGCCTCGGGCCTTGCTTCCGGAACCGCAGGGAACACGGAGAGATGCGACACCGCCGCCGCCCGTGCTAAAGACATGTCCAATATCGTAATTTGCCGATCCGATCGCGGCATCAATATTGGTCTGATTCTCGCCGAGCATCGTCGAGCCGTTGTTATTCGTGTATGGATCGTTCGCCGAGGTGCAGGCGACGCCGGCACATAGGTTGTCGCCCGCATATACGATGAGATTATTGTTTGCCACGATATTCATGTGGATCGCGAGGTCGCGTTCGTAGACGCCATTTACGCGATTCATGATCAGGACTTGAGCAGCGAGCGTACCGGCGACGGTATTTCCGCCGACAGCGACCGCATATTCGTTATCCGCGGCGAGTGCCAGGCGATAGGTCCGTAATTGCGTCCCGGAAGTGACCTGAGGCTCGTTCGGGAGAAAGCTCGAGATATCGCTAAGACTCGGCGACGACAACGCGTCGAGCTGATTCTGATCGTCGAAGGCACATTCGAAAGTTAATGTCCGCGCGAGATCGTCTTTGCGGTAGCTGACGTAATTGTTTGTATCGCCCACGGCATAGGGATCGACCAGGTATGTGCCCTTTGGCGAGAGGATCATTGCATGAAAACCATTTGGAAGCAGGTCGAATCGGACGGTCGCGGTCGGATCGTCGACTCCCTGGCCGCGGTAGGTTGCACCAAGCTCCGGAAATTTCTCGAGCAGTCCGGGTTCAACTACAAGGGAGTGTTCGACACGAAACCGCGCAAACGAACCATCCGGCATCGGCAAATTCAGGATGGTTTCGTTCAAAGCGCCGGTTTGTGTGAATTCCTCGGGTGCTTTCCCAAGAAGCTCTTTCAGGGCTGACTTGTTGAGACCATATGTCTGATATCGATCAGGAACATGCTGACGCCTGACTGTCCGCAGTTTTAGTTTGCTGTCGTCGATGATGATCCAGATGCCGTCACCGGTTGCCGCAAGAGTATGAAGAGCGGTCGGAAACACAGAGACGATTGCCAAGGCGATCATCAAACACATGCGAAGATGCGATCTAGACATAAATGGTTCTCCGGGTAGTCAGGTGATTCAAATGAATTAGAAACCGGTCGGAAAGTTTTGAGGAATTTGAGTGGGCTGAAATCTTATTTCGCTCACAGGTGGTCTGGATATTTTAGTTCATCCGGCTCATCCTGTAAATGTTTTTTTAGGGGCCGGTTTTTGGCGTCGGCTTAACATGTTAAAATCACGATTTGCTTATGTCGGAGACAAACGTTGGCATCGAACGAAGGGACCCGCCGGTTGATTCACAGAAGTCTCTTGTTCCCGACAAGTCGGAGATCGGTTTACTCGGTGGTACCGAGAAGACAGGCTTTTGGTTGGCTCACAGGATGAACCAAGGCGTCTGGAAGCGGTTTTGGACGTTCTGTCAGCGCCATATCGGCTCGCTCTGGATATACCTCGCGACCTATAACCTGATGAACGTTTTCGGTGTCGAAAACGTCGAAAACACCGATGTGGACCGGCCGGTGCTCTTGGTTGCAAATCATCGTTCATTTTTCGACATGTATACCGTGTCCAGCGTCTTGTTTCGTCGGACAAGGCGTCCGATCAGCCTATTTTTCCCAGTGCGGGCGAAGTTCTTTTACGACAATCCGCTCGGCTGGCTAGTAAATCTCGTAATGGGTTGGTGGTCGATGTACCCGCCATTTTTTCGAGAGGGGAAAGACACGAGAAAGCGTGGTTTTGACAAGTTCTCGCTTCGGCGTTTGATTCAGATCTGTTCCTTCGGACGCGGGACGATCGTAGGATTCCATCCGGAAGGCCAGCGAAATCTGAATCACGATCCGTACAACCTGCTTCGCGCCCAGCCGGGTGTGGGTAAGATCATTTACGAGGCGAGGCCGCAGGTCGTTCCGGTTTTTATTGCCGGTCTTGGGAACGATCTTTCTAAACAGGTCATAGGAAACTGGAAGGGGGGCGATAAGGTGCGGATCTGGTTTGGAGAGACGATAGACCTGGACGAATTTTTCGAAAAAGCCGACCGACTGCGAACGCACAAAGAGATCGCGGACTTTTTGATGGAAAAGATCAAAGATCTAGGTGAACTGGATCGAGCCAAATTCGCGAACGCATTGCCGACGGAAACTGCGGCAGCTAACTAAGAACGTGGAAGCAAACATACAGGACGGAACAATTGCCGAGGGATCGTCGGTGCTGCAAATGTCTCCGCGAAGGCGTTGGGCTGTAGTCATAGGTGTTATGACCGGGATGGCGATCGCGGCGCTTGAGGCAACGGTCGTCGGAACGGCGATGCCTACGGTCATCGCGACCCTTCACGGCATTAACCATTACAGTTGGGTTTTTAGCGCTTATATCGTTACTTCGACAGTCACGGTCCCGATATGGGGAAAACTCTCCGACCTTTACGGACGGCGGCTGCTGTATCAGATCGGGATCGGTGTGTTTTTGCTCGGTACCTTGATGTCCGGCCTTTCGAGCTCGATGACCGAGCTGATAGTCTTCCGTGCGATCCAGGGATTGGGCGCCGGTGCTCTCGTGCCGCTAGGTATGACGATCATCGGTGATATTTTTACATTGCAAGAGCGCGCGAGGATGCAGGCTTTTTTTAGCGGCGTCTGGGGATTTTCCAGCGTGATCGGGCCGGTCATCGGCGGGTTTATTACCGACCAGCTAAATTGGCGATGGGTTTTTTTCATCAATCTGCCGATCGGGATCGCCGCCTCGATCATCATCGGTTTTGCATTAAAGGAACCGAAGGGCAAGCCAAAACCGACGATCGACTATTTGGGAGCTGCCTTGCTAATGCTTGCGATCAGCTTGTTGATACTCGCTTTGGTGGAAGGCGGCGGTTCTGTCGCGACGCTGCTATCGTTTGAGAATCTCTCGCTTTTTGTCGGCGGATTGCTTCTGCTCGCGATCTTCGTTTGGGTCGAGCTACGTGCTGCGGATCCGGTAATTCCATTTCAGTTGTTCAAAAATAAGACGATATCGGTCTCCGTCGGAGCCGGTTTCCTGGGCGGCGTGGCCATGTTCGGGGTTATTTCGTTTATCCCGCTTTTCGCTCAAGGTGCGCTAGGAATGACGGCCACCGAGGCGGGCTCGCTTTTGACTCCGCTGATGTTGAGCTGGGTCACTTTCTCAATGATTGGCGGACGACTGCTTCTGCGGATGGAATACCGGACCCTCACGATCATGGGATTTATCGTCCTTACGATCGGGTTTGCTCTACTATCATTCTTCCAGACGGACACGCCTCGATATTTGCTCTACATTTTTCTCGCGTTGATCGGATGCGGACTCGGTCTCACGATGCTTACGCTTTTGATCGCCGTTCAGCAGGCTGTTGCGAGAACACAGCTTGGGGTGGCTACGTCGCTGAATCAGTTCTCACGAGCGATCGGCGGTGCGTTTGGCGTTGCGATAATGGGGGCGGTGCTCACTGCCGGATTATCGACGCAGCTCAGATCGGCGGCGCTTCTGCCGAATAGTACCATCACAGAGGCACAGGCCACAGCTTTTGCCTCAAATCCAAACGCTCTGATCGAACCGTCCGCGAAGGCCGAGCTTTCGCCTGAGACGCTTAATGTGCTCCAGCGGGCGATGACCGCTGCGGTTCATCCGGTTTTCTGGGTTGGAGGGGTAGTCTGTTTGCTGGGTTTAATTGCCGCGTTTTCGCTGCCGAAGAAAAACGAGAGGACGGATGAACGAATTCATTCAACGGAAAGCGGTGTAGGCGAAAAGATGTTGATGGCCGAGCAGACAACGATTAACGCCCGAAATCAGCCCGTCGCCGAAAGGGAATAATCGTTCACTGTGCCTTCGGATTAATGTTGGTATTTGTTCCGGCTATCTGATTGTCAGCGTTTTCCTGTTTCAATTCTTCCGGTGATTTCCAGCCCGCCTTTTTCAATAGATCGATCGCATAGCGGATGGGCACGGCCATGTTCGCGGCGGTGTTCTCGGTAAACACACCAAAATTAACTCCGATGACCTTTGCACTTTGTCCAAAGAGCGGCGCACCCGAACCACCCTCGGCTGTTTTGGCGTCATGAACGATCCGATGGGCGTCAAGATCGGTTATGGCTCCCTGGGTTGTGAGCGGAACTATCTTTAGCGATTGAGCGAGGAAATTGATCAAGTTTTGCCGCGAATTGCCAAATCGGGTGTTTATCGACTTTGCCTCATCATCATCGACCATTGCCAGCAACCGGTCCGGTCCACTCGGGTAACCCATTGTCACCACAGATTTACCGACGGTTGCCCCGTCCGAGTCGGCCTCGAGCGGAAGGCTCGGAATCTCTGACGGCAGCGTCGCGGGGTCGACCGTTGCGATCGCGAGATCTTCACGCGTTCCGATCTGTTTCACCTTCAACGGAAACGGCTGCGGATAATTTGGAAAGTAGAGCACAAGACGTTTCACGCGGGCCCGGCCATTCGAATTCTTGATCATCTGCTTGACCAGGTCGTCCTCTTCCCACGGCTGCATTACGTGCCGGTTTGTAACGATGTAGCCCCCGCCCACGTGAAAGCCGGTGCCTATGAAATCGTATTCCACCGGCGAACCGTTGCCCTCGGTAGTCAGTGTCGCTAGCGGATTGGCCGACTGCGGGATCGAATCCTCGGAGGGGGCCGATTCATAAGGGTTTGGACGGTCGGCCTGAGTATCCGCATAACGAAGCGGCTTTCCGGTCTTTTTATCTACAAGGTCGTAGACGCCGACTATCAGACAAACGCCGCCGCCGTATTCGACGCGAAGATTGGGCGCCAGCGAGACTGTTTTGATCAGGTCTTTATTTGTCTTATCTAACTGTCCGATCTGGTCGGTGGTTTGGCCGAGCCGGTCTTCAAGCTTTTTTATAATGTCACTCTGCCCTTCGGCCTGCTTGCGGCTCTGCCTCAACTCGCTGCTGAGAGCGAAACCAAGATAAAGCACGCCGCCGATAAAACCGATCGAAAGGACCAAAAAGATAAGCTTGGAGGTAAGGCTGATCTCACGTACCAGCTCTCGGGTAAATTCGCGCAGGAAAGTCTTGGCGTCGTCGCGTTTGACGGACGCTGCGGATTCTAATGCTGCTTCCTCGATAAAACGGGAAATGTGGGGTTGCTCGCGTTTGACCGCGATCATCGACGAGCGGGTTTCGAGAGAGAAGAAAGAGAAATTTACGTCCGTACCGGCGATCGAGAGAGTGTCTCCGTCCGCGATCGCGATAAAACGGCGGATCGGCTTTCCGTTAATGGTAAGTTCGAGATCCGGGCTGAAATCCGTTACCCGATAAACCCCGTCCGCGTTTTCAAGCTCGAACCACAGGCCGTGGGACGCGACCTGGCTGCTGGTTATCTCGAGATCATTAGAATCGTCGGAGCCGATGCGGATCTTTGGGTCGGAAAAATATTCGGTACGCTTTTCAGTTCCGACCTCGATGTGGATGATGATCCCGACTGCCATTTAATAAAGAAACCGCATTGTCTTGGATGAAATTCTAACATAAATGCGAAACCCTTTGATGCGGTTCCTGCGCCAATCGTGGCAAAATAATCAGATGTCTGAACCCAAATTCATCGATGATCCTGAACAGCTAAGAAAACTTGCTCCGGTCGTCGATGCTCCGATAAAACACCATGTGTTCGTCTGCAACGGAAAGTCTTGTTCGGCAGTAGGAAGCGCCGAGGTCAAAGCCGAATTTGAAAGGGAACTAGAGACTCGTGGGCTGCGTCAGGGAAAGGAGTCGAAGGGACGTAACCCTAGGGGCGAGATCGTATTGACCGATTGCGGGTCGGTTGGCTTTTGTTCGATCGGCACAGCGGTCCTGGTGTACCCCGAAGGCGTCTGGTACGCACACGTTCGAGCCGAAGACGTCCCTGAGATCGTCGAGAGCATCTAGTGAAAGGAAACATCGTAAAACGGCTATCGCTTCTCGAACTGGAACGGCCGGAATAACCCACCGCTTGAATTTGCGTTTCGCGTAGAATAGATTCTACCCATCGAACACGCTCCCAAACGAACTACATTAGGAGAAATTTATGGCTCAGCGATCGATCCGCATCTTTATCTCGTCCGCCGTACTGGTTGCCGTTGCAAATACCGGCGGTGTCGCGAGAGCACAATTTGCTATGAACATTGAAAAACAAGACAAGCTTTCCGTGGATTCCGTCATGCCGAATCCATTACTGGAAAAATGGGGCGGCCCGTACGGTGGAATTCCGCCGTTCGATCGGGTCAAGGTCGCGGATTTCAAGCCGGGACTTGAGGCCGCGATGGCGGAAGATCTGGCTGAGATCGATAAGATCGCGAAAAGTCCGGACCCTCCGAGCTTTGAAAACACGATCGCCGCGATGGAGCGGACCGGCAAAACGCTTTACCGGCTGCAGATCATCTATGGGATCTGGAGCTCCAATATGAGCACGCCGGAATTTCAGGCAGTCGAAGGTGAAATGGACCCGAAACTAGCTGGATTTGCCGACCAGATCACCCAGAACACAGCGCTATTCAAGCGGATCGAAGCCGTTTATAGCTCACGCGATACGGCAGAATTAACGCCCGAACAGAAGAGGCTGTCGTGGGTGTACTATTCAAATTTTGTCCGCGCGGGCGCGCAGCTTGATGGGACCGCAAAAACGCGACTTTCCGAGATCAATCAGCAGCTTGCCAAACTGTTCACACAATTCAACGCGAACCTTTTGTCGGACGAGAATGACCGCTATTTGGAGTTAAAGACGGAAGACGACGAGGCCGGGCTGCCGCAATCGCTGAAGGACGCTGCGGCCCAGGACGGGAAAGAACGAAAAGTGTCCGCGCTTGGCACTATCGCAAACACGCGGTCGTCGATCGATCCTTTTTTGACGTATTCGACCAAGCGAGACCTGCGTGAAAAGGCATGGCGGCTCTTTATCAATCGCGGCGACAACGGCGACGCCCATGACAATAACGCGATCATTACTCAGATATTGCAGCTTCGTGCCGAGCGGGCGAAACTATTGGGTTATCCGACACATGCCCACTGGAAGCTTGCCGATAAAATGGCCAAGACGCCCGAGCAGGCGATGGATCTAATGATGGGCGTGTGGAAGCCCGCCGTGCAGCGGGTTCACGAAGAGGTAGCAGACATGCAGGCCCTGGCTGACAGGGAAAAAGCAGGGATCAAGATCGCACCGTGGGATTATCGTTTTTACGCCGAAAAGGTGCGCAAAGCGAAATACGATATCGACGAGAATCAGATCAAGCCTTACCTCCAGCTCGAAAAGCTTCGCGCGGGAATGTTTTGGGTCGCGGGCGAGCTTTTTAGTTTCACATTTACGCCCGTGACCAACGTTCCCGTCTATCATCCGGACATTCGGGTCTGGGAAGTAAAGGACAAGGCGACAGGACGGCATGTCGGCCTGTGGTATTTTGACCCGTATGCCCGAGCCGGAAAACGCTCAGGTGCCTGGATGAACGAATACCGTTCGCAGGAGCGGATGGATGGCGATGTTACCGCGATCGTTTCGAATAACTGCAATTTTGTAAAAGGTAAGCCGGGCGAACCGATCCTTGTTTCATGGGACGATGCGACTGCCTTATTTCACGAATTCGGTCATGCATTGCACGGCCTTTCGTCGAATGTGAAATACCCGACGCTTGCGGGTACCAATGTGGCGACAGATTACGTGGAATTTCCGTCGCAGCTTTTGGAGCATTGGGTAGCAACACCCGAAGTTTTGAACAAGTTTGCTCTTAACTATAAGACCGGGAAGCCGATGCCGCAGGACCTGCTGGATAAGATCGAACGTGCGTCGAAATTCAATCAGGGCTTTGCGACGGTTGAATATCTGGCGAGTGCTCTGGTCGATATGAAGCTGCACCTAGCGGGTTCTGAAAAGATCGACCCGGATGCTTTCGAGAAAAAGACGCTGGCGGAATTGGGGATGCCCGACGAACTGGTAATGCGGCACCGAACGCCGCAGTTTGGGCATGTTTTTGCCAACGATGGCTATGCCGCGGGTTATTACAGTTACCTCTGGTCAGATGTGCTGAACGCTGATGCATTTGAGGCGTTCACTGAGGCAGGTGGTCCGTATGATAAGGCTGTCGCGGACCGATTGAGAAAGTATATCTTCACGGTCGGCAACACCCTTGATCCGGCTGACGGATACCGGATGTTCCGGGGACGAGACCCGCAGGTAGATGCGCTTATGAGAAAGCGGGGATTCGCTCCCGATCAAAAGCCGGCGGGCTCAAGGGTAAAGACGCCGCCTGCTATGCCGACGCCGGCTCCAAAGCCCCCAGCAAAACCGAAGGTAAAAAGGGATTCAAGGG
>JBDTXM010000004.1:0-35650 GCA_040006215.1 Acidobacteriota bacterium
GCACTAAGTGAATCGCGAGATCGCGTTCGTAGAAAAGGTCGATGCGATTCAAAATGCCCACCACGCGCTCGAGACCGCCCGCGAGCGTCCCTCCGCCCATCAGATCTGTCCATTGCGCCGTTGTGCCGATAGCGATCACATACGTCCGCTGAACGTCGCCCGCAAATACCTGCTGCCCGATCGGCTTTTCCGGAAGGACATCTTTCAGTATGCGTTGGCGCTCGAAATCGATCGGGCAGAACGATGTAGAGTTCGGGGATGACGAATCGCCGAGAAAATAGCTCATATAGATCTCTTTGGTCGCGTCCGGGTGCGGATCGACGAGAATTATTCCCCGCGGCGACATGACCATCGCCCTAAATGTTCCATTCATAAAATCGAACCGAAGTGTCGTCGACGGATCATCCAGACCTTGTCCGCGAAACGTTTGGAGGAACGGGTATTTGTCCGATAGCCCTTTTTCGACAACCGGCGATTCTACTACGCGAAAATTTGTGAGTGATCCGTCCGGCATCGGTATCTCAAGGGTGTGTTCTGCGGCACCAGAGCTTAGATTTTTGATCACCGCATCCATTGCGGGAACGTCCAGGTGATACGCCCGATATTTTCGCGGAACTTTCGGTCCGCGCTGGTCGCTGTCCGAGGAAGGTTCCGGCGCGACCTCGCTCCACATTGTCTTTGCAGGTTCTATCAGGTTTGGAACTACTCTGCCCGCGTTCTGAGCCGAGCTTCTCGTCCCGTCAAAAGCCCCGAACAGGAAAGCTGTAGTAAGAATGGTCCCAAATACGAGAAGTGTTCCGGTCGTGCGGCGAATTGAATGCTGGATCGCGTGTGACATGCTTCCTCCGAAAAAGGTGAGAATTGTTTCCCGAGGATTATCGGCGGGACGGAAGCAAATAGTCTTCGGTTTTATATGAGTTTTTTATGATTTTGATGTCGGCGAGCCGAAAAAACTTTCGATCCGCAGATTTTTACGCGTCGGCGTTGATTTGCTCATGGTTTCGGGATAACCTACTGCTGAATGAATGTTCATTCATAAATCCCATCTCTAACCATGGCAACTTCGGCAAAGGAAAAAAGCTCATCAAAAACCCCCGTTGTGGACAAACGCGAGGCGATCTTGCGTGCAGCGATAAAGGTATTTGCCAATAAAGGGTTTTTTAATTCCAAGGTAGCCGATATCGCCGACGCGGCGGGTGTCGCCGACGGTACTGTTTACCTCTATTTCAAGAACAAAGATGATGTTCTGCACTCGATCTTTGACAGGGCGATGGAGGATTTTATCTCGGAGGGGAAAAAGGAGATCACCCGCCTGACTTCGCCCGAAGAAAGGCTTCGGCGAATCGCTGAGATTCATCTCGAACGACTCGGTGCAGATCGGGACATGGCCGTGGTCTTCCAAGTCGAGCTCCGTGGATCGACCAAGTTCATGCAGGAGTTTTCCGCCGCTGGATTCCATGAGTATTTGGAATTGATAAGACAAACGATCGAGGACGGCCAGACCGCAGGTGTTTTTCGCGACGACCTGAAAGCCCTCGTTGCCGCAAAGATCCTTTACGGAGGCCTGGATGAAATGGTGACGAACTGGATACTTTCGCGAAGATCGTATCCGCTCGCCCCAATGGCGGGTGAGGTGCTGAAAGTCTTTCTCGGAGGCATGACGCCGAAATGAGCCTGGGCTTTGAAGAGACCACTTTCACTGAAAGTTCGGCTGAATCGTCTGCTGCGGAAGTTGAGGAGCGGCCGCAGACGCTGGCCGAACTATTTCTGATAGCTGCCGGGCGATTCGATTGCGATGATGCGCTGAGCTATAAGCGCGGCGGCGAATGGAGAAAGATCTCGTCGGGAGAAATGATCACGCGCATCGAGCGTATCGCGCTCGGGTTATATTCACTCGGGCTGCGAAAGGGCGACCGGGCGGCAATACTCGCGTCGAATTCGCCCGAGTGGACGCTCGCCGACGCGGGTTGCCAGTTCTCCAGCGTCATCGATATCCCGATCTACACAACGCTCTCCGTGCCGTCTGTCGGTTACATCCTCAGCGAAGCACGTCCAAAAATATTCTTCCTGGAAGATCGCGCATCTTACGAGCGCGTTCGCCAGCCAGTTTCAGATTGCGATGCGATAGAAATGCTGATCTTCTTCGATCCGAACTTTCAAAATATTGAAAATGCCATTTCGCTCGATGACCTTGAGGTGCTGGGCCAACGACTCGGAGCCGATCAGCCAGGTCTGTTAAAAACGTTGATCGATGCAGTTGGACCCAATGATATCGCGACGCTTATTTACACGAGCGGTACGACAGGCGAGCCTAAGGGCGTTATGCTGACGCACGCGAACATCATCTCGAACGCGATCGATGCCGGTGAAAAGTTTGCCTTCTCCGATCGCGATGTGTGCCTTTCAGTTTTGCCGCTTTCGCACATTTTCGAACGCACCGGAATGTATCTCTACATTCTGAGCGGCATTGCCGTTCATTACGCTGAATCGATCGACAAGGTCCCCGAAAATCTTCTGGAGGTCCGTCCGACCATCTTTATCGGCGTGCCGCGCATTTTTGAAAAGGTTTATGCCCGCGCGAGACTCAAGGCGGCACAATCAAGCCGGTTTCGGGAAAGGATCTTTGATTGGGCTGTAGAGATCGCCAAGGAATACGCTATGGCGCTTGAAAATGGCGAGACGATCTCGTCGGCCATGGCAATTGAGCATGCGATGGCGGACCGCATGGTATATAAGCGAATGCGCGAATTTTTTGGCGGAAATCTTCGTTTTTGCATTACGGGCGGCGCGGCGCTGCCAGACGATATCTATCTAATTTTTACCGGGGCCGGAATACCGATCATGCAGGGCTACGGCCTGACCGAGACATCGCCGGTGATCTCGTCGAATAATCCTGAGCACAAAAAACTCGGGACCGTCGGCAGGCCCATCCGTAACGTTTCCGTACGCCTAGCAGCTGACGGTGAGATCGAAGCAAAAGGCCCCGGCGTCATGGTCGGCTATTACAATAAACCAGACGGCACGCACGAAGCTTTTGACGGCGAATGGTTCAAAACCGGCGATATCGGCGATATCGATGCAGACGGTTTCCTGAAGGTGACCGATCGCAAAAAAGAGCTTTTCAAAACGTCAGGCGGCAAATACATCGCTCCTTCGCCGATAGAGCAATTGATCCGGGCGTCGAGGTTTGTGAGCCAGGTCGTGTTGATCGGAAACGAACGAAAGTTTCCTGCGGCCTTGATCGTTCCCAATTTCGAAATGCTCGAATCGTATGCGCGGCTAAAAGGCCTCGATCTGCATACAGCAAAAGACTATTGCGAAAATGCGAGAATTTTAGATCTACTGGAAAGGCAGGTGGCGGAGCACACCGAACATCTTTCCCAATATGAAAAGGTCAAAAAGATCGCACTACTGCCCGACGAGATGACCGTCGAGGGAGGCGAGCTGACGCCGACCTTGAAGGTTAGACGGAAGATCGTAGATGAAAAATATCGCGGGGTGATCGATCGTCTATATTCCCAGAACTAGGGTATCGGGATCGGCACACGATTAGGCAGACCGGTAATAAAACTTGTAAATATATCCGTGAGGCTCGGCGGAGCTTTTCCTACCTCGATAATATCGAAGGGCTGAAGCAAAATGTCTTTCTCCTGACCCCTTTTGATCGCGTCGAAGTTAATACTCAGCGTCTCAGGCTGAGGCGAGCCGGCCTTTCGGCGGTAAACCTTGACTGCTTTTTGCTTTGCATCTCGCGTCATTCCGCTTGCCATTGCGACCGCCTGCGTTAGCGGAAGTCCGTCCTCGGGAATGCTGAATTCTCCGGGCCGTACGACCTCACCGACGACGTAAACCGGCGAAGCCTTCGGCAGAACAATGATATCGCCCGGAAAGATCTCCGGATTAGATCCGTCGACACCTTGACGAACGCTTCCGAGACTATACGTCTTAGAGGGGACGTTCAATCCGCCTCCCGAAGTAGCCTTCCACTCGGCCATTAGCGATTCATCGGCACAGATCGGCGGCCTCGTGTGATAGACCTGGACCACTCCGCCGCTTTTCTCCGTCGGGCCGCCGGCAGCCGAGAGGACGTCGAGAAGCTGTACCCGGCGCGTAAGAATGAACGGCTGACCCTGCATCCGGACCTCACCGTAGACGCTCACCGGCGGCCGGCTGTTTCGTTGCGTTACGCGAAGGCTCAATTGCGGCGATTTGAGATATTTCGAGAGCAGTTTTGCCACTTCGACCCGCAGATCGCGTTCGCTCTTGCACATTGCGATGACCGGTTTATCGAAAAAAGGGACCTCGATCTTTCCGTCCTCGTCGACCCTCGACACAAAATCGAATTGTGTCTCGCCAAGCACCTTTCCCGTGATCTCATCGCCGGGGCCAATAAGATAGCCCTTTGGCTCATTAGCATCCGTCGGCGGAATCTGGGCGACGGCACGGATCACGTAGGATCCGACTAAGAAAATTAGAAATATTGCTGTTTTCATGAAAAACCGACCGCCGGGCTGGTGCGAACCTGTCAAGAATAGCCCACAAACGCTTTTGATTCAACCTTTTATTGGCGGCGTTGCCACGTAAATTATCACGCGAAATAACAGCAATTCGTGTAATATAGGTTACAGACTAACTTATTGATGAGCTATATTCTGCGATCGTCCCTTCCAGCAGAAACTTGAGTGAATTCCGACATTGCGAATGCGAGAGGAAAACGGGATAGACCACAGACTTTGGTATATGCGCCGCCCCGCCCAGTTTTTGCTGGATCTGGCCGTGCTGTGCGGTGCGTTGTTTCTAGCGTTCCTGCCGTCGATCAACATCCAGCTTGCGGATTACAACTATTACTACGCTCTCAATCAGGTACCTTTCGTTGTTTTTGTTCAGTTTTCCGCCCTTTTTCTTTTCGGCGCATATTCGATCATCTGGCGATACATAAGCATCGGCGACATCAAGATTTTCATTAAGGCCGCACTGCTCTCCGGCTCTATCTTGCTTGCCATGCGATTTCTGCTCACTTTAACAGCATTTCGCGTCTGGCAGGTTCCCATCTCGGTAATTTTGATCGATACGGTCCTCGCATTTGGCGGAATGCTAGCACTTCGGGTTATCCGGCGGACGATCTACGAATTTAGCGAAAAGAATCAGGTCCGGGGCAGCAGGAAAAAGATCAAGCGAAAGCCGACCCTGATCGTCGGTGCCGGACGTATGGGTGCGAACCTCGTTAAGGAGATGCTGGGTCGGTCTGACGCCGAGCTTGAGATACGTGGATTTGTCGACGATGACCAGCGAAAAGGCGGGGGCAGCCTAAGCGGGATAAAGGTCTTGGGAACGACCGCGGACCTGCCAAGGCTTGTCGATGAACTCAGCATCCGCCAGGTCGTTATCGCTATCGACGAAGCCCAAGGCAAGGAGATCAGGCGTATCCTCGACGTTTGCAGCGTGATTCCCGTCAAGGCCCAGATCGTCCCAAGCCTAAATGAGATAGCTCACGGACGCGTTTCGGTCAGCCGCATCCGCAATGTCGAGATCGAGGACCTACTCGGCCGCGATCCGGTCGACCTGGATGATAAAAATCTGCATGAGTTTCTCGCCGGCAAGACGGTTATGGTCACCGGTGCGGGCGGTTCGATCGGATCTGAGCTTGTCCGCCAGATAACCAACTATGATCCAAAAAACATCCTTCTGGTCGAGCGCGCCGAGTTTCTACTGTTCGAGGCCGGACGCGAACTTGTTCGGGAGTATCCGCAAACTTCCTTTGTTCCGCTGATCGCAGACGCGGGCGACCAACGGCGTATGCGCGAGATTTTTGAAAGGTATTCGCCCAGCGTCATCTTTCACGCGGCCGCGCACAAGCATGTGCCGCTGATGGAGGTAAATCCGCTCGAGGCCGTAAAGAATAACGTTTTTGCTACATATCTTGTAGCGGATCTTGCAGGGCGTTACGGTGCTGATGCTTTTGTGCTGGTTTCAACGGATAAAGCGGTAAATCCGACATCCATTATGGGTGCGTCCAAACGGGTCGCCGAGATAGCCGTCCAGAGCTTGGAACACACATACGCTACAAATTATGTAGCAGTACGTTTCGGCAACGTTCTCGGCTCCGCCGGCTCGGTCGTTCCTATCTTTCGCGAACAGATCCGTAAAGGCGCCGCTTTGACGGTGACCCACAAGGATATGACGCGGTACTTCATGACGATTCCTGAGGCATCGCAGCTTGTGCTGCAGGCTGGGGCATTAGGTGAAGGCGGCGAGATATTTATACTCGATATGGGACGGCCCATCCGCATCCTCGACCTGGCTGAGGACATGGTTCGCCTCTCGGGCCTCACGCCTTACGAAGATATCGACATTGTGTTCACCGGCGTTCGACAGGGCGAAAAGCTTTTTGAGGAGTTGGAGATATCCGGCGAAAATCTCGTCAAGACCCGTCACCCCAAGATATTTATCGGCAAGATCGCGACGTATTCACCCGCGGACGTTGCCCGGATCCTCTCAGATTTCGGCGCAGCCGTCGAGAGCGATAGCGAAGAACGCGTTAGACATCTGTTCAACGAAACAGTGCCCGAGGGAAAGGTGCAGGCACGAGGGATCGTCCGCGCCGCGAGCGACGCGGCTAAAGACGGTAAATATTTCACACAAACCTCTAAGCTCGGGCTCGCCGAGAAATGATCAAGCATGGCAATTTTAGTTACAGGCGGAGCGGGCTATATCGGAAGCGTCGCGGTCGAAGATCTGCGGACGAACGATGAAAAAGTAGTCGTTATCGACAATCTGATTTATGGGCATCGTGAAGCCGTTGCCAGTGATATTCCGTTTTACATCGGCAATATCGGCGACAAACACATGATCGCTCGGATCTGTTCCGAACACGAGATCGAAGCATGCATGCATTTTTCCGCGTATGCGTACGTCGGCGAATCAGTCGAAGATCCGGGCAAATATTTCGAGAATAACTTTGTCCAGACGCTGCACCTGCTCGAAGCCCTCATGCAGAACGACGTTAGGAAGTTTATCTTCTCGTCCACCTGTGCGACCTACGGCGATCCCCAATATATTCCGATCGATGAAAAACACCCGCAGCAACCCGTGAATCCATACGGCTGGAGTAAGTTCATGGTCGAGCGTGCTCTTGAAGCCTACGACACGGCATACGGCCTCAAGTTCGTCGCACTGCGTTACTTTAATGCATGCGGAGCGACCGAAAAGTGTGGCGAACATCACGACCCGGAGACGCACTTGATACCGCTAGTCCTTTTTGCTGCCCAGGGACGGGTCCCGAACGTTTCGATTTTTGGCGATGATTATCCGACACCGGATGGCACGGCGGTCCGGGATTACATCCATGTCTCCGATCTCGCTCAGGCACATTTGCTTGCGCTTGAGCACCTTCGCTCGGGAAGAAGATCTGAGTTTATTAACCTCGGAAACGGCAGCGGATTTTCGGTCAGAGAGGTTATCGAAGCCGCGCGGCGATTAACGGACAAGCCGATAGAAGCAAACATTGCGCCCAGACGACCCGGTGATCCGCCGCAGCTCGTTGGCGACTCGGCCAAGGCGCGCGAAGTTCTCGGATGGAAACCGCAATTCCCCGAGCTTGAACGGATAATCGAGAGTGCCTGGAAATGGCATCAGGCCCGTCCGTCCGGATATTGACCGATGTGGAACCCGCAGCAGCAATTCCTTAATTCGCAGTTGTCCCCCGGTGAGACACTGCTCTGGTCCGGGAAGCCGAAACGTGGAATATTTCTTAGGTCGAGCGATCTGTTCGTCGTCCCCTTCGCCCTTCTTTGGTGCGGATTCGCCGTCTTTTGGGAGTTCACGGCGTGGCGTTCCGGTGCCCCGCTGTTCTTTTTGATTTGGGGCGTGCCCTTTATTCTAGTCGGACTCTTTATGGTCTTTGGCCGTTTCATATACGATGCGTCGAAGAGATCGAAAACCTACTACGCCGTGACACCCGAACGCGTGGCCATCGTTTACGGCGGTCGAAACCAAAGTGTTAAATCGCTGAGCATTAAAAACATCACAGACCTCACGCTCACCGAACATTCGGATGGAACAGGTTCGATAGCCTTCGGTCCCACCTCCCAGGCTTCGTGGCAGCGAACATTTCCTCTCGCGCGCCGCGTCGAACCAGACTTTCCGACCTTCGAACGTATTCCCGCCGCAAAGAATGTCTATGAGATAATCAGGCAAGCTCGGAAAACGAAGGATTGATCAAATGACTATGACTAAAGCAAAATTCTCGAAGAATCGCGTTTCACGAAAGGCTGGGTCCTTTACCGAATCCGTCATCCGCGAGATGACGCGTGAGGCGTTGAAACATGGCGCGGTAAATCTCGGTCAGGGTTTTCCGGATTTTGCGGCGCCCGAGGACATCAAGAAAAAGGCGATGGAGGCGATCGCGCACGATCATAATCAGTACGCGATCACTTGGGGCGTCAAGTCGTTTCGTGACGCTATCGCTAAAAAGACGATGTGGTTTCTGGGTATCGACCTCGATCCCGAGACCGAGATCACCGTCACGTGCGGCTCGACGGAAGGCATGATCGCGGCGATGATGGCGACCGTCGACCCCGGCGAAGAGGTCATCGTATTCGAGCCGTTTTACGAAAATTACGCTCCGGACGCTATTCTTTCTGACGCTCGACCGAGACATGTGCCGCTGTACCGAACGGACGCCGGGTTCGTTTTTGACCGCGAAGAGCTGCGTGCGGCATTCAGCGAAAAGACCAAGGCGATAATTATCTGCAATCCGAACAACCCGACAGGCAAGGTCTTTTCGCGCGAAGAGCTTGAGTTTATCGCGGACCTCTGTAAGGAACATGACGCGCTCGCTTTCACAGACGAGATCTATGAGCACATAACCTACGGCATCGAGGAAGACGGCGACCCGCTCGAGCATGTGTGCATGGCGAATATTGAGGGTATGCGCGAGCGGACGGTTGTTGTAAATTCGCTTTCGAAAACCTATTCCGTCACCGGCTGGCGTGTCGGCTACTGCATCGCTCCGCCCGACATCACATCCGCCATCCGGAAGGTCCACGATTTTCTAACCGTCGGCGCGGCCAATCCACTTCAACACGCCGGAGCGTACGCCATGGACCTACCGCCGAGCTATTACCAGGCGCTTCAGCGTGATTATCAGCGGAAGCGCGATTTCACGGTCCAGGTCTTGAAAAATGCTGGGTTCAAATGCGATCTGCCGGATGGGGCCTATTACGTGATGTGCGACATCTCCGACTTTGGTTTCGCAAACGATGTTGAATTCACCAGGCACCTCATCCGGGAGATCGGCGTAGCAGTCGTTCCCGGCTCATCTTTTTATCACGACCCGGGCCTCGGCTCGCAGTTGGTCAGGTTCTGCTTCTGCAAAAAGGACGAAACTCTCGAAGCCGCGGCTGAACGCCTCGCCAAGCTTAGGTGAATAACTCCGAACGGGCTGAACAAAATGAACATGTGAACATCCCGAACACCTAAACACCCCGAACATTGAACAAACAAGCAGATCAAGTTATCCAGCGGCCGGACTCCGTTTCGAAAGACCGATCCGGCACTTTGAATTGGCGGTTACTGCCAAAAGCAACCATTTTGGCCGCGCTCCGCAACAAAATCGGTATCTGAAGCGTAAAAGGCCTCAGTAACACCTACACCGATCTAAATTGGAGGATATTATGATTCGCAACCTCTTAGTTTTTGTATTATTTGCGACTTCGTCATGTGTCGTTCTTTACGGACAAACTCCTGAGGCAAAGCGGGATCCCGAAAAGGGCTCGAAGGTCTTTGCCTTTTCCTTTGACGGCGATGGCAGCTATCTAGGCGTCCAAACGCAAGAGGTGACAAAAGAGAATTTCGCGAAATTCGGCCTATCCGACGTTCGTGGCGTAGCGATTGAAAAGGTCCTGGAGAATTCTCCCGCAGCAGCGGCCGGATTACAGACCGGCGACGTGATCATCGGGTTTGAAGGCGAGGAGGTTACCGGCACCCGAAAGTTGACGCGGCTTATCTCCGAGGTTGCACCTGACCACCAGGCCAAAGTCACGGTCCTTCGCGGCGGGCGCGAACTGGAGATCAACGTCACCCTCGCAAAGCGTCCGGCACCGGCATTTGAGAACGGTAATTTCGAATGGTCGACTCCAATGGCTTTGCCAGAGCTGCCGAAGATGGGCAAAATGCCCGATATGCCGGAGCTACCGAAATTGCAAGGCCTGCCTGGTTTCAAAGTCGCTCCGAACGGCGATGGCAATACATTCTTTTTCAGCAGCAACTCGCGCCAGATCGGCGTCAGCCTGACATCGCTGACCAAACAGCTCGGTGATTATTTTGGTGTCGCTGACGGAAACGGTTTGCTTATCAGCAGCGTTCGCGAAAACTCGCCGGCCGCAAAAGCAGGCTTGAAAGCGGGCGACGTAATCGTCGGGGTTGACGGCAAAGCGGTAAAGGGCGATTTCGACATCCTCAGAACGCTTAACGAGAAAAAGGAAGGCGATGTGGAATTGACGATAGTTCGCGACCGCAACCGCCAGACAATTCACGTAACCCCTGAAACCGTTAAAGGCGACAACGGTGCTCTTTTCCAAAAATTTGACGACCAAGGTCAGTTCGCGCCGATGATCGTTGGCCCCGGAGCACCGGAAGCTTTATTTGGTACGCCCGGTCAGGTCATGTTAACTGCACCCGGTCGCGTTCTCTAAACTGGAAAGGGCAGAAAGTTAACGCGATGCTTTCTGCCTTTCTATTCTTAGTTGGCCTGCTTTTTCAGTGCGTCCTTTGCGATCTGGTTGGCCTGGCCGCTGTCGGCTCGGGCGCCTTCCATCGTTTTTTGATAGTTCTCGCTGCGCGTCTTGAATTCCTCTTTCACCTTGTCGCGAACGGCCGCATTGTTCGGATCGTAATTGTCCCTCAACGTTCGCGCTGCCTGCCGATAGTGTTCAAACGCATCCAGTTCTTTCTTGATACTGTCTTCCTTTAGTCGAAGATACTCGCTGTAATCGTCATTGACGTGCAACTCCTGGGCCTTTTGCAGCTTATCGACAGCGCTCAGACCGCTCTGGTTGCCGTCGTTGATCAGATAAACGATCTCGTCGGCGAGTTTTTTGACCTGTGCCGCATCGTTTGCCTCCAGAGCTTTTTTCAGCTCCTCGCGTTTGTCGATATTGGCATCATAAAGCACCTTGATCTTTTTAAGATCTTCGTTGGCGTCAGCGACGACCTTTCCCGCTTCGGCGGTCTCGTCCGCCGGTCCCAAGATATCGATCCCGCCGCCCGTGCTCGTCGAACGCTTACAGGCGGCAGATGCACAGATGCAGATCGCTATCACGAAAGCGGATAAAACACGGTGAGACCAAACTTTTTTACGAGTCGAAGCGATCATGCAGATAGACAATTTATCACAGTTTCCAACGCTTTTCCGGTAGAACTACATCAAGCGAAAATCCGGATTGTTCTTTCGCCGCCAGATAAAGCCGTCGAGTACATAGTGCGTCAACTGCGGAAGTGCCAGCAGGGGCACGAGATAGGTCTTAATACTATCCAGGTCCCAATCGCCGCCGAAAAGCCATTCCTTCTCATGCCAGATACCGCGGTGCCAAAACAATTCTTCGATATAGGCGAGCGCCCACAGGGTTGCCAAAAAGATAAGCACGTTATGCGAAAAGGTCCGATAAATACGTCCGCCGGTCTCGCGTCGGAATTTTGCGTAAACGTATATCAAAGCGAAATATGGCACGCCGTGAATGATGACATTGGTTACGGTGAAAGCGTAATCGGAATTGAAATAAACGATGCCGACATACCAGCAGATCGCGGTGGTCGCAACGACTATGTCCTTGCCGATATTTACAAAGCCAGTTGTCGCGTACTGGTAAATAGATTTCGAAAAATACGCGACGAGTGCAGCGATATAGATCGGGAAAAGGATCGTTTCAACTATCGAAGGTATCGAAACAAAATCGTTCTGCACGAACCATTCGAAATTGCGCGGAAGCCGCGTCATCCAAAACGCCAGCGGATAGATCGATGCAAGATAAACCGCCGCCGCATCGATCCACCAGGTCCACGTCTCAGTCTCGCCCAACTTTCGCCGATAAAGGGCGACCCAACCGAATTGCTGCCGAACAAAATGAAAAACCGCGACTGCTGCCAGGACCTTCCAAAAGGTCAGCTCGCCCTCCGAATACAACGCAACGCCTATCGCATATCCGAAAACCGGAACGAGCAGGTATAACCAAAAACGTCGTTTTAGCTCCGCCTTGTCGAAAAATACTCGAAAAGAGGTCGACCAGACATGAGCTACATCGATAAACAACACCGCCGAAACCCAGGTCCATTCCGGCGATTCGCCATTTAGAATTCCCAACCGCCACCCAATGGCAAGCAGTAAAAGAGACGCGATAGCACTTCCGAGAAAAACTGTGAGATCGATCTCCCGGGAAAAAAGCCAAAATCGGTTTTGAGGTAATGCCGCGTCCATCTCTACTCTCGAATAGCCTGGGCGGCTCTTACGCCGTGATAAAACGCTTCCTCAAACAACGCGACGCCACTCAGATCGGTATGAGCGAAATGAATATTTCTATATGGCTTTGTCGTCTGTTCGCGGATGCCGCTCCAGATGAAATTTGGCCTTGGGCTGACCATCGCATGGCCCCAGCGCATGATATCAATTCTGTCGGTTAGCTCATAGATATCAGGATGTGCTCGTGCAATGTCGGTCAGGCAGACATCCGCGAGATCGCGCCATTCATAGTTGAACAACTTCGTGCGGCCATTCTCTTCGGCACACATCGGATAGTAATACGTCAGAATTGTCGGGCCGTAATCGATCCCTTTTTGATGAGTCGCCGTGACATAGCCTAGGCTCGGGCTATCGTACAAGACATTGTCCCACGCAAGCGGGAAATCTTTTGTAAAGCGAGGCTTTGGCCGGTCCTTCAAAAACAGGTTCGCGACAAACCACGAGTTGTGCTGAAACTCGCCAGACGCAAATGGCGGATCTTCCCGAAATCCGCGAATCACATACGGAGCCGTAAACATCGGGGCCGCAAAGATCGCTCTTTGACAATGAATGCCGCGCAGGGAATCGCCGTCGAGACAGACGACGTCAACCCCATGATCGCCGGGCACGACGGAAACAACTACCTGCGAGCGTCGTACGTTGTCCCTCACGACTTCGTTAAAATAATTGACGAACTGCCCGTTGCCTTCCGGACAAGTTATGAACGGCTGGGACTCGTCTCCGCTCTTTCTCACACGTGAACAGAAATAGAATAACCCAGCCCAGGCCGAAGTCTGGTCAAGCTTTAAACCGTAATCGTCACGGCAAGCGTAATCGCAATACCAAACTAGTCGTTCGGAAGTAAAGTTGTTTTGCCTGAGCCATTCGCCAAATGTGATCTCATCGAGCGAGGTCACCGTAGCATCTGTCGAGCAAGACCCGACCGGCACAACGAACGCACGGTTACCCTTGGCATCGCGCCAGTTCACCCAGTAGTCGATCTGTTTTTGAAATGCGTCGTATTGCCGCTTGTCGTCGTCGCTGGCACCGGCGTTTAGATACAAGCCTTCGTACCAGCGACCTTTGTAAAAAACGCGCTCCTCGGGTTCACGGCAAAGATACTGCTCGGGAACGATCGCCGGGCTGCTTTCGCCGCCGCTGACCAGGATCTGCATTTCTTCGAGTAAACCTCGCAGCTCATGATTTTCCTCGAACGGTACCGGTAAGTAATGCGCTCCCCATGGATAACCGACCGGCTGGCCCTGTCCGCTGCGCGCCGTTCCGCCAACTGCTTTTTCAAGTTCGAGAAGAATGAAATCGTCAAAATGCGCCCTTCGAAATTTCCACGCTGCGCTAAGTCCCGCTATTCCGCCGCCGATGATCGCGACTTTTTTTGTTTCCCAATTGTCGGGAGGCACGTCGAAGTTTCGATTCTCCCGCAGAATGTGTCCAAGACTTACCGATTGTCCAACGATCTCACCCTCCGGGAACCTTGACGAAGATCCAGAACTGCACGCCGTCAACGCAAACGGGGCACCGAGAAATGCCGTCAAGATTTCGCGACGGGTGAAGAGCGTCACTGCTCAAATCTCCGCCACTCAGCCTCGTAATATCTGACCAATGATTGATTGTCGAGACGATTCACTTCGATATCTTCGTCGGGAACCGTGGTATCCGACGGAAACTCGAAAAGCGAAGAGAAAGATTGGTCATTCAGAAAGTGCAGCTCGATACCGGACGGTGGTTTTGCAGGAGTTTCAAATGGCTGCAGCTTCGCGAGAGCGTATCCCCAGATACCAAAACTAGGCACGGTGGTCTGGTACGGCTTTACGGTGAAGCCGGCGGCTTCCAACGTTTTGACGATGCACCAAAAGGACTTGCGTGCGATCAGGGGCGAGGTCGTCTGAACTACTACCGATGAATCCGGTTTGAGTTTTGATTTCAACAGATTGTAAAAACGCGTCGTGTAGAGTTTCCCTAACGCGAAATTATTCGGGTCCGGAAAATCGACGATCGCGATGTCGAAAGGTTCGGTCTGTGTGCTGTCGAGCCAGACAAAAGCATCGGCGTTGGTGAGATGTACGCGCGGATCGCTAAACGAATGCCGGTTTAGCTCACCCAAAGCCGGTACCGCAGTTGAGACATTCGTCATATCGGGATCGAGATCCACGATCTGGATATATTCGACCGACTTATATTTTTCGATCTCGCGCAATGCCAGTCCATCGCCGCCGCCGAGGACCAGCACGCGCTTCGGCTCGCCTAGATAGGCCGCAAATGCTGGATGAACAAGGGCTTCGTGATAGCGATACTCGTCAAAGGAATTGAACTGTAGATTTCCATTAAGGAACAGCGCATAGCCCGTCTTGCCTTTAGTAACGATGATCCGCTGATAAGGCGAGCTCTTCGCGTAAATGATGTTATCAACGAACAGAGCATCTTCCGCCAGCGTCGTCAGGCGGTCGGCTTTGATAAAGGCGATTGCGAGAAGGACCAGAACGACGGCGCCTTTGATGCGGAGAAGCGTAACGTTTCCCTTTATCAACGGCAGCAATAGCCATGTTCCCCAAATACCGACACTGGCGTTCAGCATACCGAAAAGCAGCGACGTCCGGTTTAGTCCCAGCTTAGGCACCAGAAATAGCGGAAACAAGAGCGACGCAACCAGCGCGCCGATGTAGTCAAACGCAAGAACACGCGAAACCAGATCTTTGAAATCCAGCTCGTCTTTTAGGATCCGCATAAGCAGCGGTATCTCAAGTCCGACCAGAACTCCGATCGCGAAGACGATCCCATACAAGACGATCGAGAAATAGGAAAGGTGTGCAAACGAGAGAAAGAGAAGCGGTGCCGAAAAACCGCCGACCACGGCGACCGCGATCTCGATATCGACGAATCGCTCGGCGAGATTTTTATCGATAAATCGTGATAGCCATGAACCGACACCCATCGCGAAAAGATAGACCCCGATAATTATCGAGAATTGAGTGATCGAATCACCGAGAACGTAGCTCGAAAGAGTTCCGGCAAGCAACTCGTAGATCAGGCCGCAAGTCGCGATGACAAAAACGTTGAGGAATAAAAGCGGAGCGCGTTTCATGGTAAAGGATGACGGATAAAGGACGACGGATGAAGTAAAGAAGACCTTTCATCCTTCACCCTTTTACCTTCATCCTTTTGGCTACTGGCCCTGGATTGCGGCCGAGATTATCATCGCGATGCCAATTATCACGGCGCCGATGATTACCGCGAGCGATATATTTTGATCTTCTTCGATCTCCTTTTTTACCGAAAACGGAGCGACGAAAACGACAATCAAAAACGCGATCGCAAAAACGACCAGTCCGATCGCAACAAATATCACCGTAGTAGTCAGCACCGGCAGCAGCTCATCGATCTTAACGATCATCCCAAGCACCGGCGAATCGATTAAAGAATTCAGCATTTATTTCCCTCCATGAAATCCCGTATAGATGAATGGAACACCGAGCCGCGAGTGACTGCCGGAGTTTGCCATCTCCCAGCCGAACCAGGAGGCCGCTCCGTAGAACACGAGAACGCCCATCCCAAATACCAGATATAATTTCTTTAGCATTTTTCCATCCTTCTAATCACTCGAATCGTCCGAGTCGTCCGATCCGCTCGATGAGCTGGAACCGAACATGCTGTCCTTCCATCGCTTAGATTCGAATGTGATCTTTCTAAATAAATTGAGCAGCGGAATGATCAGCAGTATCACGCCCGCGCAACAGAAATTTACGCCGCGATTGACGCTCTGTTCCACCTTGACAGAGACCGTCATCGGCTGCGTCGCCTGTTCCCACGTTCCCTCCACGCGAAGAGTGTATTGTCCCGCGGGCAGCGAAGAAAGTATCGCGTCCTGCGTTTGATCGCCCTCGGTCCAGCTCTCGCCGTCCTCGACACCCGCGTAATATGAGATCGGCACGTTGACCGATTCGACTTCCTGACTCTGATCGTTTACGAGATCGACGTCGAGGTCGGCCCAGGTATTGTTGAGCGGCGCGTTCGCCGTTATCCGCACATTGCTATTGCCTTTGATCGTGAACGGCTGGCTGAAAACGACCTGCGGCGTCTGTGCATTTGTCATTGGCGGCAGCTGTATTTGCTGGTTCAGGATGGTCTTGGTCAACCCCGTCAGCGGCACCATAAATATGCCGACGACCAACAGTAATAGCAGCGGAAGAAATCCCCAGGTGTAATAAAATCGTCCCGCAAAAGGCTGATTCGGAGCGATGCCCCAGGGCCTTGGAAGGTCCGTGACCACAAATGCTTTCTCGACCTCGGCATTGGTCATGTATTTGCCGAGCGACCAGTTCATTTCATTGCCGGTCATCTCGAGCGACAGCATCATCGGCGGCGAAACGTAATCAATGGCCCGCACCGTCTCGCCCTGCTCGACGCGCCAGTAGAATTCCCCTTTTACAAATTCGACGACAGCCGGAGCGTCCTGAAATATCTTGAACGAATTGCCGCCGTATTTAACGACAGCACCGGCGCCGATGTAACCGGCCTGCTCGACATCGGCAGGATTTACGGGTTCGACAAAGTTCCACTGATTGTCAGAATGCACAAGCCAGCGAAATCCGATCATCGGGTTGTAGAGCAGGTATTCGTGCCAGAAATATTTGATTCCCTCGATGGTCACGCTGCGGATCATCGCTCCTATGATCTTGTAATTCTTATCGTCGAACGTTCCCTCGCACCCGACGGTCAATAAAAACTGCTGATCTTGCGGTGGCGGAGTGAGAGCATGGAGATAAGTAAGATTTCCCTGATTGACGTCGAGCAGGGAATCGCAGTTCGGGCACGTGACGCGTTCCGACTGGTCCGGAACTGTTAGGTCGAGCGGCCCGCCGCAATTCGGGCAACCCATGGCTGCGGCAGACACCTTTCGCGCTTCTCGCAGCACGGATTTCGCATCGCCGAGACCAATATCTTCGAGAGTTACCTGGCTGCCGACAAAGACCCACGGGGGATCGGAACTGTAATCGATCGTTCCAAACGCACCTCCTTTTCCCGCGATGTCAGCGTATTGGCTCTGCTCATTCGGCGTGAACTGGTACGGTATCTCGCCGTCGGCCGCGGCCGTCGTAGCGGTGCCTTTCTCCTGTACCATCAACGGAGCCTGCGACGGGATCTCGTTTACAAATTGGCCTAGCTGGAGACTTGCAAACGAAGGCAGCGTCGTTCCCTGCGGCAACGGCTGAAAGAATGTTAGGTAAAAACGCCCCTGTGCCTCGGCTAACCATCCGACCCAGCCGTTGGAGAAAGTCGCGTACCATTCATCCCAAGAACCGCCGAGCTCATGCCGGTATTGTGCCCGTCCAGTCAGTTCAAAACGAATGTCCTTCCAGACCCCTTTTAGCCCTAATTTCAATGGCGACTGCGAATCAACGATCTCGGCAACTTTCCCCAGATCGCTCAATCCTCGATCGGTGCGCGCTACCGCCGAACGGCAATACGGACACACAAGTACGATCGTTGAGCCGGCCTGAAACTCGATCGCCCCTCCGCACGACGGGCAATTTGCCTGAAGCACGCTCACGCTTTACCTCCGACAACCGTGGATTTTGGATTTTGGATTTTGGATTTTGGATCCCCGGAAAAAGACTCCGATTCTCCGCGCTCAATTTTTACTATGTTAACGGACCCAGCCTTGAGTGCTTCCGTTAAATTCGTTTCCCAGTTCCACTCCGGCCGGGTGCGGCAGCAGTAAAGATTGAATGTGGCGGTCCCGTGTTCGGGATAGGTGTGGCAGGTCAGGTGCGATTCGGTCAGCATTACCAGTCCCGTAATGCCGCCTTCGCCCTCGAATTTATGCCATATTTCGCTGATGGTCTTTAGTTGGAGGTCGCGGATAATATTCGCGAAGATCGAGCGCAGTGTACCTTCATCACGCAGCGATGTCTCATTGCATCCTGTCGCTTCTATTAGCCACTCCGTTCCCACGATCATCGGCAATATTTCACCACTCCGCGACTTAACTTACGAAAAGTTCCGAACCTGAGTTTTTTCGAAACGTTATAATGATAGAACAAGGTGTGTATGTCGAAGAAAACTATAGCTAAAATTCTGCCGTTTGTCATATTTATCGGCGTTGTTTCGGTGTATGTCGCCAGCTGCTCGATAGCTTCGATGCACGACAATGGAAAGGTCGCGGCCGACGCGAGATCGCCGTTCGCGCCGCCGCGTGTCACCGGTAAGATCGACTCAAAAGATATTACCGAAAGCAGCGGGATCGCCGCGTCAAAATGCCAGCCCGGCGTTTTCTGGACGCACAACGATTCGGACGACGACGCCTATATTTTTGCAATAAATGAGAAGGGTGACGATCTCGGCACTTGGCATGTGCAAAATTCCGAGAACCTCGACTGGGAGGATATCGCCGAATTTCGCGATACGTCCGGCAAGTGCTTTATTTACATCGGCGAGATCGGCGATAACCAAATTCAGCGGCCGGTCCACGCCATTTATCGGGTGGCGGAGCCCAACGTGTCGGACAAAACTGCCGGCACTAAGATCAAAGACGCCTTAACCACCGAACCTGCAGAGCAGCTGAAGTTTAGTTACTCGGACCACAATTCGAACGCCGAGACGCTGATGGTGCATCCGACGACCGGCGATATCTATGTTTTGACCAAGCGTTTTGACGGCCCCTCGGGCATCTACAAGATAAAGCCGAATTTTGGTTCCGATTCCGTCACGACTGCCGAGAAACTTGGCGAACTCGCGGTTCCCAATGTCCCGAACGGCTATCTCACCGGCGGCGATATCGCTCCCGACGGAAAACATGCAGTCGTCTGCGATTACACCTCGGCCTATGAACTGGCGCTTCCGGCGAATTCAGCCAACTTTGACGATATTTGGAAGCAATCCCCGGTAACAATCAACCGGGGCCAACTTCAGCAAGGCGAAGCCGTCGGGTATACGAACGACGGCAATTCGCTGATCCTGACTAGCGAGAAGAAACATTCGCCCGTCGTTATGATCGAGAGACAAAAATAGAGAGCGCCTCGAAACTACTTTGCTACCGTGAAGCCGGCTGTGTTTTCAACCTTTTGTCCGCTAACTCGATCTTTGGCGATTATCTTTACTTCATAATTGCCGGGCCTTAGTCCTTCCGTCGGAAGAAGCCGCGACAAGGTTAGCCGCTGGCTTGAATCACTGAGGCCGTTCCAATCCTCCGTTGTGTTCGAGATCTGCTTGCCGTCTTTGAGCACAACGTATTCGACATCGACGCTCGGGCGCAAGGTCGTCTCGTCGGTTCCGGCGTTATATACCTGCATATAAACGCCGACCGGTTGGCCTGGTTTGTAAATACCGCTAAGATTCGGGACCAGCTTTATATTTCCCAAAACAAACCGGTTTCCGATCTCGGTCGAATCGGTCGGACGCAGCGTGGTCGCCAAAACCAGGGACGAAGTAGCAAGTTTCTTCGGGTCATATCTGGGAACGGTAAATCCCATTTTGACCACACCGACATTTCCCGTCCGGACGTCGCGGACAATTATATCAGCGCGATATATCCCCGGCGACATAGGCACGACTCGCTGGTAGATCGATTTGCGGTCTTTGACCGAAGTCAGTTCGTCAGAGGTCGCATTCGTGGTGACCGAGTCTTCGAAAGAACCCGCTGGCCTTCCAGCAACCGAACTCAGCCGCCCAACTACGTTCAGCATGGCCGTCTCAAGCCCGCCGACAGATTCGAACTTCAGATCCTTGTTGTTTGTCTGAACAGTGAAAGTTGTTATCACGCGCTCGTCCGATTGTCGGAAGTAATCGATTCGCAGATCAAAACCGATAGGATTTGGCCCAACGACACCGCCCTCGATCTGCGTTCCCGGAATGTCCGAATACTTGATCGGCGGTGGAGAATTGAGGTTTCGATTTCTTTCCTGGACGTTGAACGGTATGTCCTGTTCTCGTAAATAGCTCGCGTTCGCCTCCGTATACTGCGGAGGTCCGAGGGTCATGTCCTTTTCGTTCAAGTCACTCGCGAGCCGGTATTCGCCGTTGCCTGTCTGGTCGACGAATTCGATCTCTATTCCGTCACCCACGCCATCGAGATGCCGGTAAAACCACCGCTCGAACGGGTACGTCGTGGCTGAGCCGCCGCCTTCGTACGATGCCTTGTCGTAAGCGCCTCCGGAGGGATGCGATTCGACCTCGTCAGGCTTGCCCCATCGGATATATATTTGTCCACGATCCGTTTTGCGGCCGGGAATTCCGGAGGAAAAATGCTCGTTTGCATATGCGATCCGTTCGTAGTAAGCATCTCGGAATTCATTCTCTTCAGTGTCGGGCGTCGGATCGCGCCGCCGCCAAAACTCAGCTATGAAATTCTCCCTCTCTTCATCAGTCGTTAGCTTTAGAAAAGCGTTTCTTTCAGGACCCGTAATAAAACCACTGACATCCTCGGCAAGCCATTTCTTAAAGGCATCATTTGTCTCCACCTTGGCCTTGATGGGCTTTTTGTTTGGATCGGTTGGAGTCGGCGCCGGTGTCTGTGGGTTTCCTGAAACCGTAAAGATAGAGGCAGCGAATATCGCTATGAAAGATCTACGGATGGACGATCTGCTCATTTGATTTACTCTCCTGAAAAAATATCCCGAACATAAAAACGGACGCCCTGAAAATTCAAAGCGTCCGTATGTCAAAATCAAAACCTCGGTTTGTGTTTTTACTGAGTGATCGTAAATTTACCTTTGTTCTCAATGACCTGGCCGCCGACGCGGTCTCGCGTCCGGACCTTGATCTCGTAATCGCCGACCGAAAGCTGTTCGGTGGGGAGCAGACGTGCAAGCGTCAGTCGCTGACCCGAATCGCTCAGGCCACTCCAGTCTTCCTTCTGCCGCATGACCTCTTTACCGTCTTTCATTAAAACGTAATCGACGTCGACGGCCGGACGAAGCGTCGTTTGGTCAACCTCAGCGTTATAGACCTGGAGGTAGATACCGACCGGATCACCCTGTTTATAATTACCCTCGAGGTTCGGGATCACCTTGGCATTTCCGATGACAAACATTCCGCCGATGTCGCGTTCGTTCGTGGTTCGTAGCTTCGTAGCCAAAACCATCGACGAGGTCGAGAGCTTCTTTTCATCATAACGCGGAACCGTAAAGCCCATGTTCACGATGCCTTTGTTTCCAGTCGCCACGTCGCGAACAACAACGTCCACCTTGTAGGTGCCCGGCGCCAACGCGATCGCTTTTTGATAAACCGACTTGCGGTCCCTTGTCTGGGCTAATTCCTCCGCCGTAGCGTTTGCCGTTACCGAATCCTCAAAAATGCCCGAACGCTTGCCCGAAACGGCCGTGATCCGGCCAAAAATGTTCATCGTCGCCGCCTGCAATCCGCCGGCGTCCTTAAATGAAAGCTCCTTGTTCGCGGCCTGCACCGTAAAGGTCGTTATTACCCGGTCCTCAGATTGGCGGAAAAAATCCACCCGCAGATCGAAATTCAGCGGATTTTTGTCGATCACCGGTGAATCCGAAAGCGTTCCCTGCAGATCGCTGAACTTTACTTGTGGCGGCCGCTGCAGGTCATTAATGATCTCCATGCGTCGAAACGGCGTATCCTGCTCACGCTGGAAGTTACTATTATTACCGTTGATACCGCTTATCCTGTCTCCCTTACTGGAAAGCCCAAGCTGCTCCGATGTAGTGAGCCCGGCACCAGGAACATTTAATAAGGCATCTTTTTCGTTCGCGTCACGAGCGATCCGGTACTCGCCCGAACCGGTTGGATCGACAAACTCGATCTCGATCCCGTCGCCGACATTGTCCAGGTGACGATAGAACCAAGTCTCAAAAGGGTAGGTCGTGGTCGAACCGCCACCCTCGTAGCTCGGACGGTCGTAGGCACCGCCTGACGGATGCGACTCGATCTCGTCCGGCTTGCCCCAGGCGATATATGTGCGGCCGCGGTCGGTTTTCCAGCCGGGGATCCCGGACGTGAAATGCTCGTTGGCATAGGCGATCCGCTCGTAATACTCTTCGCGGTATTCATTCTCCTCGGTATCGGGGTTGGGATCGCGGCGGCGCCAAAAGTTTTCAATAAAGTTTTCGCGTTCCTCATCGGTAGTCAGGGCATAAAAGGCCTTCTTTTCATCTTTAGTGATGATGTAGGCAACGTCCGTATTGATCCATTTTTTGTAAACGTCCTTGATCTCGGGCGTGACCTTCCTCTGCTTGGTGTTGATGTCCTCCGTCGGCGTTGCGCTGGGCTTACCTTTGTCCTTCTGAGCAAAAACGCCCGTTGCCGAAATAGCCAAAACCGTAAGTGTCAGTGCAAAATTTCGAATCAATTTTACTTTTGACATAGATGAAAAAACTCCTTTATTTACCGCAATACCTGACATCTCGTTCGCCGCCAGCCTTGCTCAATACTTAATTATGATTTCAGTCGTCAGGTTTAAGATTCTAGACAGTAATCCTTAAATGTTCAAGATGCGAAAAGACCCCGTTTTGGTTGCTCGAAAGCAGTGTTAGATCGCTGCCTGGGCATCCGTCATCCGCTTGCGGCCAAAGATCCATGCGATGAATATCGATATGATGTATAGAATGATCATGGGGGCCGCAAACAGAAGCATATTTGGTATGTCGTTGGTGGGTGACGCGACAGCAGCAACGATGAGAATTATGATCAGCGAGACCTTCCACGAACGGATAAGAAAACCGGCATTGACGATGCCGATCCGGGCCAGAACATACGTTATCGCGGGCATCTGAAATATCAGGCCCATCGCCAGCATGATGATTATCACGAAATCCAGGTAATCGTTCGCCTTCAACAACAGCTGAAATTCACCGCCTCCCAATCCCAACAGGTACTTTAACGCCGGCGGAAACAGCACATAATAGGCAAACGCGGCACCAATGACGAAAGCGATGCTCGATAGCAAAATAAACGGCGTCACGTATGCCCGTTCATGTTTATACAATCCTGGCGAGATAAATGCCCATATCTGCCACAATAGCAACGGGATCGAAACCGCGATCGCCGAATACATCGAGACAGTCACGTACAGCGTAAACTGTTCGCCTGCAGTCGTTACCGTAAGCCGTGCATCGTCGGTCGGTGATTCAACCGCCGTTTCCCGGAATTCAACCGGCAGTCGTACGCCTTTCGGGATTATTGCGTTTGACGTGTAGAGCAGCTCGTCGGTAAACAGTCCCAACTTCCCATTCGCGTCCGTAGCGACGACTGCGCTTACTGTCGCTCCGCCGGAAACAACGGCATTGCCAAGCTGAGTATTCTTGTTAAAAACGTATCGCCCATGGTCACCGGCCTTGAGCTCGCTTAGTGAGAGGATCTTTTCATCGCCGATCTGCCCCTGCAGCGGCACATTTCGCCGCTCAGCTTCGGCTATTGCTCGAATGATCGGGGCAGAAAGGAAATCGTAGATGTATCCGGAAACAAACCAGCACGCAAAGAACGCAACGACCAGGATAAGCACCGAGGTTATAAGGCGCTTACGGAGCTCGTCGAGGTGATCGAGAAAGCTCATGTGGCCATGGCTGTCCAGCTCGGCTTCCGGCTCGCCGGCGGGCAAATCGTTATTTAAGGTGTCCGCGATCACAGCCAGTCTCTCTTGTCGGTGTTGATCTCGCTCTTGGCGGGTGTTTCGGCCTGCTCTGCGGGAGCCTCATCGATCGACATTCTGGCCTTGACCTCTTCGGCACCGATCGCGCGAACTTCGGGTGCGGCGGCAGGCTCTTGCGAGGACGTGACATTTTCAGTACGGGAGACGGGAACGGGCGGAAGCGAGCCAGTTTTCAAGGCGCGTTCTTCCTCGTCGAAATTCACCTCGCGCTCCCAGGTGGCTTTGAACTCGTTCGTCGTGCTGCGAAAATCGGCCATCACCTTGCCCAGCTTTTTAGCCATTTCGGGCAGCCGCCGGGGTCCAAAAAAGATAAGCGCGACAATACCTATCAGAATTAGCTCCTGCGGACCGATCGATTCAAAGATGAATAAATACAACTTCTCTGCTCTCCCAAAAGCTGGCTAACGTACCGTGATCAAATGATCGCCCATTTCCGCCACCCGCCCGATCACGAACGCTTCCGAATAGTCATTTAAAAACTGGTCCGCACCCGTTTCGCTCAGGCTTATCAGCATACCGCCCGCCGTCTGCGGATCGAACAAAGCGCTCTGCATCTCAGGCGACACACTATCCACAATTCTAACTGTTTCACCCACGTAAACGCGATTGTTCTTGTCGCCGCGCGTCAGCATTTTTTGGCCGATCAGCTCGAGCACATCCGGCAGTAACGCGACCGACGCCGAATCCAGCTCGAACGAAACTCCGCTCGCCTTTGCCATTTCGTACGCATGCCCGAGCAGACCGAAACCGGTCACGTCGGTACATGCATTTGCTCCTGCGCCTCGCATAGCTTTTGATGCACGAGCACCGGATGTTGTCATTGATTCGATCGCCGCGGCCGCAGCTTTTTCACTGGCCTTGCCAAACTTCACTCCCGTATTTATCGCGCCTGTTCCGATCCGTTTCGTAAGCACGAGGACATCGCCCGGCTTCGAGCCGGCATTCGTGACGACTTTATCCGGGTGAATCACACCGGTTACCGCATAGCCAAATTTCATCTCTGCGTCGTCGATCGAATGGCCTCCGACGATCACAACGTTATCGGCCGTCATTGCCTTCTGCCCGCCGGCAAGGATTTTTCCGAGAATTTCCCAATCGCCTTTCTGCGGATAACAAACCATCGAAAGAGCCGTCAGCGGCGTTCCACCCATCGCATACACGTCGTTCAGGGCGTTTATCGCCGCGATCCGACCGTAAGTTTCAGGGTCATCTGCAACCGGCGGGAAGAAATCGACCGTTTGCACGATTGCCAGATCATCCGAAATACGAAATACGCCCGCGTCGTCCGCCTTATCGAAACCAACGATCACGTTCTCGCTGTTTTGGAGTGGAAGCGAGCTTAATATTCGTGCAAGATCGCCGGGAGCGAGCTTTGCTGCGCATCCGGCACACGAAACCATTTCTGTAAGACGCTTTTCTGTGGTCATAACTTCTTTATTATCTATTACTTACTTGACAACAACTGGTAGATGCGGTCGAGGTCGTCGTTATTGTAATACTCGATCTCGATCTTGCCCCCGGCTCGCCGTCCGCTGGGTACAATGTTTACTTTTGTGCTCAAGTGCCGCATTAATTTCGTTTCCGCCGACGTCACATTCGGATCCACGGTCGCCGTAACCGCTTTTTTTTCAGATGTTTGTGAGCCAGCTCTGCCTGCTCGCTTGACCGTTTTCTCCGTTTCGCGCACCGAAAGGCCCATGTCGATCGCAATTATCGCTACCGCACGCTGCACTTTCGGATCGTCCGTCATCAACAACGCCCGGCCGTGGCCCGCGGAAAGGCCTCCTTCTACAATATAGCGTTGGATGTCGTTCGGAAGTTTCAAAAGCCTCATCGAGGTCGCGATCGCGGTCCGGTCCTTTCCCACTCGATCTGCGAGCATTTCCTGCGTAAGTCCAACGTGGTCAACGAGTTTGCGGTAGGCATTGGCTTCTTCGATCGCGTTAAGCTCCTGGCGTTGAATGTTTTCAACCAGCGCGAGCTCGAGCAGTTTGTCGTCGGGAATATCCTTTATAACTGCCGGTATCTTCCGCAGTCCCGCCTTTTGCGTCGCCCGCCAACGCCGTTCGCCCGCGATTATTTGATAACGGCCACCGTGCTTTCGAACGACGATCGGCTGGACTACGCCGTTAGCTCTTATCGATCGTGAAAGCTCATCGAGATGAACGTCGTCGAACCGTGATCGCGGCTGCTCGGGATTGGGTTCGATAAGATCGACATCGATCTCAAGCGGCCCCAGCGGACCTGAACTTTCGTCGCCCAAGAGTGCGCTAAGGCCCCGTCCAAGTGATTGTCTAGCCATGGCTAAGAATCTCCTTTGCAAGTTCCATGTAGCTCGTCGCTCCCCTTGATCGTGCGTCGTAAAGAATTATCGGCTTGCCGAAGCTTGGAGCCTCCGCAAGGCGAACGTTTCTCGGGATCACCGTCTCCAGAACCTGAGATCCATAAAAATCGCGTAAGTCCTTCGCCACTGCTGTCGAAAGATTGGTCCGGTCGTCAAACATTGTAAGAAGGAGGCCTTCGATCGTAAGTCCTGGGTTCAGTTCGCGTCGTAGTCGTGCAAGCGTGTCGAAAAGCTCGGTCACGCCTTCGAGTGCGTAGTATTCACACTGTATAGGGACGAGCAACGAATCGGCCGCCGTTAGTCCGTTTACGGTCAAAAGCCCGAGTGATGGCGGGCAATCGATAATAATGTAATGAAAATACTCTCTGATCTGTTCGAGGATACGCTTCAAGGCATGGGTGCGGTTTTCGGTATCGACAAGCTCGATCTCGGCACCGGCGAGATTCTTGTCAGACGGCAAAACCCACAGTGTTTCGATCTCGGTCGCGATAACCAGGTCTTTCGGAGATTCGCCCGAAACTAAAGCGTCATATAGCGATTTACGACTATTCGAACGCAGAACGCCCGAGCCAGAGGTCGCATTTCCTTGCGGATCGGCATCTACGAGCAGCACTTTTCTGCCTTCTGACGCCAAACCCGCAGCCAGATTCACAGCGGTTGTAGTTTTACCGACGCCGCCCTTTTGATTGGCGACAGCAATGATTTTTCCCATTTTCGAGATCGCTTTGGTGCGAAGAGCTAAATTAACACAGAAATCGGGGCGTTTCTAACCGAAAGTGTGGAACGTTCCACAATTGACTCTCAAAATCTTAAACGAGAATGTGGCACGTTCCACACTTTTCCCGAATCGATCTTAATTTTGTGAGCTTTGCGGGGGTTTTTGAGCTGTAAGATGGACGAGTACGGTCGAAACGGCGGCTGGCGTCAGGCCGCTGATCTTGCGCACCTGACCAAAATTCTGCGGACGGGCCCGTTCGAGGCGTTCGACCATTTCATTCGAGAGGCCGCTAATAGCGTTGAAATGAAACGTTTCGGGAACGCGGAGAGCATCATGGTGGTTAACTCGCTCGGTCGCAAGCTTTTGCTTTTCAACATAACCGCTGTACATCGAATCCGCGAGGGCAGTTTCCAGCTCATTGAGTCGAACATCGGGGCGAAGATCTTCCGGCAGCATCCGATATATCAGGTCCGGGTTAACTCCTTGCCGCATTGCCAAATGCGCCAACGTAAACGAATCGCCCAGATCGCAGCCCAGCATTTGCGAAGCGGCCGCATATTCAACCGATGACCGTTTGAACCGGATCGCATTCAGAGTATTCCGCAAACGGGCCAGCCGGTCACGCTTTTGATTGAACCGATCCCAATCACTGTCGCCCACAAGCCCGATCTCGCGGCCTAGCGGGCTCAACCGCTGGTCCGCATTATCATGCCGAAGCGTCAGCCGAGCCTCTGCGCGCGACGTAAACAGACGATAAGGCTCGTCGACACCGTGGCGAATGAGGTCATCGGCGAGAACGCCGATATATGCTTCGTCCCTGCCCAGTACGAATGGTTTCCTGCCCTGCACCGAACAGGCCGCGTTGATCCCGGCCATCAAGCCCTGGCACGCCGCTTCTTCATAGCCGGTCGTTCCGTTGATTTGTCCGGCAAGAAAGAGCCCCTTCACCCTGGTCGTTTCCATCGTCGGGTGCAGTTCGCGTGGATCGACAAAATCGTATTCGATAGCGTAGCCCGGGCGAATTATCCGCACATTTTCAAACCCATCGATCATCCGCAGCAATTCAAGCTGTAGATCGGCCGGAAGCGACGTCGAGAAGCCGTTTAGATAAACCTCATGCGTATTATGGCCTTCGGGCTCCAGAAATAGCTGGTGCCGGTCCTTGTCCGCAAACTTGACTACCTTGTCCTCGATCGACGGGCAATAGCGCGGCCCAACGCCTTTGATCTTGCCCGAATAAAGCGGCGACTGATGCAGATTGTCGCGGATCGTCTGATGCAGCCGGTCACTCGTGTACCCGATGAAGCACTGGATCTGCGGCTGTTCGATCTTTTCTGTCGCAAACGAGAACGCGACCGGTTTTTCATCAGGCGGCTGGGGCTCAAAAGCGTCCCAGTCGATGGTTCTTCCATCAAGCCGCGGAGGCGTCCCTGTTTTCAGTCGCCCAACTGGAAACTGTTGATTCTTAAGGCTTTCCGCCAATTCGATCGAGGCTGGTTCACCCGCCCGGCCAGCAGAGTAAGTCTTTGTACCGGTATGGATAGTACCGTTTAGGAAGGTGCCCGTGGCGATCACCACAGCCTTAGCTCCAAACCGGCGAGCGTCCTGCATCTCGACGCCTATAACATTATTATTCTCAATAATTAGATTGACGACAACACCTTGACGCAGGTGCAAATTCGATGTAGCCTCGAGCACCCGCCGCATTTCAGTCCGGTAAAGACCGCGATCGGCCTGGGCTCTCGGCGACTGGACCGCCGGCCCGCGTGAACGGTTGAGCAAACGAAACTGGATCCCCGTCCGGTCGATCACCCTGCCCATGATGCCGCCGAGTGCATCTATCTCCCTGACAACATGGCCTTTAGCGATGCCTCCAACGGCTGGGTTGCATGACATTTGTCCGATAAGATCGAGATTGATAGTGACTAGCGCAGTTTCCGTCCCGAGGCGCGCCGAGGCCGAGGCCGCCTCGCAGCCTGCATGCCCCGCACCGATCACTATCATCTCAAAACTCTCGTCAAACATAAGAACAAAAGATCCGGCAACAACGAAACTTTAGATTTTATCAGAAACGTACGGCCGTTGAACAGATTGAACAACGATGAACAGCTCGAACACCGTGAACAAGGGTGCGCGCTTCGAACGATTTGAACACGCGAACGCTTGAACAAAAAAGCGGCCGAAGCCGCTCCATAGTTCGAATGTTGAAATTCTCAATTCCAGCGCGCCTTGAGCTTCGTCACCGGTTCGGTAACCGATTGGATCCGAGCCAATTTTACGTGGTCGGCATTCTTGTACGAGACCAGCGGCATCAGCCCGTATTCCATCAGCGTGTTACACGCGACGTCGGTCAGCTGCACCTCGGCGCAGGGTGTATAGACGTTTTCCCCGTCCTGCTTGTAAACGTGCAGCGGCATGCGCTCAATGTCTTGTTTCAGCATGCGGCCCATTTCCCATTCGTTTTCGCGAAAGGTTTGGGCGAGAAGTAAACCACAGGCAAACGCAGCATTTGCCCAGACGTATCCATCGTGGACTGGCATGTCGGGAAATTCCTCAAACGAGAAACTTTCGAGAGGTTCGGTGTCGGTTCCGTAGGGGAGACGAGCAAGAAACCGAGGAATTGTCAGTCCCAGATATTCCGCCTCAGGAACAGACCGCAGCGCGTACCATAGCTTCCCAGCCTCGCTGTCGGTCGAGAGGTCCCAGCCTTTGGGGTCGGTATTTTCATACAGCGATCGCACCCCGACGACATCCGGCCGCATGTGCGAAACGAAAGGAGCATTCGCGCCCGAAGCAAGTTTCGACAATCGAACCAAAGTCGCTACGTCATCGATGGTTGGCGAAAAATCGTAAGAGCCAATTACAACCGACCACGGCTCGCCGCCCGGGGTGTCGATCGCGTCGGTGATCAGCGTTTTATAGAGGACGGTGTCGGACAGGTTACCGGACGATTTCAAATGGTCTGCCAGTTCGTCCTTTGAGGCATCGAGAATATGTATCGACAGATCGCTGTCGGTTTCGATCCTGCGAACCATGAAAAAGAGGCCGCGCCAGGCGGCTTCCATCGCTTGAAATTTGTGGTCATGCAGGATCTTCCGCATTAGTTCGCCGGTCGCGCCGTCGACCGCCGAGATCATCTGTGCCTGCTCGTCTTCGTCCAGGTGGACAAGGTGTGGGCGAACCAATTCACTAAGCAGCGAACTCAATTCCTGCGATTCACGCGACCGCGAAGGCTTGGGTACCGCACCGCCGCCGCCCGCTAGTATCTGGGCAAGCAGGTCTTGCGGTTCGCCGTCAGATGCAGGCGCGGTTTCCGCCGAGGTCTCAACTGGCTTTGCTTCCTGCGGAGACCACGAACGAACCTCGCGCGCCGCTTCGTAAAAGGTATCTTCGCTTTTTAGCCGACGCCGGACATCGCGAAGCTCGGAAAACATGGGAACCTGAGCGAAAATGCGGTCAGGGTGAAAATCCTCAAGTTCAGAAAACCGCAGAGTAATGGGGCTCGAACCATCGCCTTGAAGGTCCAGCTCGAGGGATGTCCCGATCTTGTTCATCACCTCATCAAAATTATCGCGGTCGATCTCACGTGTTCGCCGCGAGGAAAGCGCCGGCTTATCCGCACTGCCGCTCCAATCGCCGAGCACCAGCATCCGAAACGGCGGTTCGTTTATCACACCAGCCCGGCCGCCCTCCAAGGTAAATTTTGACTCAAGATTATCGTCTGAAATTGGCATTTTCGTTGTTCCCTAGTTTTGATTTTGTGTCGTAAATATTATCCTTTTGTCATCAAAAGTCAACGAATAGACCGAAGACGGTACTGCGGCTGAATTGCTAAAATCTAAAACTGTGGAGCCATATGATCGAAGTTCGCGAAATGAATGACCATGAGATCAACCAGGTGCTAGAACATGTCGGCTACGGGCACCTCGCTTGTTCTTTAAATGACAAACCGTATTTGGTCCCGATACATTACGCCTACGCTTCGCCAAAGATCTATATCTATACGACCGAAGGAAAAAAGTCGGAGATGATCGGTGAGAATCGCAACGTTTGCCTTCAAGTTGAGGACGTTAAGGACAATAAGCATTGGAAGAGCGTGATCGTCATCGGAACCGCCGAGCGACTTACCGATGAAGAAACGCGCGAGGCTGCTCTCAAAGCGATCGTCGTAGTCAACCCGACCCTCACGCCGGCCGTCAGCATCCACTGGATGGACAATTGGGTGCGCGAAAATATCGAAGTGATCTATTCGATCACTCCGTCAGAGGTCACGGGCCGGTTGTCTGTCGCATCCCACGAGATCGATGGACATTTCGTTCCGCGGTCTTCATTGCCGCAGTAAGTTCAGAAACTATTTATTGTATGAATGGTCCCGCACGACCTCAACGGAACATTCAGCCCTCGCCGCGACTGCGGATGAAACGCTGCCGATAATATATTGCTCGAACGAATTTCCCTTGCAATGCGGGCCGACGAATAGCGAGCATGCTCCGCGTTTTTTTGCGAGCTCGACAAGGACTTCCTTAGCGTTTCCTATCGACACAACAACACTGACGACTCCGCCCGAATCGCTCAAACGGCGTCGGGCACTGTCGGCAAGTGCTTCGCCCCACTGCTGCGTGATCTTTGGGGCGGTCTCCGGCTGCGACATAAATCGGCCCAGAGAACTAAGCGCGGAACTGTCGGCGACGACCGCCAGGCAGAACTTTGTATCAGGCGGCCAGCTTCGGCGGGCGACGATCTCGACCGCGGCCTGCGACGCCATCGAACCGTCAAACCCAATTACCACCTCATGAGCGGCCGAGCCGTTTGCGTGTCCACGGGCTATCCTTACGGAACAATCCGCCTCGGTCATTACTTTTTTCGTGGTTGTGCCGAGGAAGATGTTTCGCTCGTCCAATGTTTGTTCGCGTTCAGCAAGAATGATCAGATCGGGCTGAAACTGCTTTGCAGCCTCGAGGATCTCTGCCGCGGGTGATCCGGAGCTTGCCTTTACGGTGACCTCGGCGTGCGGAAAATCAAAACGCAGCTTTTCGGCCGCGGAGTTTGCGGTTTGCTCTGCGCCAGGTTTCGCACAGTCGACATCCGACCACGCCTCGTCGACGGTCACAACCAGAATTTCCGAATCGTGCGGCAATCCTGCGTTCTTGAGGTCCGCGATCGCTGCGGCCGCCGCCGTTGAACCGTTATAGCCAAAAAGTACTTTCATCTTGTTCTCCGTTCCAACCTTATCGTGCCGCCAGAGAGCACTTTTCCTGCCACTCCTGTCGCAACGCGTGTGCCAGTGGACGGCGCCCCATAGTTATCAAATTTTTGCAGTCTTTTCCGTCTTTAGTGGCTGATCGGCTGGTTTCAGACGCGGATAATTACGCAACCCAGCGGAATACTCCACACCGCTGGCTTAGCCAGGCGAATTCGTCACGGCCGACTCTTTCTCCAATTATCTGAATCTATTGCCCATCCAGGAATGCTCCTTTCTCCAACCCACGGGCATGGAGTTTGCGCTCATATATATTTCGAAATATGTAGACGATATTTTGCGGTCTTCTAGATTCCGCAAATACCAGGGTTTATCCGAGGTAAAAAAGAGGGTTGTCCCGATCAATTTAAGCGGCTATGGGCGATAAGGCAGTAACGAGCGAATACGACGAATTGCAAATGCGGGCGTTCACCCGGGGCGTGCTTGGCGACCTCCAGGCGCTCGAGCATATGCTGGCCGGCGCCTGCTTCGAAGAAGGCGTCCGCCGGATCGGCGCCGAGCAGGAGATGTTCCTGATCGATCCCTCGTATCATCCTACGCCGGTCGCGATGGAGGTTATTGAGGAAGCAAAGGATGGTCGTCTAACAACCGAGATCGGCCGCTTCAACTTGGAAGCAAATCTGACACCTCGCACCTTTTCCGGCAAATGTCTGAGCGCTATGGAGAACGAGCTAAATTCGGTCATCGGAAAGGTTCGCCAGGCCGCAAAAAAATTCGATTCCGATGTTGTTCTCGCCGGAATTTTGCCGACAATACAGCCATCCGATCTGACCGCGGCCAATCTTACGCCTCTTCCGCGATATCACGAGATCAATCGTGTCGTAACAGAGCTGCACGGCGATAATCGTAATATTCAAATAAACGGACTCGACGAGCTGCAGCTTACGCTCCAGGACACGTTCATCGAATTCTGCAACACGAGTTTTCAGATCCATCTGCAGCTGGGGCCGAGCGAGTTTGTCAGGCATTACAACTGGGCACAGGCCATCGCGGGACCCGTACTCGCATCAGCCGTAAATTCGCCGCTGCTTCTGAATCGCCGCCTGTGGCAGGAAACCCGGCTCGCGCTCTTTCAGCACGCGACCGACACTCGTTCGCTCGTGCATCGCGAACGCAATCAGCCGCCGCGGGTCAATTTCGGAGACCGCTGGGTGCACGACTCGATGGTCGAGATACTCCGCGAGGACGCCATCCGCTTTCGCATACTGTTAACGCAGGCCGTCGACGAAGACTCGCTCGATACATTGGCGCACGGCGGCATTCCCGCTCTTTCCGCGTGGCGCCTTCACAATGGAACCATCTGGCGATGGAATCGCCCGTGTTACGGAGTGATCGATGGCCGTCCGGGCCTTCGGATCGAAGCGCGTTTCCTGCCCGCGGGCCCATCGGTCGCGGATGAGATGGCAAACGCCGCCCTTTTCCTCGGCCTTATGACCGCCCTGCCCGAAGTGTTCGGCGATGTCACAAACCTTATGTCGTTCGATTCTGCAAAGGATAATTTTTTCAGTGCCGCACGCCACGGCCTCAATTCTCAAATGATGTGGATAGACGGCGAGAGCCGCCGGGCAGGCCGCTTGATCACCGAAGAACTACTCCCGCTGGCGCGGCAGGGACTCACTTCGGCGGGTATCGACAGCGAGGACAGCGAACGCCTTCTGGGCATCATCGAAGACCGGGTCGCGAGTGGCCGAACGGGCGCGCAGTGGATGCTCGATTCGCTCGCCGAAATGGATGTCCGCGCAAAACCAAATGTCAGGATGAGGAGCCTGACGGCAGCCATGAAAAAGAACCAGGAAAACGGAACACCGGCCCATGAGTGGCCGCTCGCGAAGATCCCTGAAAAAGCCGAATGGATCGACAATTATCGGACCGTCGGTCAGTTCATGATCAGTGACCTGTTCACGGTGCGGCCCGAGGATGTCATAGATCTCGCCGCCAGCCTGATGCACTGGAGACACGTGCGGCACGTGCCGGTCGAGGATGATAACGGCGATCTGGTCGGGATCGTTTCGCACCGCGACCTCATCCAGTTGATCGCGACTGGAAATACAGGTTCGACTGGTGAAACCGCAGTCCGTGACCTGATGCAGACAGATTTGATAACCGTCGGGCCCGAAACCGATTCGCTTGATGCATTAAAGCTCATGCGTGACAAAAATATCGGCTGTCTCCCCGTTGTAAAAGGCAAAAAACTCCTCGGCATTATCACCGCCTATGATTTTCTTACCGTCTCGGCAAAGCTTTTCGAAGAAAAGATCGGGCTGCTCACCGCCGCACCGGCAAAAACGCTCAAAGCATCGAAGACTAGCCCGCGGCCGCTGTCTCGCTGACCGGCAGGCAGATCACAAACGTCGTCCCCTTGCCCATCTCACTTTCAACGCTAATTGTTCCTTTGTGCTTTTCGACGATCACGGTGTGAGAGATCGCGAGGCCCTGGCCAGTGCCTTTGCCTACTTCTTTCGTCGTAAAAAACGGATCGAATATCTTTTTGCGAATGTCTTCCGGGATGCCGGAGCCGCTGTCGCTGATCCGGATCTCCGCAAAATCGCCGTTTCGCGAGGTGCTGATGTTGATCGTTCCTTTCTCGCTGCTGCCTTCGCCTATAGTGTCTGAGATCGCGTGCGCAGCGTTGACTATCATGTTCAGGACCACCTGATTAAATTCGCCCGCGAGACACGGGATATTGGGTAATGTCGCGTCGTAGTTGGTCACAACGTTCGCTATATACTTCCACTCGTTGCTCGCAACGGTGAGCGTACTTTCGATCGCCTTATTTAGATCGGTGAATTTCATATCGGTTGAGCCGGGGTGCGCAAAATCCTTCATCGACTGCACGATCTTTCTTATCCGCTCGACTCCATCCAGTGATTGATCGAATGCCTTCGGAACTTCCTCAATGAGAAAATGAACATCCGCGTCCGCGATGGCACGCTCAATTTCGGGAATGAACTCCGCAAGTACGCCGGTGGATCTACAGAGATCTACCATTTGTTCGGTCTTTGCAAAAACCGACATGAAATCCTGAAAACCGTCTTTAAGGAATCTGACATTGTCACCGACGTATTGAGTAGGCGTATTGATCTCATGAGCGATCCCTGCCGCGAGCTGCCCGATCGATTCCAGCTTTTGACCCCGCTGAATCTTTTCTTCCAGTGACTTTCGCTCGGTAATATCCTGGATCTGTGCTATGAGGTATGCGGACCCGTTCG
>JBDTXM010000005.1:0-34243 GCA_040006215.1 Acidobacteriota bacterium
CGTAGTTGAGGAGATCAAGGAGCTCCACGGACGCGGCCAGCCCGTTCTGGTCGGCACGACATCGGTCGAAAACTCTGAGCTCATCGCCGACCGCTTGAAAAAACAAGGCATTCCGCATAACGTTCTCAACGCGAAATATCACGAACGTGAAGCGGAGATCATCGCCCAGGCCGGACGCAAAGGCGCAGTTACGATCGCAACCAACATGGCCGGCCGCGGTACTGATATTTTACTCGGCGGCAATCCGGAATATCTCGCGAATGACTATCTCAAGCGGATGGAGATCAATCCTGAAGAGGCAACGCCCGAGCAGCTTGAAGAGCAGCTCGTAAAGGCAAAGGCGGTCGTTAAGCAGGAGCATCAAGCAGTAACAGCTGTTGGCGGCCTTCACATTCTTGGTACCGAGCGGCACGAGTCACGCCGCATCGATAATCAGCTTCGCGGACGTGCCGGACGCCAGGGCGACCCTGGTTCGTCGAGATTCGTTCTTTCATTGGAAGACGATCTGATGCGCATCTTCGCGGGCGACAAGGTCCGCTCGATGATGGAATGGCTCGGAATGGAGAACGGCGTCGCGATCGAATCGCGAACGGTATCCAAACAGATCGAACGTGCTCAGAAGGCGGTCGAGGCTCGAAACTTCGAGACCCGTAAACACGTTCTAAAGTACGACGACGTCATGAATCGTCAACGTGAAACGATCTACGGCCTGCGTCGTCAGTTGATGTTCCAGCCGGAACATCGTGAATACCTACTCGGAGATACCGGTGTCGCCAAAGACCTCCTGGCTGATCTGACGGGCAGTTTCTTAAATCTGGAGATTGCACCGGAGCTGTGGGATATAGATACCTACGCGGCCGAGATCGAGAGCATTTATGCTGTCGATCCTGCAAAAGACGCCAGCGTCGATTTTAAACGGATGAATCCGATGGAGATCGAAGATGCCATCTGGAAAAAAGCTTCCGGCAATTATGCCGAAAAAGAAAAGCTGGCGGGCGGTGACAGCCTGCGGGCCTATGAGCGCTACATTATGCTCAACATCATTGACTCGCAGTGGAAGGACCACCTTCTCTCGATCGATCACGTAAAACAAGGCATCGGGCTGGTGGGCTACGGCCAGAAGGATCCGCTCGTCGAATACAAAAAGCAGTCATTCGACATGTTCCAGGATATGCTGGACCGTATCGACACCAATACGACTAAGGCCCTGTTTAATCTCGAGATTGTAACCCACGATGAGCAGGAAGAGCGAGAGCGGCTCGAACGCCTGGAAATGCAGCGTGCCCGCCGACAATCAGCCGGGATGGCCTTCACCGGAGCAATGGCGACGGCCGAGTCCGCCGGTGCCGAGGCCGCAAGACATACTCCATACGTCCGTGACACCCCAAAAATGAAACCCAACGACCCGTGCTACTGCGGTTCCGGGAAAAAATTTAAGAAGTGTCACGGTGCAGGAATGTAATTTAACTTCAGTTCGGTTTAAGGCGGGCTTGCCCGCCTTTTTTATGGTATTCGTGTGGCCTGATCTGCCCAGATCAGCCATTTGTCGCCGCGTTTGATGTAGGTGTCGGTGAAGCGATGCTTGTAATCGATCGGCTTGCCGCTGGCATCTTTTAGCTTCACGTGATTGATTCCGGTCACGATCGCTGAGTTCCCTTCGACCCTGACCTTGGCGTCGGAAATTTCAGCTACGATCTCGGTGCTTTTGTCGGCCTTCATTTCGGCTATCGCTCCAGCTTTGTCGTTGATGGTCTTGCCGGTATCGCCGATCTCGGTGTAATCGTCGGCCAGATTCTGCTGAAACCAGGCCTCGTCCTTTTGAATATACGCCTGGTTCCACGCGTCTTCTGTCTGAAGCAGGCCTTTCGCGATGTCGTCGGGATGTTCAACGATCTGGTTTCTATTCGCATTCTCGATCGAGCCGAGACTGCCGCTGCTCGAATTTGAGTTTGACGTGGAGTTCGCCCTGTCGGGTTCACTCGAAACAGCTCCGTTAAAGCCGCCGCCGCGTCCGTTACTGTCTGCCCGCTTTCCGCCCGTGCGGCCGGAACATCCGTGAAGCGCAAGAAATGCTAACGATAAGAAGCCGATCGAGACAAAAGCCTTCATAGATAACCCCGAGAAATTTGAGATCAGTCGCACAGCCATTTGATCATATGCGGGTAAGGCTGTATGCCGCTATTAACCGCATCGTCGCCAAAAACAGTCATGCCTGCCTGTCGCAGCCCGGTCAATCCAAAATATACCCCGCAGCTCAGACTAAACAGCAACCCTTGCGAGGCTCCGCGATATCCTCCATCGTGAAAGACAATTTTCGGATCGATACCGAGATAAAGCGCCGCGGCGTACGACCAGGCAATCGCCTGAACCTCGATCGGCTCCATCGAAACGCCTGGAAATACCACCTCACCGCTCAACGTCAATCGGAACTCCGGAGAAGCGAATGCCAGATGGCCCGCTTCGTGAAGCAGATCGCCCGCATATTTCAGCTTACTCTCATCAACGAATATTCGGCCTCGGTCGATCAGAATTCCCGGAAGAAATGTTTCTATCTCGATCTGTTTGGCGATCACTTCAAGACCGATCTCATTGAGGAAATTTGCGATCAATCTAGTCGTCTCGTCTGAAAATTCGTTCGGCATCGACCGCTACTTGATCCGTTTCAAACTTCCCTGCCCGCTGATCTGCCGATTCCCCGCCACCTTTTCAGCCCGCGCGAACGCGCGAAGGAAATTCTCACCGAGTACCTTTTTAACCTCGGCGTCGGTGTAGCCGCGACGCAGCATTTCGTAAGTAACAAGCACGAGATCTTCCATGCCGTTCATTCCTTTTGGCAAATACGGAACGCCGTCAAAATCCGAACCAATTCCGACGTAGTCGATGCCGGCGACCTGCTTAATGTGGTCGATATGATCAACGATCCGCGTGTAGTCGCAGATGTAGTACGGATTATCCGCGGCAAGTTTGTTCATCGCTTCATTCAACGCGGCCGGATCGTTCTTATATTTTTCGCGGATTGCGTCGGCTTGGGGCTTAAGCTTTGCCGACATTTCGTTTGCTTCTTTGTTAGTTCTGGCATCGAGGAAGTCCGGGTAAAAATTGACCATGATCACACCGCCGTTCTTCGCGACACGCTTTAATATGTCGTCCGGCACGTTTCGCGTATGATCATTGACTGCTCTGGCACCGGAGTGAGAAGCCATTATAGGCGCGGTAGAAATATCCAAAACGTCGCTCATCACCTTAGCCGATACGTGCGAGATATCGACCATCATCCCGAGCCGGTTCATTTCTTTTACGACCTCTTTACCGAAATCCGACAAACCGTTGTTTTTCGGAGTATCGTGATGAGCATCCGCCCAGTCGTGCGTGACGTTGTGTGTCAGTGTCATGTAACGAACACCCAGCCGGAAAAACTCGCGAAGCGCCGAGAGCGAATTTTCGATCGCGTATCCACCCTCGATGCCCATCAGAACGCATACTTTGCCGGCTTTTTTCGCTTTACGGATCTCGGCCGCGGTCGTACACATATTCAACTGTTCCGGGTGGCGTTCGGCTTGCCGGTAAGTCGCGTCGACCATGTCCATCGCACGGGGCATGGCCTTTCCCGCCTTCCATGTATCGCCGCCGACATAGATCGAAAAGAATTCCCCGGTGATACCGCTTGCCTTAAACCTCTGTAGGTCAGTGTGGAAGGGCGTTCCATCAGTCAGATGTGTCTTACCCACGCTCGACGTTGCGAGATCATAATCGTCGTCGGTCATCGGCGAGACTATATCGTTATGACCATCAATTACGATCGAACTTCGATGAAGCTTTAGTGCCCGCTGCCATAATGCAGCATCGCCGCCCTGCGGCATCGTCTGAGCAAGTGATGATATCGAAAACAGAAGACACAGCGGTAGGAATAAAAACTTTTTCATAATCGTTTGGATATTCGAATTTTGTTAGCAAGATATTATCCCGATTTTAAAAATAAAAAAAGACGAGTCTCGAGCCTCGTCTCCTTTCATAAGTACCGAGAGAGTAGTTATGGCCTTGGAGAGTGATCCTGTCCGTCGTGTTTTTGACGATAAATATCCCTGCTTGCACGGTTCTGCTCGCGTTCGAGTCTCAGACGTTCGCTCGGACTAAGACCGTCGCCTGACCTGCGAAAGCGCGCTTCGTCGCGGTTGATGCGAACCTGTTCCCGTTCCAACCGGTAAGTTTCCCTGCGGGTTAACTCGCCCGATCGGACACCGTTATAGATCCGCTGCTGTTGATGTCGCTCACGACCATTAATATTCCAGCGCGACTGTGCGCTGGCCGCAGCCGCCGAAAGCATCAGCATCAAAGCAAGAAATGGTATCGTTCTCAATACACCTCGTAACATTGTAGTTTCCTCCCTCTATTCGAATTACTCTGGCGTATTAACGCCGCGAAATTAAGACGAGCGCCCCCTGCAAAAAGTCGATTAAAAAATACAAAAAAAGAGAAGCCTTCGAGCGGCCTCCCTTTATTTTCTCTGCTAGCGAACTACCATTTATGATAACGATTGTCACGCCGATGTTCGCGACGTTCCCTACGTTCTTCACGCCAATGCCGTTCACGCCAGCCTCGATTGTTCCAAAATATATTGTTGTTGCGCCAGCGCCTATCGTCACGCCTTTCGTAACGGCGCTCGTTTCCGCGCCAAACACGCGACGTCTGTGCTTGGCCTGAGATCACGAACGTGCTCGCACTAAGCACCATTGTCGCTGCCCCAAGTCCTATCTTCCTTAGCAAATTCATAACTTCCTCCCCTTCTCGAAAAGATATTTCGGATGCCGTATAGATGCGATGACAAAGATTTTCCACGCGTTGCCGAAAAATTTAAGTGGTCGCAATCCGTACAGGAGGAAGAATGCGTATTAATGGATCGAGATCCGCACGGAAGATCGGGCAGAAGTTTCGCGCCGTGCAGCGCTTCGAGGAAGCAGTACACGCGGATCGTATATGTGCCGTCAGAAGGAAGTTCGCCCGACCAATCGACCTGTTCGGTCGGTCCGTCAACGTTCTGCATTGCCGGATCAAATACGACGAACGACGCGTAGCTGCTCGTAGTACTTAGCCTGACCGACATCGTCTGTCCACCGCGGGCTCCAACGCGATAGTCAACATATTTATACCCTGCGACCGAGCCGCTCAGTGTCGTTGAGCTTGTTCCGCGAGCAAATCGGACCGTGACCTTCGTTTGGCCAAACGACAATGCGGTGAAAGCAAGAAGGACCAAGAGGAGCGTGAATATTCTTTGCATCATAGGTTTTCGATGTTCAGAAAATACAACGTTAGGGAGTTTGCCGCAACCAAACGCCGATCATTGGAATAACTCTTGCTTATCGAGCAGTTGCTTATTCCTTTCCGTGAACACAAGACCCTCGCACGCCTCTAATGAGGAGTTTTCCGTAAACCGTCAATCACCCGGCCGGCAATTGCCGGAATAGTGCCCTTCTCGTTCGCATGGTGCTCTGTAAATATCACCAACACGAACTTTAGGCCATCCGTGGTTTCGACATAGGCCGCATCATGCCGTGCGGTGCTCGTCCATCCTGCCTTGGACCACAGCTTAGCGTCGGTCATTTTCCGCTCGATCAAAAGACGTCCCGTAAACCCATGCGCCTGATCGTCCTGATCTCCCTTGTCCGGCGAAAAGGGTTCGCGGTGCATCAGGTCCATCATGACCTTAGTTCGCTCCGGCGTATTCATTCGCCCGAGAACGATCTCGGCCAACAGTCGCGCGACGGCATCGGTGGTCAGCATGTTGCGATTCTGGCCATTATAATTCCGTGATTGCTGCTCCACGCCATAGGCGTCTTCGCAAAAGGTCTTCTGGTTGATATTGATGTTCGAGTATCCCATGGCCGAGAAAAAGCGATTCACACGATTTCGTTTGACTTGCCATTTTTCGAAGTCGGCGGAAGGCAGTTCGGCACCGCTGGACGTGCCAGTTATGACGTCAAGAATGTATTGCGTAGCTTCGTTCGACGAGTCGACGATCATGTCGTGCAGTCCGCGTTCAAGTTCCTTGCTGTCGACGACCCTTCCATCCTCGAGCTGTCGTTCCAGGGCTGTCATGTAGAACATCTTGACAACGCTAGCCGGATAGATCTGCTCATTGCCCTGAACGTTCGCCCATTTAAGAGCCTTGGCATCACGAAGATCAATAAGGGTCGCCGCGATGTCTGTGGCAGAAAAACTGTTGGCCGTATACGACTTAAGCACATCGTCAAGCGAAGTGCTCAGGATCGATTGCAGATTGGCCGAGGTCTCCAGCCTGGGTGGCCGATAATTTTTTGGCGGCACAACGTCGCTCGTTCCGTCACGCGATTGAGCCAACCCACACACGACTAACAAGACGAAAATAAGGAAGCAGACTATCGTTCGCGCCGGGATCTTCATTTTCACTACCCCTGAAATATTTAATGGAATAAAGCCTTATGAGTATAGACGAAAAATTTATTTCTGAAAAAGCTCTCCCCTGCACGTAGTAAAAATGACCGAACAAAAACTGGTTCGCGGCATCGGCCGCGGTGATCTCATCGCGATCTGCATCAACACGATAATTGGCGCCGGAATCTTTGGCGTTCCATCACAAGTGCAGGCTCTTATTGGAAGCTACAGCTTGTTTGCCTTTGTCGCTTGCTCGATCGTTATCGGCCTAATCGTACTTTGCTACGCCGAGGTAGCGAGCCGCTTCACTTCGACCGGCGGGCCCTACCTATATGCCCGCGAATCCCTGGGTCCGGTCGTTGCATTCGAGGTGGGCTGGCTCTATTGGATAGTTCGGATCACGACCTTCGCGGCGAACTGTAATTTATTCCTGACCTACCTCGGATTCTTTTGGCCATCGGTCGCGAATCCGCTCGTGAGGATCGCGGCGATCGCAGCCGTAGTGCTGACGCTTTCGTTCGTAAATTTTATTGGAGTTCGACAGGCCTCACTGATGACCAATATATTTACGGTCGGCAAACTCTTGCCGATACTAGTGTTTATTGTCGTGGGCCTATTTTTTCTGCGGCCGGAAAATTTTGCGTTCAATGCCGTGCCGCAGTACTCATCATTTTCGACCGCGGTACTTCTCATGATCTACGCCTATGTAGGTTTTGAGGTAGCGGTGATCCCGGCCGGCGAGGCGAAGAACCCAAGAAAGGATTTTCCCGTAGCCCTACTGACCGCTCTCGGCATCGTGGTTGTTATCTATGTTCTTGTACAAGTGGTCTGCATCGGGACTCTTCCCGGTCTCGCGGAGTCGAAGAAGCCGCTAGCGGATGCGGCCAGTAACTTTCTGGGTCCGTTGGGTGCCGCGACGGTCGTGGGCGGAGCACTGATCTCGATCCTTGGAAACCTAAATGTGGGTATTTTGGGCAGTTCGCGGATCTTGTTCGCGATGGGAGAACGGAGGGAACTTCCCACCGTTCTCGCACAAACACATTCCAGATTCAAAACTCCCTACGTTGCCCTCGGATTGAACGCAGCGGTGATCTTTATCTTGACGATCGAGTCCTCATTTCTCGTTGCCGTAGCCATCGCAACGATCACGCGGCTTCTGATCTACGCAACCACATGTATATCACTGCCAATTTTTCGAAACCGCAAGGTCGCACCGAACGCCGGTTTTCTGAATCCCTTTGGGATCGCTCCGGCGATCCTCTCGCTGGCTCTGATCGCGTGGCTGCTGACAAACGTGGATTTTGGGAAGGAGGGCTGGCCGGTCCTCGTCGTAGCCGTCGTTGGACTGATAATTTATTTCATGGGCAGGCCGTACCGACGGGCTCTCTCATGAAAAAACACCCTCCCCCAAGAAATTCTCGCGAAGGTACGCAATCGTATCGTTAAGGGTTTCCTGCGGGTCGCGGGGAGCAAAGCGTAATTCCTCTTCGGCCTTAGCTGAGTCAAAATACCAAAAATGCTCGGCTTGCTCGACCTCGTTTGAAGCGACGGGCGAAGGCCTACCCCAATTCTTGAACACCGATTCTACGAACGTCGAACCAGCCATCGCGAGCTTTTTCGGCACCTTCATCATCGGGGCTCGTACACCGCTAAGCCGTTCGAGCCGACCAAAAAAATCCGCGAACGTCATGTTCGCCGATCCGAGAAGATATTTTTCCTGATGTCTGCCTTTTTCGAGTGCCGAAATAAACGCAGCAGCAGCATCACGAACGTCGACAAAGCTCAATCCGCCGCCCGGACAGTACGGGATCTTTCGTGCAAGAAAATCGAGCACGGGTTTCGTAGAACTTAGTCGCTCATCGTCCGGCCCGAGTAGCAGCGAAGGATTCACGATCACAAGTCGCCGACCCTCTCCATCAAAATTCTCGATCGCGACGCGTTCCTGATAATACTTCGAAGCGTAATAGGCCCAACGCGAAAATACCTCTACCGGCGGCGGAAACGTCTCATCGAATATTTGTTCATCTTCGCCAACTGCGATCGTTCCGCTTGACGAAGCCAGGACCATAGTCTCTACATCCGCTTCCTTCGCCGCCTCACATAGAATGCGCGTGCCTTCAAGATGAATTTTGTTCATCGAAGCCGCATCTTCATTATCCCGCGACACCTTGCCCGCGAGATGAAAAATCACCGATACATTTGCAGCGGCCTTCGAGACATCTCCTTTATTCGCGACAGAGCCGATTGCCGCCTCGATTCCCGCATCTATCATCCATTCGGGCACACTTGAAGCCATAACACGCAGGTTTTTCTCACCAGCTTCCAAAAACTGGCGAACGAGGTGCGTTCCTAAAAATCCAGTACCGCCCGTGATCAGAATTTTCTTCGCGGCCGTTTTCGCCAACGCTTTAGTTTTTAACGGAGACTTAGTTTTGGGCATTCGGATTACTTCCAGGTCCTTCTGATCGGATGAGCTTCGGTGTTAAAGACGATTCCGTCGAAATCGAGCGTCTTTTCCGGAGCGAACAAGAGATAAAAATACTTGAATGTCTCCGCAAAAACGAAGCTGTGCATATAATCGATCTTTTCTTTTGTCACTACGCTTTTTAAACCTGCATAAGCTTCCTCAGTTCGGCAGTATTTCACGAAGTCCTCAAACATCTGTTTGCCCATTGCGAGGTACTTTGGGTCTTTTGTGTAGTGATACAGGTAATAGCTAGATTCGACGATCTCCGGCCGCAATGGATATCCCGCGTCGACCGTCCTCATCGTTACGTAATCTATCTCCTCCGGTTCGATCCCGCTTACCTGCCACATTTTGAACGAAGAATCCTGCAGCCGCGCCGCACGCCTGGTGTCGCCGGAAAGTGCGAGCACAGCAGGAAAGAAAGCGTCGAGAGCACCGAAAGTGGTCGAAGTTTTCTTGCCAGTGTTCATATCGACATGCCTGTACCAAAGCTCGCCGCGGACATCGTCTGAAAGGTATTCGTGGATCGACGGGATCGAATCGTCCCACATTTTCCGGCAATCTTTGTCGTCGAAAAGGATCGCTGATTTGAGCAGATATTCGTAATACGAATCTATCTCCGAACCGACATAGCTGTCGGGGTCCGTCCACGTCCCTGTCTCGACGTTTATTGCTCGACCAACTAGCCCAATGGGCGACCGGCGTTTATATGTTTCGACCAACGCCCGTTTCGCTTTCTCACAATAGACCGATTTACCTGTTAATTTGCTCAACGTTCCGAACTCGATGAGGAGTGTGCCGGTCTCAGCCGGGTTACTGATCTCGCCTTTTGTCTTACCCGTTTTAAGATTTACAAATCTGTAAGGCAACCCAGTTGGCGAGTTGAATACTGGAAGCAAACGAGTACCCAGATCATCAGCCAGATTCAGCAGGCGTTTATCACCCGTGATTTGATAACTCGAAAGCAAGCCGCCAAGCTCACGGATCGTTACCTCGAAAACCTGAACGTAGATGTCTTTATCGTACGAAAGATTCTTCGCAATATACTCGCGCGTTTTGTCCGCCTCATTCGTGAATCCAAGCAGATAAAGGGAATCTAACGAATCCACAGGAGTCATGAGAATCGACGTTCCATACCAATCACGGCAGGTCTTGCTGAGAGGTTTTAGATCGTCGTGACCCCAACAGTATTTTTTGTAGCCGGTCCATGCATGCAGAAATTCCGCTTTGACCTTGGCCCCCATTTGTTCACGATCGATGGTTTGCCCGATCGAAACCGATGCCGTGATCGAAATAAACAAGAAAGCAAAAAAGAAGTTTTTCGCCGCGTCTTTACATTTTTGCGTTAAAAATCTACTCATCGATCACGGGCTCCTGTTTTCGCGATTTTCGACGTTCGGCTCTCCAGGTCTTTCGGATTGCCGCAACGTCAAACTTATCTCGCTTTCCGTCACGCATATTTTCGATCTCGTGCTGAACACGGGCAGCGACCAGACGATAAGCCTCGGTATTCGGAACACCATCAGTCATTTTCTTGAGTTCGTCGTACTCGAGAAAATACCCTACCTTTGCTCCGACCTTCGCTCCCAGGCTTCCGCTTTTCGGGATAACAGTTCCCTTTGGGAACGCCTGGTATGTACCCCAGATATAGATGGGTAGAATGCCTATTTTCTGATTTAAGGCCAGATATCCGATGATCGGCTTAAATTCCGCGATCTGGCCGGATTCCTGCCGCCCACCTTCGGGAAAGATCAGGGCGTTGTAGCCTTCATTCAAAATGCGCGTGACGTGCCGCAGCGATTGCCTAAGCGAACCGGTGCGTTCGATCGGCACAAGCGTCGTGAAATTATTCATATACGCACGCTTGTATTTCGTATCAAACCAGTAATCGGCCGCCGCGACCGCAACCGTCTGCTCAGCCGCATCTTTGCCCAAAGCTTTTTTAACCAACCCAGTGTCGATGTGCGAGGTATGATTCGGAGCAACGATAAAATTCACATGCTGCGGCACATTTGATTCGCCTTCGATCTTGGTATCGAGAACGCCTTCATACAGCGTGTCCTGCGCCAGATCGACGATCGCGTTTCCGACGCGGCGGACAATTGATGGAATGACGATGTCTTCGTTATCTTTCTTTTCCTCGACCTTCGGTTCGTCCGCCAATTTCTTTGATTTATCGACACGCTGAACCGCTGTCAATAATTCACGAAGGGTCTGCACTTCGTTTAGAGAGTCAGGCGAAAGGATTCGTCCGCCTGCATCCTCAACCGCAGCCTGCAATTCGACAAACATCAGCGAATCGAACCCGAGATCGGCGAGCTTGTCTTCAATAACTACATCCGACAGCGGCCGGTTGGAAACGCTTGCAACTACTTTGCGGATCCACAGAGAATTGTCATCGCCCTTCGATTCGACCACGGCTTTCGTCTTCGTCTTGGCCCGCTCTTCCATCCCCTGCAGCATCTCGACCACCTCGGGTCGTTTCACTTTTCGTGTTGCAGTTCGCGGCAGTTCAAACGGCGTAACGTGAAAAAGCTTTATGCGTTTGAAAAACGCTAGCGAGGCCGAAACTTCGCGGAAATGCTCCTCGACCTTTTTATTCACGTCGGCTCGCGAAAGAGCGATGTCGTGCTCATAATCCGGCACGATCAACGCAGAGATCTTTTCGCCGCCGTCGTCATCCGGCAACCCAACAACACTCATTTCTTTAATAAATCCCGATTTTGAATACAGATCCTCGATCTCATCCGGATAGATATTCTTGCCGTTTGAATCGATGATCACATCCTTGGATCTGCCGACGATGAAGAGATTTCCGTCCTCGTCGATTCGGCCCAGGTCCCCGGTCTTTAGCCATCTGTCTTGAAGCACGGCCTCGGTCGCTTCCTCGTTATTGTAGTAACCGAGCATGATATTCTGCCCTCGAGCCAGCACTTCACCGACGCCCGTGTCATCCGGATTGTCGATTTTGACCTCAACACCGGGGAGCGGTTTTCCGACACTGCCTCTGAGTAATTTATTACCCGGCCGCGAAACTGTGAGTACCGGCGACGACTCGGTCAGCCCATAGCCTTCGAGAACGGTAAAACCCAGCCCATGCAGATCCTTCTGCACCTTTTCGCTCAACGCCGAGCCACCCGAGATGAGATACCGCATTTTTCCGCCCATTCCCTGATGAATAGGGAAAAACACGATCGGGCCGAAATTGAATGGCGTGTTGTCGCGTATCCACGCGTTGAATTCGATCAAGTTGTCGGCCGCATCGGCGATCCAATCGCCACGCTCACGAAGCCGTGATTTGATCCGTCGATGGAGCATCTCCCACAAAGCAGGAACGCCGACCATTCCGGTCACGTGACCGTTCTCGATCGATCGCGTCAATTCTTCGGCCGTCAGTTCATCCAGATACGTGATCTGAGTTCCATTCGAAAAAGGTGTTAAAAATCCAGCCGAAAATTCGAACGTGTGATGCATCGGCAAAACAGACAGAACACCGTCCGTAATGTCCATATCTAGCACGCTCGAAAGCATCGAGATCATGTTTGTGAAATTCTTATGAGACAGCATCACGGCCTTCGGAGTGCCGGTCGTTCCCGAAGTAAAGATCAGCGATGCGACCGAATTCGACGTTGTCTTTGCCGGAAGCAATGCAAGCCGTTTGGCTTCTTCTATCTCGTCCGGCATCTCGAAAACGTCATCGAAATTCCACAGCTTCACATTGAGGCCGCTTTCCGCAAGCCTATCCATTAACTCCGGATTCTCCAAAGCAAGTTTCGGACTGACCATGATCGCTATGGCTTCTCCGGCTCTCGCAAAATTCACGATCTCATCCACTGAGCTCGCCGGATCGATCGGGATCGCAGTCGCGCCAGCTTTCAAGATGCCGAAATAACTGATTCCCCATTCTGGCATATTGTTCGAAAACAGGATGATTCGATCGCCATGCTTGATCCCTTTTTCGGCGAGAAATCCCGCGACCCGAAGCGTCAATTCACGAACGTCCTCGAAAGTGTATTGCTCCTTACGCCCGTTGCGCTCGATACGCATTGCTACACGCGTGGGGAAACGCTTTACCGAGGTGTCAAAAAGATCAAGCAGATCCTTGTAAGTGTACGACCGTTTTTCCTGCGACTTCAGCTCTTCTTCGAGGGCTGGAAGCACCCATTTTCGCATGCCGGGAAAATGCACATTGAGCCAATAGTCGTACCAGTCGAGCCGCTCGGGATACCACGGCAGCAGATGTTTTTCCTTCTCCTTAATAACCGACTGCAGCCCGCGAACGTTGTCCGACCTATATAAATATTCGTTATCGATCATGAACGGTTTGAACATTTCAAACGCGTTCATCGTCTCCTGCGTCGTCCGCTCAAAACTCTTTACCGATTTCTGTAGGTCCGAGACAATATTGCCAATTCGGCCGCCACCCCATTCGGGAGAAGCTTTTTCCAGAAACTTATCGGCGCCTTTCGCGATCTTGTTCAGCATCGGAGCCGATGCAAGCTCGTATGTTCGCTGTTTGACGGGGACGGCCTCGACCATTCCCGCGAATTTGTTAATGAGTTTGTTGCCCGTTTCTTTTTCATCGAAATGGTTGCGTTTATATAAACCTAAAAGGCCCACGATCCGCTTCATGTCGTTCGGATTGGAATCGCCCGATGAAGCCTGGAAAACGAGCGGTGGTCTGTCGTCAACAAGGGCGTTCATCGCCGCCTGCAAGATCGCACCGGAAACCATATCGACCGGGATGATGTCGAGAATCAGTTTTTCATTGACCGGAATTATCGGCTGTCCCCGAAGAGCGATCAGAATTAAGGGAGCAGTCGTGGTAAAGCCTTCGTTCCAGCCTGCAAAGGGATACTGGTTTGAAGACTCGACGATCGATGGACGCACGAGGATCTTAACAATATCATCCTGCTGCGCAATGATCTGCTCCGCCAGCGATTTTGAATAGGTGTAAATATTGGTCCAGCCCCAATATTCGGCACGCTCGGCACCCAGGTCGGTGGTGCGCTCACGTACCCACATTTTTCGTTCGCGAAAGATCGCGGATTTCAATTCGGCTTCGTCATCCGGATCGCGGCCTTCTTCAATAAAGCGATTGCGAGCTGCTTCGCGAAACTTTGCCGCTTGCACGGCGTCATCGGCTTCTTGTCGGGCCTGTTCGCTCAAGCGCGCACAATCCTCAACCTCACGGTTGACGTCAAAGACCGTTCCGACCAATTCATTCTTTCGCGGAAAATATCCGACGACAGGCTCGTTTTCCCAGATCGGTCCCGATCGTTTCCCTGCGACAAAACACGTCGAAACATGCACCAGCCGCGGCTTTTTCATCATGCGTGCCATCTTGATGATGTTGTTCGACCCGACCACATTAGTCCGTAGAGCACTTTCAAGCGGCGGATTAAATGTAACGTTTCCCGCACCATTTAAAATGATGTCCGTATCCTGCATTATTTTGCGGGCTTCGGCTTCGTCAATGCCTAGATACTCATTTCCCACATCGCCATTTACCGGCACTATCTTTTCGCGAATAAAGTCCTCAAATCCCTCTCCGTATTTTTCGCGCAGCGGATCAAACGTCGGCGATGTAACAATACTCGTCCAAAACCGGATCTTCGATTCCCCCGCATCTCTCGCCCGCACGGTCGTATAGACCTTTCCGATATCCGGAAAATTATGCAGCAGCATCGACAACGTGACCTTCCCCACAAAACCGGTCCCGCCGATAAAGAAGATCTTCTTGCCCTTAAATATTTCTGTTGGTGATAACTTCATTGATTCGCTAAATCCACTACCGGGCTACGAATGCTCCAGTAAACTTCTGTTTTCTCATCACAAAAGAACCCCTCAAAAGGCGCAAACATCAATATTCGTTCTATCGTTTCCCGTGACGAGCAAAGAAACGAAAAATGGCTGTCCCAATGCGTCGTTATCAATATCGATTTGTCTGGCGTAAAAGTATTTCCGTGCGGAGGAAAATTGTAATCCCCTTTCAGGTCATCGAACCATTTCAGGCTTCTCTCTAGACCGAATTCGTCCGCCACCCAAAGCCAGTCATGGCCTGACTCTTGCGCAGCCTCGAAGAGTCGGTTTTGAAGGAGTTCGGACACATTCCCGGAGTCCGGCTCGATGATATTGGTTTCCGCTTCCAGATCAGCAATAATATCGGCAAGTCGCTTATCTGCGAACTCAGCCTTGAGTCCTCCGATACCAGTTCGCAAACCGATATCGACCTCGTTAATATTCCTAAAGTCGCGTATCCTCACAATCTCATGCCAGAAAACGGGCACGCAAGTAGTTAGGATTTCAGATTTCGACGGATAGGTTTCGGGGCAAAAGCGTATTTTGTCGATCGAAACTGCCCGGATGAATGGATGCAGCAAAACATATACTGACTCGAATTGGCCGACGTAGAAATTCAGAACATTTCCCTCATCTGGGCAGGCGGCAAAATGGTCAGGCTGGGGCAAACTTCTTCCCTTCGCCCTCTTACCGGTATGGTCTCCCGTATTAAAAATCGAAATCATTTTTTAATAAATATTCTCTTGCCAACCAACCGATCGGAAATTGCGACATTTTCATCCTAATCCGTCACATTACACAGCCCAATTATTGGCTGGTGAAGCATCGTGATCTCGGCGTTGCGGCCCATGTATGAACGGCCCATGGCGATGGCTTCCGTCAGGTTGTCGGCTCGTTCCCAGCCGAGCATCTCGGGAACGTGTGCGTTTTCGGCACCGGCGACGATGACCTTGCCGACGTGCTGACGGCCGTTTTCGCCCCAGTACCACATAAAAAATGGATGAGCTCCGTGGTAAGCGTTGCCGCGGCGGTACATCTCGATGTAGGCTGGGTTGGTCGCAAACTCACGCTCGTATTTTTCTCTCAGAAAAAAAGCATCGCGTGATTCCGGCAATAGCCGATGGAAAAATTCGATGTAGCTCGGATGAAAATTGTGATCGAATTCGTCAAAGCACGGATGAGTAATGATCATCACGCCGCCTTTTTTAAGCAACGGTTTGTTGCGGTACATATTGAAGTGGTACCCGAGGGCCATCACCTGCACCAGCAGCGGATTGAGCGCCGAATAGACGTTGTACGGCGAAATATCAGGGATGCCTGAGATCAAAATGTCGCACTGTCCTTTGACGGGAATTTCGTACTGGCGATAGTTCAGATCGAGGATCTTGTCGTGTACCGGCTCGGTCTTGCCAGCAAAGCAGCCGATCAATTCATACTGCGCGGGGATCGCGTGAAGCATTTTCCGACGTGCCGCACGCGGGAGCTTCGAAAACGTTCGCTTCATCGCTTCCCACTTCATTCGGTCACCAAACGAAAACTCGTCCTCGTTTCGCGTCAGAATGTCGTAGCCCTCAGCGAACATTTTGTTGTTGAGCGCCGTTTCGATGTGAAAGACCTTACATTGTTCATCGACCAGTTTTCCCAGCCGGATGACTTTATGATTCAACTCCGAGGCAGGCGGGTCCATGTATGAATGCGAATCGCGGATCGTCTGCGGCTCGTGATGGGCACGCAAACTTTCGTAATCGCACAATCCGACAGCGACGGATTTATGCCCACCGTCCATGGGCACGAGATTGATATTGAGATAGATCAGCAGATCGCTCTCGATCGCTCGGCGATTTACCCGCAGCGGCTCGTTGTGTTTTGTATGGCCGAGCGTGATGAGGTTTTCGTCGTCCTCGGCGTCGTGATTGTAAAAGCGTTCGGGATGATACTCGTTAAAAATCGCGTTGCCGACCATTCGCCGCATTTCCCATGCGGTCATCTTGCGGTGCAGCGAGTTGGCGACGATGAGATGAATGTCATCTACGCCGTTCGCTCCGCACATGTCCAATACGACCTCCAACATCGTCTGGCGCATATCAGGGATCGCCATCGGCGGAAGCGGTAAACTTATGTCGTCCATCGCGATCGTCACCCGCAAGCCCGGCTCAAGCAGAGCATAGAGCGGCTCCATCTCGATCGGATGATTCACCGCATACCGGATCGCCGCTTCGCGGTTCGGCAATCCTTTGATCGGTGGATTCGGATAAATAACCCGAGCCCCGACTGGAATGTCCTCGAGAATAAAATCCTCGCCAAACGGCATGATCCGTGGAGCCGAGTCCTTGTCGATATACACGATCGATTCGTGCGTTTTTCGTCGTAACTGCAAAGCCATATATGAAGTGGTAAGGTTAATGGTCGAGCGTGATTTTTCGACAAGAGTGACTACGCTGGCCAAGGGCATAACTACCCTTAAACGTTTCCGATTTGCCTACAAATTCGCCACTTGCATCTAAATTCTTTTGACGACCAGGGCTCACCGGAGAACCATTGCAGCCCCTACTCTGGCAGGTTGAGGCTAGGAATATTACTGAGTAAGCTGCCAAACTGCACACTCCCCCCGCACGAGGGACAAGAAATCTCAGAATCTTTTTTGTTCATTTCAAGTCCAAAATCGCCCAATCATGCTGCAATGCGGTCTGTTTCAACCTGAAATCCGGATTCACCGCTACCGGGTGGCCGACGATCGAAAGCATCGGCAGGTCCGAGATCGAATCGGAATAGGCATATGATTCGGAAAGATTGATATTCTCGCGTTCCGCGTATTCTCGGATCCACTTTGCTTTCGTCGCCGAGGCCATGACGGGCGGAAGGACACGACCGGTGGCATAGCCATTTACGAATTCGAGGCGGTTGGCAACAAAATCGTCCATGCCGAAATGGTCGGTCAAACGGTCGATCGTAAAATCAAGAGCACCTGTAAGCAAAACCTGCCGCTGGCCGATCTTTTTTCCCTGCTGGATCAGTTCAGGTGTTCCGTCGAAGATCGCGGGTTTGAGAACCTCTTCAAACAGGTCCTCCGAAAAATAACGAAGCCTGTCCTGAGAAAATCCTTCGTAGCTGCGGAAAAAGACCTCGTTAAAGACATTGCGAGAATAAAGATCGGTGACGCCGAAAAAAGGTAGCTTCGCGAGCGTTCCAAGACTCTTTTTAGCCGTCTGCCACAGCCCCTGCTGTCGCTTTGCGTAAAAGGCCAGCGTGTGAACCAGATTCGTTTTTACCAGCGTGCCTTCGAGGTCGTAGAAGGCCGCGGCTTGTCCGTTTTTATTCATTCCGGCTTTATGCTATGTTACCTGAGCGAGAAGCGTTTCGATATTCCAAGATATTACCACTCTTATTCGGTTTCATATAGGATTGGTAGGCAAAGTTACAATTTAATTACAATTTATAATTACATTGTAATTACATTTTCAATTAATATGCGACGAGCGATCTTTCCAGGCTCTTTCGACCCACCAACCAACGGCCACTTGGACATCATCAAACGAAGCCTGCCTCTATTTGACGAAATAATTGTCGCCGTCCTTAATAATCCAGATAAAAATCCGATGTTCTCGGTCGAAGAACGCCGAGCACTCATCCGCGAGATACTTCCGTCGATCAAAAACGGTCACTGCGATGTAACCGTAGAGAGTTTTTCCGGCCTGACCGCAGAGTTTGCAAAACGTTCCGGGGCGACAGCGATAGTCCGCGGTATCCGCGCTGTAAGCGACTACGAATACGAGCTGAGAATGGCCCTGATGAACCGCCGGCTCGAACCAACCGTTGAAACAGTTTTTTTGATGGCAGCGGAAGAATACTCGTACGTATCCTCGGATCTGATGAAACAGGTCTTTCTGCTCGGCGGCCGTGTGGAGGGCTTGATCCCGGGCGTTGTCGAGGTACGCATGCGTGAAAAACTTGTCCAAAATAAATGATCCGCTCTGTTCACCACGCTCAGTTCACGATCCCGATCGGAAAAGAACACGAAGCCCGGGGCTTTTATTGCGAACTTCTTGGGCTGATCGAAATTGAAAAGCCTGATGCGTTGAAACATCGCGGCGGACTATGGCTTGATGTCGACGGTTTTCAAGTTCATCTGGGCGTTGAGGACATCGAGGGCCTAAAACTGTCAAAAGCCCACGTCGCCTATCTGGTCGCCGACCTTGAGGGATGGCGAACCAAGCTTATCGAACACAATGTAGAAATCCTTGACGGGATTCCAATGCCGAACTACCGGCGTTTCGAATTTAGAGACCCGTTCGGCAATCGTGTAGAATTTCTTGAGCGAACCGATGGTTCTTAGTTTATGAAGAAGCCTTTCCCCGTATCATTAAATGTCGCCGCGATGCACGCTTCCGCGACGCTAAAAGCCGGTCAGGCCGCCGCCGATCTTCGCGAAAAGGGTTATGACGTGATCGATCTCTCGCTGGGAGAGCCCGACTTCGACACGCCGGAGTTCATCAAGCGATACGCGATCGAGGGAATGCAAAATGGCATAACCAAGTATACACCGACCGCGGGCCTAAAAAGATTTCGCGACGCTATCGTTTCCTATTATCACGATCAGTTTGGAGCGGATATTTTACCTGCGGAGATCGTGGCTTCCGGCGGCGGTAAACAAGCATTGTTCAACGCGGCCTGTACGATCCTAGACCCCGGCGACGAACTGCTCATCCCGAAACCCTACTGGGTGACCTTTCCGGAGATCGGCACGTTCTGCCGGGCAAAGAATGTTTTTATCGATACCGATGAGACCGACTTCATTCTTACCGCCGATCAGGTCAAAGCGGCCATTACCGACAAAACAAAACTGCTCATTATCAATTCGCCCAATAACCCAAGCGGCCGTGTGATCCCGGGAGACGAGATGAGAAAGATCGTCGAGACATGCGCCGAACATGGCGTCTATGTTTTAACCGACGAGTGTTATCTATATTTTTCTTATCCGCCAAACAAGCCGTTCACGTCCGCAACACTGCCGCGAGAACTTCAGGAATTCGTATGTGTTGCGGGCAGCTTTTCCAAGACATATGCAATGACCGGCTGGAGGATCGGCTTTACACTCGCAAACGAAGAGTGGACGCGGGCGATCCTTCGGCTACAAGGGCATTCGTCAACCCACCCGACGTCATTTGTTCAGTACGCATGTGCCCGGGCTCTCGAAGATCAGACAACAACGGTCGAGGCCGTAACGAAAATGACGTCCGAATATGAAAGGCGAAAGAATTGGCTGATTCCCGCTCTTAACGAAGTGAACGGATTCAAATGCGCGATGCCGGAGGGTGCGTTTTACGCTTTTGTCGACGTAAAGGAGATGCTCGGCGATAGTTTTCACAGATCGGTCGACGTTGCTGAATTTCTTCTGCGTGATGCCTACACAGTTGTGACGGATGGTGAGCCATTCGGAGCGGATGGATTCCTGCGGATCTCGTACGCAACATCGATGGAAAATCTTCACACCGCGATCGAGAGGATGAAAACTCTTTTCAATTCGCGCAAGCCTGTCGCCGGCGAGATCGATACTTAATAACCCAAGACGATCCCGACGAGCGTTCTCATCGTCGTGCCTTCACAACGCACATCTTAAGACCGATCTCTTCGGCCGTTGCGGACTTCGGATCGAACTCGGCCACTATCTCGCCATTCCTAATGACAAGCAATCGATCCGATAGTGCGGTAACTTCTTCGAGTTCAGCGGAAACGAGCAGGATCGCCGAACCGGCATCGCGCAATTTAATCAATTCTCGATGAATGAATTCGATCGCGCCGATGTCAACGCCGCGTGTCGGCTGCGATACAAGCAGAAGTTTTGGGTTCAGTTCGAACTCGCGGCCAATGATCAACTTTTGCTGATTTCCACCCGAAAGCGATTTGGCCGCAAGCGAGGCGACCGGCGGTCGAACATCGAAATTTTTGATGATCTCGCTCACGCGCTCGTGGATCGCCTTTCCATTCATCAGGCCCGAGGCCGCAGCGACCGGAGGTCGGTAATGCACACCAAGTATCGAATTTTCCGCGAGGTCCGATTCGAGCAAAAGACCGCGTTTATGCCTGTCTTCGGGAATATTCGCGATCCCCAATTCCTTCAGCTTCCGAGCATTGAGGTTCGTTACGTCGCGGCCCTCAAATTCAATGCGGCCCCTGCTCGATCGCAGAAGTCCCGCGAGAGATTCCATCAATTCGGTCTGTCCGTTACCTTCGATTCCCGCTATGCCGACTATCTCGCCGGAGCGGACCGTAAGCGAAACCTTATCGACGGCGATTCCGTGTTTACCTCTGATCGTCAGGTTCGTGACCTCAAGCACAACGCCGCGAGGTTTCGCCTCAGTCTTGTCGACCCGTAGCAGCACATCACGTCCTACGATCATACGCGCTAATTCCTGAGCATTTGTTTCGGAGGTCTTAACATTCCCGACCGATTTCCCGTCACGCATCACCGTAACCTCGTCAGAGATCGACAGGACCTCTTCCAGCTTATGAGTAATAATGATGATCGTCTTTCCCTGGTCCTTCATTCGCCGAAGGATCGCAAAAAGATCGTCGACTTCCTGCGGAGCTAGAACAGCCGTCGGCTCATCCAATATTAGAAGCTCGGCATTGCGATAAAGAGCCTTCAACAGCTCGATACGCTGCTGCTGCCCGACCGAAAGGTCTTCGACATATGCTTCGGGGTTAACGCCGAGCTTCAGCTCTTCCGAAAGCTTTTTGATCTTCGCGTTGGCTTCATCGAGATCGAGTTTTGCCGCCATTCCTGTCTCGGCACCGAGAATGATATTTTCCGCCACCGTCATCGTATCCACCAGCATAAAATGCTGATGCACCATGCCTATGCCGAAAGCGATCGCATCACTCGGCTTCTTGATCGACGCCGGTTTTCCATCAACCCAGATTTCACCGCTGTCCGCGTTATAAAACCCATACGCGATCCGCATCACTGTCGACTTCCCCGCACCGTTCTCACCCACGATCGCATGGATCGATCCTTTCTGAACCTTTAGAGACACATCGTTGTTCGCAACGACACTGCCAAAAGTTTTTGTAATGTTCCTGAGTTCGAGCATTCTATTTAGCCATTGCGTCGGTCACTTTTATCTTTCCGTCAACGATCTCTCTTCTTGATTCCTCAACCTTCGCGATCACATCATCCGGTATCAATCCGGCGTTATTGTTGTCCATAGAATAAGCGACCCCGTCTTTGTCCAAACCGAACACATGAAAGCCGCCTTCAAATTTTCCATCGAGTACGTCTTTGACCACATCATAAACGGCGTTGTCTACGCGTTTTACCATCGAGGTCAGTACAAATCCCGGCTTCACACCGTTTTGATTTGAATCTACGCCGATCACGAATTTATTGGCCTGTCCGTTGGCATCACGTCCGAACTGTTCCACCGCGTCGAAGGCGCCGAGACCCGAGTTGCCAGCCGCCGTGAATATCACGTCCGCACCTTGATCGATCTGTGAAAGTGCAAGCTCTTTACCTTTTCCCGGGTTGTTCCACGCACCGTCCGTCACGCCCACATAGTTCTGGACGATGCGGATGTCGGGATTGTACGACCTTGCACCTTCCTCGTAGCCGGTCTCGAATTTATGTATCAGTGGAATGTCCATTCCGCCGACAAACCCGAGCACGCCGCTTTTCGATTTTGCGGCTGCGATCATTCCGACCAGATATGAACCTTCGTGTTCGCGAAATACGAGCGATGCGACATTCTTCTTCGGTGTCTTACCGTCAGCCTCGAAAATAACGCCGTCGACGATCGCAAATTTTATGTCTGGGAAATCGGTTGCGACCTTTTGCATGATCGGGCCTTGGGCAAAGCCGATGCCAACCACGAGATCGAAATTCTTCTCGGCAAAAGCACGCATCGCCGGTTCGATCGATGTCGGATTGCCGGGCTCAACATCATTGAGACAGATGCCGAAGTCCTTTTTGGCGCGTTTTACGCCTTCCCACGCGGCGGCGTTGAATGAGCGATCGTTTTTGCCGCCGATATCAAACACGATGCCGACGCGGATATTGCAGCCTTCCTGCTTTGCTTCGGTGTCATTGCAGGAAGTGAAAAATGCTCCAGCGAGGATCAGAAAAAGCGACAAAAAAGCTCTCGTCATAAGACTTTTAGATGCTAAAACACGAAGTTTCTGCCGTTTAGATTACAGCCGAACCAAATTTTGAGCAAGGCGGTTACGAGATCACGGCTCGTACAAGTGAAAGCTCCGCGGGCCGCGCATCGGAAATGGTATGTGCCGCCTGCAATTTTAAGTTGATCTGATCAAAATGGCCCTGTGTTCGGCAGTGGACAACGCCAACTGGTTCACCCCTTTTCACGCTCTGGCCGATCCGCACTTCGCATGAATACCCGACCGCGTGATCGATCTTATCGTCTGCACGCGTGCGGCCTCCGCCGATCTCGGAGATGCATGTCCCGATCGATTGCGTGTCCATCGCGGAAACAAAGCCATCCCGGTCGGCGTTTACTGGTTTGGAAAGTAGGTCCTTACAAAATAGCTTTTCCGGCTCGCTGCAAACATCACCATCGCCGCTTTGCACAATGATATTCTCGCGAAACTTCTCGAGTGCTTCACCTGACGCGAGAACACCTTCGATCTTTTGTCGGGCAGCCTGAGCGGTTTCCACCAATCCGCCGGCAACCAGCATTCTCGCGGTTAGTTCGACCGAGAGGTGAAGTGTCGGCTCCATCATCTCGTCCGCCTCGCCGCGTAATATCTTTATGCACTCGTAAACCTCAAGTGCATTTCCCACGAATTTGCCCAGTGGTTGATTCATGTCCGAAACCACCGCTTGTGTTTTTACGCCGAAAGCCTTGCCTGTGGCGACCAGGGCCTCGGCGAGCTTTACAGAATCCGGCATTGCCTGCATGAATGCGCCGCTTCCGGTTTTTACGTCGAGCACGAGAGCATCGAGATCTTCCGCGAGTTTTTTCGACATTATCGAAGCCACGATCAGCGGAATACACGGCACGGTCGCCGTCGCGTCGCGCATCGCATAAAGCTTTTTGTCCGCCGGCGCGATCTCGTCCGTCTGGCCGATCATCGCGTATCCGTTTTTCGCGAGCAGTTCCTTGAAACGCTCCATCGAAAGATCGATGCTGTAGCCTGAGATAGATTCGAGTTTGTCGAGCGTCCCGCCCGTATGCCCAAGGCCGCGACCCGAGATCATCGGAACCGCCAATCCACAAGCCGCCGCGACCGGTGCAATTATCAGCGAAGTCTTGTCGCCTACGCCCCCCGTCGAGTGCTTATCAACCACGGGTCGTCCGACATCCGATAGGTCCATAACCTGGCCCGAGTGGATCATCGCCCGTGTAAGTTCGTCCTGCTCCGTCTGGTCAAGTCCGCGGACAAACATCGCCATCAGGAGTGCCGATATCTGATAATCAGCCCAACTGCTGTCGCAAACGCCGTCGATAAAGAGGTTGATCTCCCGCTTCGATAGCGTTGCACCATCTCGTTTTTTGGCAATTATCTCCTGTGGTCTCATTCCTTCAGAACCCGAAGGCATAGCACCGTGTGTTTCTTGTCAGGGCCGGGGGCAGTAGCGACCGAGTGATCAACTAAAAATGCGGTTCAAGTTTCGCACACGGAAAGCACTTGAGTCTATGAATAAATTGGTTTTTAAGCTCGGTTCAGCAACACTACAGCTTCCGCCCGAACAGCCCTGCCCTCGCCCACCGCATCGACCTCTTCACTCGTCTTTGCCTTTACGCTAACCTGATCGACATCGATTTCCAGGGCCTGAGCAATGTTCCCGCGCATTTCATCGATATACGTCCGCAGCTTGATCTTTTCGAGGCTGACAGTCGAATCAATATTCGCGATCGCATATCCATGCGACCTGAGCAGGCCGAGCGTGTATCGCAGAAACACCGAGCTTTCGGCGTTTAACCATCGCTCATCCGTATTCGGAAAATGCGTTCCAACGTCCCCTAGAGCAAGTGCCCCTAGCAAAGCATCGGTTATTGCATGCAGAAGGACGTCTGCGTCCGAATGGCCGTCCGGTCCAACATGCGATGGGATCTCGACCCCGCCGATGACCAGCGGTCTGCCTGCGACCAGGCGATGAATGTCATTTCCGAAACCGATCCTGTGCATCATTTAAACTACGCCCTCGACCCGTAGCAGAGCTTCCGCGATAACCAGATCATCGGGCACTGTGATCTTGATGTTTCGCGAGCTGCCATCGATAAACGCGATCTCGCGTCCGGCCTTTTCGACCAACGAACATTCGTCGGTGACGTTCTCGCTTATGTCGCAATTCTCCAACGCTTCGCGCAAGATCTCATAACGAAACACCTGTGGAGTCAAAGCCCGCCGCAGTGACGAACGGTCGATCGTCCGCGATATCTTCTTATTTTTTATTTCCTTGATCGTATCGGCAACCGAAGCGACCAGGCACGCGGCTCCCGTTTCCCGGGCTCCTTCGATCGTCCGCGATATCTCCGCGATCGTGACCAGCGGGCGTGCCGCGTCGTGAACGGCAACTAGGTCCACAGACGGACCCAACGTTCGAAACCCGTTTCTTACCGATTCAACTCTTGTTTTCCCACCTACCGCTATCCGGAGGGGTTTGTCGATCGAATACTTTGCGGATTCAGCTCCGAACCATTCGACACGATCCTGCGCTAAAACAACAACAATGTCGTCGATAGCATCGCAACGGTCGAATCGGTCGATCGTGTGAAAAATTACGGATTTCCCGAGGAGGTCGACGAATTGTTTGGGAGTATCGGAAGCAAATCTTTTGCCGCGGCCCGCCGCAACAATAATGGCGGTGTTCATCTATGAGTCTAGTTCTTCAATTATGGTAGTCTGACGAAGCTCTCTGGTCGCCTTTCGAAATCCCATCGAACGCGAATCATGGATTCCGACCGAGCCCTCCAGGTCTTCTTTCTCTTCCCACAGCCGGCCAAAGATCATCTTTCCCGCAGTCGTTTGCAGAACGCTTGTCACCGCAATGTCAGTCGTTTTGCCGATGAGGCGGCGGGCATTATCGACGACCACCATGGTTCCGTCATCAAGATAGGCGACGCCCTGATTGTATTCCTTGCCTTCCTTGAGGATAAAAACACGCATTGCCTCGCCCGGCAGGACAACCGGCTTCAAAGCGTTGGCAAGCTCGTTGATATTCAGCACCGCGACACCCCGAAGCTGAGCAACTTTGTTCAAATTAAAATCGTTGGTGACAATGACCGCGTCGAGCTGTTTGCCCAATTCGATGAGTTTCAGATCCACTTCCTTCACCGCGGGAAAGTCCGTTTCGACGATTTGAATGTCCAGCTTGCTGTTATTCCGCAGCCGCTGCAGCATATCCAATCCGCGCCGGCCGCGTTGACGTTTTGACGAATCCGGAGAATCGGCAACTTGCTGAAGTTCGGCGAGAATGAAATTGGGAATGACGAGTGTTCCGCCAAGGAAACCGGTCTCCGCAACGTCCGCGATACGCCCGTCGATGATCACGGAGGTGTCGAGGACCTTGTTGTCCCGCTTGATGGTCTTATCGCTGAAGATGCCGCCGAGGGCCGACAGGTCGATAAATTCTCCCTTCGCCGCTCCGACCATCAAACCGATGTAGCCCATAAAAAAGGCAAGCGAGATAGTCAGAAATGTCTGCATTTCGGCGGAAACCGCGGCTTCCTTCTGGATCGAGATCAAAACTCCGATCAAAAATGCCCCGACGATACCCAGGATCGAACCGACGGCGGCTCCGATCAGCGTTTTCAGCGAGGCCTTGCGGACCCGCACTTCAAAACCGATGATGATCAGCGAAACGATCGTTCCCAGCAAAGTGGAAAGCACGCGCCGCGAAGTCGGATCAAGCCCGTATCTCTCCGTCCTCTCGAACGGATTGAGGATGTAACCCAAAAAGGTCAGTAACCCTACAAACGTGATCCTTAATATGAGAATATCCCACTTCATGACTGTTTGTATTTTAACACGAATAAACGCTGTCGGATAATCGTTCCCTGCCCATAGTTTCACGCCGCCTGCGTTTCCGAGTGTATAAACGATCATTCGGGGCTCGATTTCAAACATTTCGGTCCTATGTCGGCTCCGGTTTTCGCGGCGTCAACAACTGTTGTATCCTTTCCACAAAGAAGCATGGCAAAACTACCTGCGACGATATTCATCTGCCAGAGCTGCGGAAGTCAGTCACGGAAATGGCTCGGCCAATGCCCGGACTGCAGCGAGTGGAATTCGTTTGTAGAGGAACGCTTTCGTGCGGCCCCCCAGGCATCTGGCGCCGGCAGGTCGTTCGCTTCGTTTCGTGAGTCCTCGCCGGTTTCGTACAGCGAGATCGAATCGCAGGATGATTCGCGCGTATCTTCGGGGATCGAAGAATTCGACCGCGTTCTCGGCGGCGGTATCGTAGGCGGGTCGCTGGTACTGATAGGAGGCGCTCCCGGCATCGGCAAATCGACTATCGTGATCCAAATGGCAGATAAGCTCTGCCGTAACGGCACAAAAGTTTTGTACGTGTCCGGCGAAGAATCAGAACGCCAGATAAAAATGCGCGGCGAGAGGCTCGGGGTGACTGCCGAGAATTTGTTCCTGCTTCCCGAAACAAATTTGCAGTCGATCCTCGCCCAAACCGAAAAGCTGCGGCCCGACTTTTTGATCGTCGATTCGATCCAAACCGTTTTCAGTGAAAAGATCGAATCCGCTCCCGGCAGCGTTTCGCAGGTCCGAGAGGCGGCTGGCCAGTTGATGCTGTTCGCCAAGCAAACCGGCACGCCGGTCTTCCTGACCGGCCATGTTACAAAAGAAGGTTCGATCGCTGGCCCCAAAGCGCTCGAACACATCGTCGATACGGTTTTATATTTCGAAGGCGACCGGCATCACAACCATCGGATAATCCGGGCAACAAAAAATCGCTTCGGGGCCGCAAACGAGATCGGCGTTTTCGAGATGACTAACAGCGGCCTGATCGCGGTCGGGAATCCCTCGGAACTGTTCCTCCAAGAGCGACCGGAAGGGGCGACCGGCTCCGTCGTCACCGTCTGCATGGAAGGCACTCGGCCGATGCTGGTGGAGATACAGGGGCTCGTTTCAGGAACCAAATTTGGCTCGGGCCGCCGGATGGCTCAGGGCTTCGACTACAATCGGACTTCCCTCTTGATCGCTGTTCTCGAAAAACGCCTTGGGTTCCAACTTGCGGGAGACGACGTCTACATTAACGTCGCCGGGGGAATGGAGATCGATGAGCCTGCCGCCGATCTCGGTGTGGTCGCAGCGATCGCCTCTAGCTTTCGAAATTTGCAGGTGCCGCCCGACGTGGCCGTCTTTGGCGAGGTCGGCCTTACGGGCGAGGTCCGCGGCGTCTTGCAGGCCCAAACTCGCGCCCGGGAAGCCCAAACACTCGGATTTAAGAAACTGATATTGCCTGAATCGAATAAAAAGGGATTGGAAAAATTGCTGGGAATTCGAGTGGTCGGCGTCCGGAATCTGGAAGAGGCGTTAGACGAGTTGTTTTAGATCACACGGTAAGTTCGTGGCGAACCGCTAATCGTCGAGGTCGAGAACCATTACTTCCCTCAGCTTTTCCTCACGCTGCTCGCGGACGGTCGAGACCTTTAATTCCACTTCCTCGAATTTCGGAGGCTCTTCGAATGCATCGATCGGCATCGGCAGGCCGTCGAGTTCGAGGCGAGCCGAAATGGTTTTCGCAATCAGTGACTGCTCGAATTTTGTGATATCTACGAATTTGGCGCCGATACCCGATGCGTCAAAGCAGTAAACGACGCGGCATGTCAGCGGCAGCCTGTTTCCATTCGACAACTCAAGCTCAAAACGAAACTCATCGCCCGGATAAAAATTGTCATCCCACGACGTCAGGCATCCACCTACGCTGATCTGCTGCGTAGCGGTCACTAACTTCTCGCCGTTTTTGCGATACAGGATCGCCGGAACTTCGAGCGAGAACCTAATATGTTGCCGTTGGCTGATGGACATTTTTACGTCGACAAAATGCTGGATAGAACTCGGAAAACCCCTTATATTCTACCGATTGCAAACCCTTCCATGCAACAGTTTTATTCCGGCACGTAAATAGAAAGACCGCCACGATGGGCGGTCATTCGATCAATAATGGAACTCTAACTAGTTATTCGCGGCTTCAGTCTTGGCGCACGTCTCATTAAAAGCTCCTAACAGGGCTTCGGCGATCACGCCCGGTTGACGGCCTTCGAGATCCCGACGTTCGAACATTTTAACCAGCTTTCCGCCTTTCAGAAAGCCGATCGACGGCGATGACGGAGCATACCCTTCGAAGTAATCACGGGCCGTTTCCGTGGCGTCGATGTCGGCGCCGGCAAAAACCGTGATCGTTTTATCGGGCTTTGCTTCCGAATTCTGCAGGGCCATCGCGATGCCGGGGCGAACACCGCCGGCCGCACACCCGCAGACGGAATTGACGACCACCATTACGGTACCATCGGTGTTTTCGACGGCTTCCTTCACGGCTTCCGACGTCTTGGTTTCTTCAATTCCGAGATTAGCGAGCTCTGCTCGCATTCCGTGGATCATTATTTCTGAGTATGGCATATGATTTTCGTAAGTTACTTTTCCTAAAATTTGGCCGTTCCTAAACCTGACCTTTTTTTCAAGTATCAAGTAAATGATAAATTCCGTCAAGTAGTCATCGTATCATCGGGCCACTGTTGCCCTGTCTCGCGGTTTCTCTTACTATTGAAACTAAGTCACCTAATGGCCATCGAAACCGAGAAAAAATACCGTCTGGACAAGAAACGCCTGGTCGAACTCTCCGCTAAATTGCCAGCAGTCGGCGCTGTTTTTTCCGAGGAGAGGTTCGAAGAGAACTATCTTCACCGCGGCGGCACCTTGGACGAACGCGGCGCTATGCTGCGTCTGCGAAAGATCGGCGACATCACGCATTTTACCTACAAGGAAAAACTTCCGAGCGATACCGATTTCAAGCATAAGATCGAATTCGAAACTGTCGTTTCCGACGTCGAAGCCACCGAGCACATCATCGAAAAGCTGGGATACCACTTATCCCTCGTTTATGAAAAACATCGCAAAGCGTGGCATGTCGGCAATGTGGAGGTTGTGCTCGACGAACTTCCATTCGGTTTCTATATGGAGATAGAGGGTACGATGGAAGACATCGCCGCCGCGGAGAAACTGCTCGAGATCGAAGACCTCGAACCGGAGCCTCGCGGCTATCCGCGGCTTACGCTCAAATACGGCAAAGACGTCGGCGGTGTGATGGAAGCACGATTTGCCAAATCTACCTCAGCCTAGACCTCGATATCCTTTCCGGCAAAAAACATCTGGGCGTCGAATGGTTCTGCCGAGCCTTCAACTTTTCTATAGGATCCGTCCGGACGCAGCACTTTCGCATTCACATTATCCTTAAGATAGGCATCGAGGACTGTGTGCCTTAAATAGTGCTTGATCGCAGGATCGGTCACGGGAATCGCGATCTCGATGCGTCGATCGAGATTCCTCCGCATCCAGTCGGCGCTCCCGATATAGACCTCTTCGCTCTCCGCCGTTCCCCCGTTCGCAAAATAAAAGATCCGGCTGTGCTCCAAAAACCGGCCGACGATCGATGTCACGCGAATGGTTGACGACAAACCGCTGATTCCGGGCCGCAGAGAACATATCCCGCGGACGAGAAGGTCAATCTCGACGCCTGCTTTTGACGCCTCGTACAATTCGCTGATCAGGTTTTCGTCCGTCAGGCTATTGAACTTTGCGATTATCCGCGCCTTTTTCCCGGCAAGGCGATGGCGTTTTTCCCGCCGGATCAACTGCACGAATTTTTGCCGCAGATTGAGCGGAGCAACCACCATCTTGTGATACTTGTTTTGCTGCGAATATCCGGTCAGGAAGTTGAACAAGCTCGTGGCGTCCGCACCGATCGCCTCATTGCTCGTCAACAGCCCGACATCAGTGTACATTCGCGAAGTGACCGGATTGTAATTGCCCGTCGCCACGTGAACGTATCTCACCAGCTTGTCCTTTTCACGTCGCACAACGAGTGTCACCTTCGAATGCGTTTTCAGCGAACTGATGCCGTAAACGACATGGACGCCTTCGTTTTCGAGCCGCCGTGCCCATTCGATATTATTCTCTTCGTCGAACCGCGCCTTTAGTTCAACAAGCGCAGTGACCTGCTTGCCCAATTGGCTCGCGCGTATCAGCGAATCGACGATCGGCGAATCCTTGCCAGTTCGATACAAGCAGATCTTGATCGCCTGAACATGCGGGTCTTCGGCGGCTTCGGTCAGAAAATCGGCGACCGCTCCGAAGGAAATATACGGATGATGAAGCAGCACGTCGTGCTTCTTGATCACGTCGAACGAATTCTTTTTATCCTTGAACGCACGGCTGTAGACGACAGGGATCGGCTTGTCCTTCAGCTCCGGCCGGTCGAGCGAATAAAGCTGCATGAGGTCAGGAATATCGACAAAACCTTCGATCCGGTAAATGTCCTGCTCGGTCACGCCGATGCCGGTCGCCAGTGTTTTCAGCATCTTATCAGGCATCGCGGACGAAACTTCGAGCCTGACGGGAAATCTAAATCGCCGCCGCTGCAATTCCCGTTCAAGCGTGCGCATCAGGTCGCCGGCCTCGTCCTCGCGAAGCTCTATGTCGGCATCGCGTGTTACGCGAAACAGAAACGCCTCGCTCGTTTTCATGTTCGGAAACAGGTCCTGAACATTTGCCGCGATTACCTCTTCGATCAGCACGTATCGGCCTTTTTTATCGCTGATAGGGATCAGCCTCGGGACGGTCGGCGGCAATTTGATTCGCGTAAATCTCTTCTGCTTGAAGAGGTGTTTTAAATTTGGCTGAGTGACGTGACGATTCGGTTCGATCAGGACACCGAGATTTACGCTCAGATTTGAAATATATGGAAACGGATGGCTCGAATCGACTGACTGCGGCGTCAATATCGGAAACAGATTGTCTCGAAAATATTTATCAAGCCGACGTTTCTCCTTGGCGTTCAGACTCTTGTAAGCGTCGATCATGATTCCGGCTTGCGCAAGCTCGGGCAGAACGGTTTGATTCAAATACGAAGCCTGCTTTTTCAGCATTGGCTTTAGCCGTTTGCTGATCTCACGCCACTGCTCGGTCGGGGTCAAACCATCGGGCGAGGACTCCGAAATTCCCTCCTCGATCTGCTCTTTGAGCCCCGAGACCCGGATCATGAAAAATTCGTCGAGGTTGGTCGAAAATATCGAGAGGAACTTGAGACGCTCTAACACCGGCAGGTGCTCGTCCGTCGCCTCATCCAAAACGCGGCGGTTAAACTCCAACCAGCTCAATTCGCGGTTAAAGAACAGCTTGCCGTCGAAGGCTTCCGCAGTCGCATCTTTGGCAGCCGATGTTTCTTTGATTATCTGGCTCTCACCGTGGGTCATAACCTGGCCGCTCAATTATAGTCCAATTTCGAAAAAAACGTCCATCGGCGTTGTTGAGCAGTCTGTATTAATTTGTAATACAGCTTTATGACGTCAAACACCGCTTTCGACTAGGTTTTTACTGGGTTTTAGCCACTGAACACCTCTGTTCGGCCGTTCCACGGTTTCGCGAATCTTGTTGAAAGCCCAGCTTTCAGATCCCAGATCCAAAATACCCAATCGGAGGTCGCCCTGTCCCAAGTCCCACTGTCCTAGGCTTCCACACGCGTGACTCAGAAACGCTAAGCCCTTTATTTACAATAGAGGACTTAATTAATTTGTCCCATGTCCACTGTCCCAGTCTTCCACACGCACATTAAACACGTAAAACGGCAACGCAAAATGGAAGTTCCTCGCGAAGGGAGAAATGCAGCCGTGGTTGGAAGAACTCATGGCAGCAGTTTTTTCAAAGATCAGCCACGGACGGCGCAACTGAAAAGACGCAGTCCACGCCTTAGATGCAACAATGTATCATAATAGGGTGGCCCCGGAAAGAATTATTTTCAAGAGGTGGGTTGACCATTGGTGCGACAAATTTACTATTGCCGGATCGAGACGGGAGTTCCGGTCTCAACGATATCAAATAGTTCGGTCATGTCGGCATCAGTCAGGGCGATGCAGCCGCGGGTCCAATCTCCGTCAGTGCCGCCGCCGTGGATGTAGATCTCACCGCCCAAAGCCGTGTCCTGCGGCGGCAATTTGCCGTCTTTGACCGCCGCAACGATCGCGTCGTGCTCGTCCTGAGAGATCAGGCCGTGGGCCAACCCGCGTTCCGCGTCCGCGATATTTGGGTAATTCAAACAAAGCGAAAGATGATATTTGCTCTTCGGATTTTTAACGCAGACCCCGTAGTCGTTCTCCGGCGTCCTGCCGTCACCCTGTTTCGATTTCGTTCCGGTCGGTTCGGATCCAAAAGCAACATCAAAAGAAGCGGCCAGGACATCGCCGTCGAAAACTGACAACTTTCTTTTACTTTTGTCGATCTCGATCCGGAAGACTGCCATCAAGTCACCTGTATTTGCCGAGGTTCGTCTCCATCGCCTTCGATCGTTACGCGGATCGCTTTAGACTCGAGATCCGGGCTCGCCAGTTTCTCTGCCCATTCGACTATCACGACCGCGGCTTCATTCTCTAATATTTCTTCAAGCCCGACCGCCCGAGCCGCATCGACGCCGTCATTAATACGCCATAGATCGATGTGATAAACATCGCATTTTGCATGATAAAGATTTACGAGGGTAAAACTCGGGCTTGTTACTTCGTCGATATCGAAATCCAGGGCATTCAAGATACCTTTTGTCAGCAAGGTCTTTCCTGCGCCGAGTCCTCCGTGAAGTAAGATAATCTCGCCGCCGATCAGTGACCCGCCTATCTTCTCACCCAGCTCGAACGTTTCTTCCGGTGAATTCGAAATGATCACTTCATTTTTCACTTTTCGTTTTTCACTTTTCAGTCTCAAGGCTGGCGAACACGTCAACGAGACATTCGCGTACGTCCGACGCTGTCATCACGCGTTTTCCAAATTTCTTTTCGGCGACATCACCCGCCATTCCGGCGACATAAACTGCGGCGACCACGGTTTCAAAGATGTCGATCTTCATCGCCGCGGCCTGCGTGACGAATCCGGCGAGGATCCCCGTAAGTGTATCGCCGTTTCCCGCTTTGCCCAGGCCCGAATTGCCGGTCGGATTTACAACGACCTTTCCGCCCGGTTCGCCGATCAGAACGCGCTCGCCTTTGAGGACGAGGATGACGTTTTGCGTTTGCGCGAAGTCGCGCACGGCAGCGACACGGTCTTTCAGTACGTCTTTGTCGTCAGTACCGAGCAGCCGCATGAACTCGCCCTCGTGCGGCGTGAGGATCAGTGGATCTTTCCTGGGGCTTACGCCCTGACTTCGTGCGGGATTCTGCAACGTTTCGCGACGAAACGGCGATAGCAAATTTAATGCGTCGGCATCCACGACGATCGGAGTTATGCGGTTGTCGATAACTTTTTGAACGAATTTTCTCGTGCTTTCGCTCTGTGAGAGACCACTGCCGATCGCGACGGCGTTCGCCTTCCCGAGCAGATCGCCGATCTCGT
>JBDTXM010000006.1:0-33880 GCA_040006215.1 Acidobacteriota bacterium
CGTTGCCGATGATCACCGAAACTGCTGCGATCAAACCGAGTCCACGGACCAGAGCGTATTTATCGTTCGTGTCGGATTGCATAATTTATAGAGGAGAATAGCCAACATACTACCGTAAATGGCTGATGATGTGAAATTTCCGGTTGTCGCCTATCGTGCTAGAATCCGAGAGAATGCATCGCCTTGACCTATCCGCTGATGAGATGATCCTCCGCCTTCTCGAAATATCAAAAAGCGAGCCGGTCTGTATTTTGGATAGCTGTGGCGTCGGGCATCTCGGTTCCCATTTGCTGATCGCGGGCCTCCGTCCGACCGAAGTTCTCGAGATCACAAATAGCGATCCGATCGAGACGTTGTCGTTCCTCGACGAAAAACTGTCGGGTGATAAGGCTGCGATATTTACGCTGTCGTACGATCTCGGACTAAAGCTTGAAAATATCCATTCGAGGCATGAAAAAACGAATGAGCCGGATGTTTTCCTTGCGTTGTTCGACGCTCTGTTAGTTCATGATTACGACACGGGTGAGACGTATCAGACCGGTGACGTTAGTTCGTTCCGTGACCTAGAACAATTCGGGTGTACCGTTCCATCGGAGACGGTACAAGGCGGTACAGTGGGTGGTACAGTTTCGTCAAACTTCACCTTGGACGCTTATCTTGACGTGATCAATGAGATCAAGGAACGCATTCGCCGAGGTGATACTTATCAAACGAATTTAACGCAACAGTTGACCTTTACCTTGTCTGCTGATTCTTGGCCGCAGATCATCTTTTACAACCTTCGCCGTGACAATCCGGCTCCGTTCGCAGCTTTTATTCAGCGAAAGGATTCTACCGTAATATCTGGTTCGCCCGAACGTTTCTTTCGTGTAGAAGGCGATGCGATCACGACATCTCCGATCAAGGGAACACGTCCGAGAGGAGAGAATGCCGTAGAAGACGAAGCTTTAAAAAAAGAACTTCTTGCCAGCGAAAAAGACATTGCTGAAAACACGATGATCGTCGATCTTTTGAGAAACGATCTGGGACGCGTCTGTGAATTTGGAAGTGTCGAGGTTGAAAAGCTCTGCGATCTCGAAGAGCACCCGACGCTCTTTCACCTTGTTTCGACGATCACCGGCAAGCTCCGAACCGATACTAAACTCTCCGAAATTCTCCGATCTCTCTTCCCCTGCGGTTCGATCACCGGAGCCCCAAAGATCAGCACCATGCGGATCATTGACGAACTAGAACCCGACTCGAGAGGATTGTCGATGGGAGCGATCGGAATATCGATTCCGGGTCCCAAATTCAATGTTCCAAACTCGCCGAGTCTGGATCTTTCAGTCGCCATCCGAACGATGGTCATTCGCGATGACAAAACCGTCTTCAACGTCGGCGGCGGGATCGTCATCGACAGTGACCCAGAGGCCGAATACGAAGAGTCTCTCCTAAAGGCAAGAGCTTTACTAGAAGCAACCATGCCATTCGATGACGGCTTGCCGGTATGACGAGCAGAAGGCTTACCCTTCCACAAGATTCATCTCAATTGCTTCGGCGGCTTGCCGCCATGATAAGCGGAAGGGTTTGCCCTTCCGAGCAGATCCCCTGAAAACTCTGGAGGCTCTGCCTCCGATCTTTGAATGGAGGCAGAGCCTCCTAAATCTTTTGGGAAGGCATACGGAAGGGCAAGCCCTTCCGCTCATCGTAGCGGCAAGCCTCAAGAGAAAATAAAAGGAGAGACTATTCGGAAGGCAAGCCCTTCCGCTCATCGTAGCGGCAAGCCGCAGAAGCAAGGCCTTCCGCCTAATCTTTGCGGCTAGCCGCAAGAGCCAGCCTTATCTGGCTTGCCACAAAACCAAATTCGGAACATTTCCCTACCATCGGTGTCTAACCAAACATAAGGAGAGACCCGATGAACAAACCAACGATAAACGTCACGCCGCTCATAGATGTCCTGCTTGTACTGCTGATAATCTTTATGGTCATATCGCCGCTGAAGCCTGCTGCGTTCAAGGCCAAGATCCCGCATGAACTTCAAAACACCCCAGTTGACGAAAATATCAAGACGTTGGTTGTGCTTATCGGGTCTGATGGTTCGCTGACCCTAAATAGAGAAGCGGGCCTCGGTACGATCGATGATTCATCCAAACTGACCGACCGACTAAAAGACGTCTTTCTGAAACGAACAGAGAATCTAGATCAGGCTGAGAACCAAACTCCTGAAAAAGGTATCGATTCTCCCGACGGTATCGAACGAACCGTTTTCATCAAGGCACCCAAGAATTTCCCCTACGGCGAGGTTGCAAAGGTCGTTGATGCCGTTAAGCTAGGAGGTGCAGCTCCGATCAGCTTGCAGGTCGACAGCCTCGAGTAGACGAAGCTCCCCTCCAATTTCGGAGGGGAGTTTTAGCGAAAAACCTATGTTATAATTTAAGCGTCTAAGGATATGGGTCTTTGGGCACCCTCAACACTGCCGCAGCCTTTCGATGGTTAATTACTACGAGGTCCTGAAAGTAACGCAAACTGCCTCAAGTGCCGAGATCAAATCGGCATATCGTCGCTTGGCGAGAAAGCTGCATCCCGACGTCAATAACGGCTCGGAACAAACCGCACGAAACTTTGCCGAGATCGCCGAGGCTTACGAGATACTCGGTAGCCGCACCGAACGGGTCCTTTACGACAAAAAGCTCGAACACGCCCTCCATAGCAGTTCATCCAACGGCAATTCGTTCTTCGATTCAACCAATCCGCACGCTAAACGCTGGCGGCAAATGGTCCTCGACAAGCGATATAACGAGATCATCGACCGCATGATCGCCCAGGAACGCCGTGAGTCGACAGCGATGCAAAAAGCGGTCTATCCCACGGTAGCTCTCTTTTTCTCAACGCTTCTGGTCGTGATCTTTAAGCCCCGAATATTTGTCGATGCTGCGATCATCGGCAAGATCATTATCGTGTCGCTGTTTGTTGCCGGGATCATCCATATCGTCGGCCGCCTCCGCGACGGATTCGACTACTACACATACGACGACGACGACCTGCACGAATCGATCCTCGACGAGAACGAACCGGTCATCAAACCCTACTCGCGTACCGGAGCTACGCTTTTTCTCGGTGCCGGCCTTGTTTTGAGCTTAGCGATCGGGCTGGTTATCGGAAACTACGTCGATTTCTCGTTCGCGTCCGATTCGTCGATGTTCTCCACCTCTCTCCAGCCGGAACTCGTCTTTTACCCGCCTATAATCGTGCTTTTTGTTGACCTGATGCACCTGGTCGCGTCGAGATTTGAGCACTGATCGCCTCGGATTGACAATCCCGGACCTAATCCCTATACTCATTGTTTCTCTCAGGCATAGATATTTTTTTGTAATGGCAAATCATAAATCAGCAATAAAGCGTGTCAGACAGAACGCAAAACGTAACGAAATAAACCGTGCTAACCGCAGTAAACTGCGAACGCAGATCAAGAAGCTTCGTGCAGCTATCGCGGGCCTGGACAAGGCCGGCAGCGGCGATCTGCTTAGCCCGACGGTATCTTTGATCGATAAGGCAGCCAGCAAAGGCGTGATCCACCGCAACACGGCAGCCCGATATAAATCGCGTTTAACGAAACACGTAGCCGAACTAGGGTAGTAGCAGTAACAAGTTAGTAGAGAAATTCGTTTCTCCTCATTCCGATTTGGAAGCGGCCTCGATAGGCTCGCTTCCTTTTTTTGTGTACTGGTTCAAAGTTCAAAGTTGGATTTTGAATCTGCAGCCTTTGGACCTTAAACTCTGAACCTTGAACGAGCAACGCCACTTCAAATACTTCGACCTGATCATGGCGGCGTTCGTCGCTGTGCTGCTGTGCTCTAATCTGATCGGCGTTCAAAAGGTCAGCTACATCACGGTTCCGTTTACCGACGGTTATCAATACATCTACGGTGCGGGCGTCCTCTTTTTTCCGATCAGCTATTTCTTCGGCGATATCCTGACCGAGGTCTATGGCTACAAGCGATCGCGTCGGGTGATCTGGGCAGGATTTGCCGCAATGGCATTTGCGTCGCTGATGTCCCTTATCGTAACCAGCCTGCCCGACGCAACGACGATGTCAGTTGACCAGGTCAAGGCCGTAAATATGATGTTCGGTCAGACGTGGCGGATCGTCCTCGCTTCCCTGTCGGCATTCTGGCTCGGCGAATTCGCCAATTCCTTCGTACTCGCAAAACTAAAAGTAAAGACCGAGGGCAAGTATCTCTGGACCCGCCTCATAGGCTCAACCGCCGTAGGCGAAGCCATCGACAGCCTGATCTTCTACCCGCTAGCCTTCCTCGGCACTTGGTCAAACGAGCAGGTCATCGGCGTAATGATCGGCAACTACCTCATAAAGGTCGCATGGGAAGTCCTCGCGACTCCGCTAACCTACAAGGTTGTCGCATTTCTTAAAAAAGCCGAACACGAAGACTACTTCGACCGAAACACCGACTTCAATCCGTTCACCCTCGAAGCCTAGCTTTCCATCTTTTCCAGCCGAGCCTCGTCACTCGAACGTGTACCGCCGTGTACCGGTGTGTCTCCCCCGTACGGTGGTACACCTCCAATCGCGGCATCCTTCTACGGCTTGCCGCCCAGATGAGCGGAAGGGCTTGCCCTTCCGGAAGACTACCCAAAGGATTAGGAGGCTCTGCCTCCGATCTAAGAATGGAGGCAGAGCCTCCTCGACCCACTGGAAACCCGTCGTAAGGGCAAGCCCTTCCGCTCATCGTAGCGGTAATCCACTGGAAGACTAATAGTAATTACGGACCTTCATCTTGGCCATTAGCCACTCCAATATCTTCACGACATAAAAATATATATATACACAACGTAAACAAAAAAAATCTAGAACCCAGAGTTCAAGACACACCTCTCCCCTCACTTCTCACTACCAAGCGTAATGACATAATACTACTACGTTTCATAGATTGTCAATAGTTTTATTTGTGCAATACCGTTAAAAGTGTACTGTACCACAAAACAGACGGTACACAGCGGTACACCGGTAGGGTTTGGTACGCGGTACACCGAACGCCATAAAAATCCGTGTGCTAGAATTTTCCCGAATGACGCTCACGCTTAACACGCCGATAGTGGACCTTGCGATCAACAAAGTCGCGTTTCTCTCGACCGCTATGGCCAAGAAGCTGGCAGCGTCGGTCGCACAGCATTCGGCTAAGACTGACCTCACGACGGCCACCGTCGAGGACCTGCTGAACTACTTCCCGATGCGGTACGAGGATCGCTCAAATCTCATCACGAGCGACAAGCTTTTCGACGGCATCGAGGCTTCGGTTGAGATACATACGCGGGTATCAGGCGGCTTTCAGGTCGGCAAGAATCGCGGTCCGCGTCAGCCTCTTCTCTTTCTATTCGAGATCACCGGAACGGACGCCGGCGGTCAAAACAAGCCTGTCTCGGTCAAATGGTTTATCTCCGGCAAAGCGGCGAAACAGATCGTCGGCTACTACGAAGACCGCTTTCAGCGAGGCACGCGTTTCGTCGCTCACGGCAAATGGGAATACGACACTCGCCGCGGCACCTTCTCGCTAAAGATCACCAAGCCCGAGGAACTAGAAATACTGCCTGAGCTTCCAGAATCCAAACTGCATGCGAAAGATCCGGGATCTCGGATCCTGAATGCGGAATCAGAGTCCGATGACGAGACGAGTGATCCTCGTTTAGCGACGATTCACACTGCCCGCAAGGTTCCGGTGTATCGCAAGCTCGGACCGTTTCAAACAAAGCGTCTGCGGGAGATCGTCTATTCCGTCCTCGAAGATCTTGACCCAACCTCGATCTCCGATCCGCTGCCGCAGGATCTGCTCAAAAAAGAAAAGCTCATCGGACGTTTCGATGCGTTAAAGGAGATCCATTTTCCACCAGAAGAATCGCTGATCTCCGAATACGATATGTCGCGGAGCAATGCTCACAAGCGGCTCATCTTCGAAGAATTTTTCTGGCTAAGTTTTGCATTACAGCTCAAGCGAGGCGAGCGAATGAAAGAGCCGAAAGGCACGGTGATCGAGATACCGCGTTCGACCAAGGAACAGCTGATAAAGCTCTTTCCCTTTACGCTCACGAACGCTCAAAACCGGGTGATCAAAGCGATCTTCGAAGACATGCAGTCCCACGCACCGATGAACCGCCTGATCCAGGGCGATGTAGGCAGCGGCAAGACGATCGTCGCTTTCGCGGCGATGTTCGCTGCAATGGAAAACGGCTACCAGGCTGCGTTGATGGCACCGACCGAGATACTTGCGGAACAGCACGTACGGAACGCTCGGAAGTTTTTCGACGGAACGGAGTTTCGCATCGAGCTGCTGACAGGCAGCGTGAAAGCGAGCGAGAAAAAGAAGCTTCACGCGGCAATTGCCGAAGGCGAGATCGACGCTATCATCGGCACACAGGCCGTCATCCAGGACGCCGTTAAGTTCGACAAACTAGGCCTCGCGGTCATCGACGAACAGCACCGCTTCGGCGTGCTGCAGAGGGCTGCGATACGTGCACTCGGGTTTAATCCCGACATTCTGGTCATGACCGCAACCCCGATCCCCCGTTCCCTTGCAATGACAGTGTACGGCGACCTCGAAGTGTCGATCATCGACGAGATGCCTCCGGGCCGCACTCCTGTCAAAACCGTCGTCGTAGGCGAAGATCAACGCACGGGAGTCTACAAAGGTATCGAACGCGAGATCGATCTAGGCCGTCAGGCATACGTCGTGTACCCGCTCATCGAGGAATCGCAAAAGCTCGATCTCAAGGCGGCGACCTTGATGTACGAAGAGCTGCGTGACCGCATCTTCCCACAACGGAAAGTCGGTTTGCTTCACGGCAAAATGAAGACTCCCGAGAAGGAATCGATCATGGCCGAATTTGTTTCGGGGAAACTCGATATTCTAGTATCGACAACCGTTATCGAAGTCGGTGTCGATGTAGCAAATGCTTCGCTCATGGTCGTCGAACACGCCGAGCGTTTCGGCCTCTCGCAGCTTCACCAGTTACGCGGCCGAGTAGGCCGAGGTGCCGAACAAAGCTTCTGCGTCCTGCTCACAGGCGACAAGAAAACCACCGTCGCCCGCGAACGCCTCGGGATCATGGAGAAGACCAATGACGGCTTTAAGATCGCCGAGAAAGACCTCGAAATACGCGGTGAAGGCGAGATCCTGGGCACCCGCCAGTCCGGTATCCAAAACTTCAAAATTGGAAACCTCGTCCGTGACATCGATCTCCTAAGCGAAGCCAAACGAGTCGCGGAAGAGTATGTGATTAAAAAAAGAGGATCGGCGGAAACGGCCCGAATGCTCGAATTCTCCGCCGAAAACGGCCATCTGCGTTTGGCCGGAATTGGATAGGGTTGTATCTTAGTCGGCTTGCCGCAATGATGAGCCGAAGGCTTTTTCCTTCTTGGAGTTTCTGATTCGATCTAAACTTCTTCCGCGGCTTGCCGCAATGATGAGCGGAAGGGCTTGCCCTTCCGAATCGCTCAAAGATTTTAGGAGGCTGCAAGCCGCGACTTTATCCACCCATATACTATATCTGTACCACTCGTACCGTGTTACATGGTGGTACACTGCTGCATCCTGGTACACGGTACACCTTAATCTGCTAATCTAGTCTCATGCGAGTGATCTCCGGCCTGTATGGAGGCCGTGTTTTGAAAAGTCCACCCGATAGTAAGACAAGGCCTACGTCCGACAGGCTTCGCGAAACCCTCTTTAATATTTTGGCTCCTGAGATCAGCGAAGAAACCCGCTTTCTCGATCTGTGTGCCGGAACGGGAGCGATCGGCATCGAAGCCGTTTCACGCGGAGCCGGTTTCGTTACTTTCGTAGATAAATCCAGGAAGGCGTGTGCGTTGATCGAAGACAATCTCGATTTCCTAAAAATTCCCGAAGACCAGACCGAGATCGTAAATCTGGAGGCAGAGACATTCACCGGCCGCGATCATAAAACGGGCTGGGACTTCATCTTTATGGATCCGCCGTACGACAGCGATTACGCCGTGCTGCTATTCGACTTTCGCGATCAAGATGAAAAGCTTCTTCGGAAGAATGGACGCCTGATAGTCGAGCATCACGCGAAAACCACGCTTCCAGATCTTCTCGGCGAACTCCGTCGCTGGCGTCTTCTGAAGCAAGGCGAGAACTGCCTGAGCTTCTACGAACGAAATTAGATGAAGATCTTTATCTGGCTAATTCTCTGCCTGATCTGGGGCACGACCTGGCTGTTTATCAAGGTCGGCCTCGAAGACCTGCCGCCTATCGGATTTGCCGCGGCAAGATTCCTGCTGGCATCGGTGATCATCTTTGTCATTATAAAAGTTCAGCAGATACCACTGCCGAAGACCGCGAAAGAATGGCGTTTTCTAGCACTCACAGGTATTCTGCAATTCGCGATTAACTACAGCATGGTGTTTTGGAGCGAGGTGCACATCACTTCGGGTCTCGCGGCTGTGCTGCAGGCGACGATCACCGTATTCGGCCTGATCCTCGCATGGTTCTTTCTACCGAATGAACGCATAACACCGCAAAAGATAATCGCGGTAGTGATCGGGATCATAGGTGTTACGGTGATCTTCATCGATCAGCTTAGGGTCGAGAATTGGATGGCATTCCTGGGCTGTGTAGGGATCGTCGTAGGAGCGTATGCAGCGGCTCAAGCCTCAATACTTGTGAAAGCGAAAGGCGGCCGCATGCATCCCGCAAGTCTTGTCTTTGGACAGATGATCTGCGGACTCCCGTTCATTATTATTTACAGCCTGATGGCCGAAGGCAGCCCGCTCAATTTTCATTGGACGTGGAAGGCCGTCGTCTGCGTTCTGTATCTAACGCTGCTAGGCACTATCGCCGCATTTTGGCTTTATTACTGGTTGTTGAGTAAAATCGAATCGACCAAAGCAATGATGATCTCGCTGGTCACGCCATTGATCGCAGTGATCGTCGGAGGGATCGTATTAGGCGAAACGATTCCGCCGCAAACCGGTGTTGGCGGGATGTTGATCATCGCAAGTATAGGATTGATAGTTTTTAGAAAAAGAATTCGAAGAGACGTCGTTGCATCAGTGTAAGAACAAGAAATAACGCTCTTTTATCAAAGATTTTCGTGGAGGCTCAATGGATCGAGAAGATCAGTTTATTCCGCATTTGGTCGTCAGTGATGGGCTGGCAGCCATGGAATTTTATAAAGAGGTTTTCAACGGTTCTGAAGGTGACAATATGAAGTCGCCCGACGGTAAGCTTATGCACGGGGAAATCGTTGTGGACGGGTATAAACTTTTCGTTTCCGATTGGTTTGCTCCGAGCGACGGAGGCTCATTGAACACACCGGAAAAACTGGGCGGGACATGTGTACGAATAACCATTGAGGTGGATGACGCCGACTCGGTCATGGAACGTGCCGTAGCTCGCGGATCGAGCGTTATTATGCCGGTCGCCGACATGTTTTGGGGAGCTCGCTACGGCAAGATCCGAGATCCTTACGGCCACGAGTGGGGGATAAATCAACAGTTAAAAAAACAAAGCGACGAAGAAACCCGAGCCGCAGCCGATAAGTTTTTTGGAGAGCGGAATTAAGGCTATGGATCTATCATCATCCGGTCTGACATATGTTTTTTAAGTTCACAACCGCAGGCGAATCGCATGGCAAAGCTCTCGTGGCTATTGTCGAAGGCCTGCCTGCGGGTCTGCCCATCGATGTTGACAAGATAAACCACGAACTCTGGCGTCGTCAGCAGGGCTACGGACGTGGCGGGAGGATGAAGATCGAGACCGACACGATCGAGATACTTTCCGGTGTTCGTCATGGCAAAACGCTCGGTTCGCCTATCGCCTTGATGATCAAGAATGACGACTTCGTCCATTGGCAGGACGTGATGTCGTCAACCGAACTCGAAACCGAACCAAAGAATCCGAGGCTCGTAAAACGTCCTCGTCCCGGTCATGCCGATCTTGCCGGCGGTCAGAAGTACGGTGCGAGAGACCTCAGAAACATTCTCGAACGAGCCTCCGCGAGAGAGACCGCCGCTCGCGTAGCCTGCGGTGCGTTGGCCAAACAGCTGCTCAACGCCTTCGGCATTGAGATCAAAAGTCACGTGATCAAACTCGGACGCATCCAGATAAGTCCGCTGTTGAGAACATGGGAAGAGATCGCGGCAATTCCCGTCGATTCGCCCCTCAATTGTGTGGACGAACACGGTCAGGCAGAGATGATAAACCTGATCGATCAGGCAAAAACTGACGGCGACACGCTCGGAGGCATTTTCGAGATTGTCGCAAAGGATCTGCCTGTCGGGCTCGGTTCGCACACGTCCTGGAATGAGAAATTGGACGGCCGAATTGCCCAGGCGATCATGTCGATCCACGCCGTCAAGGCCGTTGAGATCGGTACTGGTGTTGCTAATGCAGGCAAACCTGGATCGGAGGTCCATGATGAGATATTTCATGATGGCGATACATTTTCGCGTTCCACAAATCGTGCCGGCGGATTAGAAGGCGGCATCACCAACGGTGAAGAGCTTCGCGTCCGAGGTTATCTCAAGCCAATATCCACGCTTCGTAAACCTCTGCACTCCGTCGACATCGACACTAAAGCCGAAGACCTCGCCGCCTTCGAACGCTCCGACATCACAGCCGTCCCCGCAGCTGGCGTCATCGGCGAATCGATGCTCGCCATAGTTCTGGCCAACGCCATGCGAGAAAAATTCGGCGGTGACTCGATCGATGAGATGAAGAGGAATTTCAACAGCTATGTCGTTGCTCTCAGTTCTTACTGACACGTAAATAAAACTGAGGTAATCTTCGAATCGCTTCGCGACTGAAAAACATAATCTTAACGTTAAGTCTCCGCACGTCGACCTTCTGTCCATAAATGATCTTTCGTTTTTTAACCGAAGATATGAAATAGATTCGCGAAGCTCTCTTATATGTCCGAAAGCTCAGCATCGCCCACGTTACTCGCTTTCAGATAATCGTTTTAACCAAGCCCGTACAATTTATTTAGTACGGAGAGGAGGTATGTCTTGATTTTTGTTGACAGCCAGCTTTCCTTTATTTTCGCGAGGCTCGCCGATCTGATGAACTCACGTTTGGGCGATCTACGCACTAACGGGCGTGCTTACGCACCCGGTCGCCCCAGCATCTTTGAAGCCTTCTCTACTGCCTGTGGGGCCCACGAATCTCCGCACGGTGCTGATTTGGCAGTTCGTGCCTTAACCCCCCAAGCCGGTCCGCGTGTTCAAATCACTGAAACCGACTATATCGAGAAGGGCAAGCTAAAAAGCACTTACGGCACCTATTATGCAAGGGATGCTGACCTGGTGGTCATTGATGACGACCTTGCCGTAGTTGCCGAATATGACCTGTCGCGTGGCTATACGCCCGCAGCCGACTTTCTCGAGGCCGTCCTCCTGCATGAAGCCGTTCATTGGGTACGACGCTGGAGCGGCCTGGATCCTGGAAACGTTGTCAGGTCGGGCGGAGCGGTCGAGGCCGGTCATTTCTTTGAAATTCTCGCGTACGGAGGTCCGATGAAATATCTGTCAACGTGGGCGAATGACTTTCCAAACCGGTTGAAGGACGCTCGAAGATTTCTTTCGGTAAATGACGTCTTGATGAATCCACGTGTTCCGGTTTATAAAAGACCAAGAACGAAACTCATCTGGTGAGAAAAGACAATACGAATCCTTAGCTCGACAGTTCGAACCGCATATATATTTTTGGCCATCCTATCGGCAGTTGGATTCAATGTGTGTTCAGGTTCCCGGAACAACCAGGCTTCAAATACGCCTTCCGCTCCTGCGAGACACGAAGTACCTGACGACTTGCGTGGAGCGATTTCACGAGTCGAGCCGTTCTTTAAGCCTATGGGCAAACCCAAGCCATACGATTGGCTAGGTTCGCACAATGAGCCGGGACAGACGTTTGATCAGTACACGAGTTCGAATCCGACGCTTCCGACGGACGAGAGAAGAACGATCTATGTCTTGCCGCTGGGAAAATTTAATGCTCAGCAACGAAAGATCATCGACATTACGAGCGGTTATCTCGAGGCCTTTTATAATCTCCCTGTTAAGGAGCTACCGGCACAGCTCGTAAAACGTCCGACCGACAAAAAGGACACGCGAACTAACCCGTATACGAAAGTTGTCCAGATCCGCACAGGTCACATCATCGATTCGATACTCAAACCTAAATTGCCGAGCGACGCAGCCGCTATGATCGGCCTTACCAATGAAGACCTCTTCCCTGATGACTCGATGAACTACGTTTTCGGCCAGGGCAGTTTTGCAGACCGCGTCGGGATCTATTCGCTTTCGCGTTTAGATGATAACGACGCGTCCTACGACACATTCCTCCGACGCACGTTTAAGATCGCCGCACACGAGACGGGGCACATGTTCGGGATGTGGCACTGCACCAAGTACGAATGCGTGATGAGCGGGACCAACTATCTCGGCGAGACCGATTCGAGGCCGATCGATGCCTGCCCGGAATGCATGGCAAAAGTTTGCCGGCTTTCACACACCTCTCCAAAAGACCGTTACGACCGATTGGCATCGTTCTGCCGCAAAAATGGCTTAGCCAAAGAGGCTGACGACTTCGAACGGAAATCAAAAGCGGTTCGCTAGAAGATCGTAGGCCGCCGGGCGTTCTCTCTTAGACCTAACCTACATGGCGTTAATGGGGCTTACACGCTCTTAGACTGGACTTTGTGGGGTGTTAGATCGGACTTGCACGGTGTTAGATGGGACTTACATGCTCTTAGACAAGACTTACACGGTGTTACGCGGAACTTGCAGTGCCAATTGCTCGATTTACGTCAAATTTAAGGCGGCAGCCGAGCTCAAACTAATATTGGTACCACCAAATATAACTATTTTCCGATATCACGCCGAAATTGCATTCCGTCAAAACTGATCTTCCCGACCGCCGCGTAGGCAGAGCTCAAACAAGAAGCAAGGTCGTTTCCGACTGACGTAACACCAAGAATACGTCCCCCTGCCGTTACAAAACTGCCAGCCGCGTCTCTTGCGGTTCCCGAATGAAACACTACGCTGCCATCGAGTTGGCCTTTCTCATCGAGACCATGGATCACGTCGCCCGTTCTTGGTTTGGCAGGATAACCGGCAGACGCAAGCACGACGCAGGCAGAGCTTCCGGGGTGCCAGTTGATGTTTCCGTTTCCGAGTTGGCTGGCGAGGATCGCTTCGCAAATATCAACAAGATCCGTATCGAGCCTTACGAGGATCGCCTGAGCTTCCGGGTCGCCGAAGCGGACGTTATACTCGAGCAGCTTTGCACCGTCAGCCGTCATCATCAACCCGAGGAACAAGACACCACGATATGGAAATCCTTCGCGGACACAGTTGTGAAGCGTCGGGCGGATGATCTTTTCCCTGATCTCGGCAATCTGTTCGTTCGTCAGTAGCGATGTGTCGGTGATCGTGCCCATGCCGCCTGTGTTCGGGCCCGTATCGCCTTCGCCGATGCGTTTGTGGTCACGCGTTGGCGGCATCAATGCGAAATTTTCGCCGTCGACAAATAACAGCAGCGAGACTTCCTTCCCGGTCAGACATTCTTCAAGAATGATCTTTTCGGAGGCATCGGCCCCTACCAGATTTTCCAGATCCTTGATCGCTGCGACCGCTTCCGCACGGTTTTTCGCAACGATTACGCCCTTGCCCGCCGCCAGCCCATCCGCTTTGATGACGACCGGTTCGTCCGCACCACCAAAATCACCACTTTCGAGCTCATCGACCGCAAACCCCGGCGTATGTGCGGTCACGTAGTTCGCCGTCGGAATTCCATGCCGTGCCATAAAATCCTTTGCAAACGATTTGCTGGATTCAAGCTGAGCGGCTTCACGAGTCGGGCCGATGATCCGAAGGCGACGCGTATTGAATTCATCGACGATCCCCAGTGCCAGCGAGCTCTCGCCTCCGACGAACGTAAGATCGATCGCGTTCTGAGCCGCAAAGTTCGCCATGGCAATAATGTCGTCCGGCCGAATGGCGACACACTCGGCGGAATTAGCGATGCCCGCATTGCCGTCCGCACAATATATCTTTGTCGCTTTGGGGCTTCGTGCGAAAGTTTCGCAGATCGCATGTTCCCTGCCTCCTGACCCGATCACTAAAATATTCATTGTTTCCTTATTGATTTCATTGATTTGGTATATAATCCGATCTTAGCAAAAGAAATATTGATGCCTCATATAATTCGTTCTTAAACGACTTGCTGTCCGCGAGAAAGGCATTTGGAAATTCTACCTCCCAAAGAATTTACTATATATATTCGCGTTTTTCTAAATTAGAGACAGACGCATCAAGGCGGCCCCGGTTTTCTTTTGCCCAAGATCGTTTTAGCCCGCAGCACAAGGAGGGATCGATGATGTCAAGCGTTGAATTAAGTGAGGACGAACGTTTTGCTCAGGCATCGGTAAGCGGCGCGTCGGAATTTGAGGACAAGTCCATACTATGTATCGACTGCGGCAAGGACTTCATCTGGACAGCCGGTGAACAGACTTTTTTCCGAGACAAGCAGCTTCAGAACCCGCCCAAACGATGCAAAGAATGTAAGCAGGCAAAGAATGAGCGTCTGGCGGCAATAACCGCAGCTCAGGCATCCGGCGTCAAGCAGCGTATCGAAGTGACCGTAAACTGTGCCCGCTGCGAGGCGACAACCACCGTTCCGTTCTACCCTTCCCAAGGCCGTCCGGTGTACTGCCGTTCTTGTTTTATCGAAATGAATCCCACGATCCTCGAAGGCAGCAAAAACTAAACCTTAACCGCCAACATGAACGTTCGGCCTCAACTCGGGATCTGATTCCGCCTGGCGAAGTATCTCGCGCGTAACCGGAGCGGTGTCCCCCTCGCCAAAAAGTATGTATCGGGCCAGATACATGATCGGATTTCCCTCGCTCCATCCGAAATACACATGCGGGATCTTGCCTGTCTTATCACGCAAATATAAGAGAAACGCCGCTATAGCGTTTGGAACAGCGGGCGCCTGTGTTCGTAGGATCCGGTATCCTTCGACGTCTATCCCGCGAATGAATAATCGCCCCTTGAATTCCGAGGCGTCACCCGTCTCGATCTCGAAAAAGAGGACGGGGTCGGACGACGGAATGTGGTTATCGACGCGCTTTTCATGCTCCTTGAAACGATACTCCGTCATATCACCCGTCTCGCGGCGGTTAGTGACGATCCGTATCTCGCCTTCTTCGTTGAGCTCGTTTATAAATTCCTGAGCAGTAGCGTCGAGTTCGATCTTGTCGATGCGAATCTCGGTCGATCGCATTACACGCGAAATGAACGAGGCCGCGATGATAGAAAAGATAAAGAACGAAGCGATCTTGATGCCGTCGGGCCGTTCAAAAATATTCGTGATCGTCGTATAAACAAAAACCGCCGAGATCGTCCAAAAAGCCCATGTCCAACGGCTACGCCGCCGCCTCGCCGAAAGCGACACAGCGATCGCGGCCGAAGACATCAGCACCAGAACGCCTGTCGCATACGCACCACCCTGAGCATCGACATCAGCACGAAATATAAGCGTTACCGCGAAGCAGATGCCCGTAAATACCAGCACCAGCGGCCGTGTGGCACGCGACCATTCCGGAGCCATTCCATATCGCGGCAAATAACGCGGCACGATATTTAGCAATCCGGCCATCGCCGATGCTCCCGCGAACCAGAGGATCAAGATGGTCGAGAGGTCATAAAGAGTGCCGAACCATTCGTTCCACGCGTGAGCTATGTACGCGAGGGCACGCCCGTTTGCCTTTCCCGAGTCTTTGACAACTTTTCCCTCGATCTCAGCGGCGCTGCAGGCGCAATATTCCGGAGGTGCGTGTTCAGGATTTGCCATACCGCAATCGACCGGCGGGCAGAATTCCTTCTTCGGGATCAGAACGCTTGTGGCAAAGCTGCTGGCGATCAGAAATACGCTCATGATGAGCGCCGCGGTGATCAGCATCTTGCGAGTGTTCCCGATGCGGTTCGGACTTTTGACAAGAGGCATCACGGCTACCCCGGTTTCGAAACCGGAAAGACCGAGAGCCAATCGAGGAAAACTTATAACGGAGAGAAGCAGGATCCCCGCGAAACCGGCGATCTCAAAACTGCCAAACGAGGCTTTCGTGGCGAATAAAATATTCTTCCAATCCGTTAGTAGGCCCGGGTTAACAGCGACCTCATAGACTGCGCGAGCGACGACAAGAACATTCAGAAAGAGATAAGCGGCAACTAGTAAAACCGCGATACCGATCGCTTCCTTAAAGCCCTTTAGAAAAACTGCTCCGAGGAGCGAGATCAAAGCAAGCGTGAAAAGGATCGGGTGATCAAGAAAAGCGGCGTGTTCGCGGACGAAAGGATTTTCGAGAACGTGGGCCGTTGCGTCAGCGGCCGAAAGCGTTATCGTGATCACAAAGTCTGTCGCGACGAATCCAAGCAGAACTAGAACGAAAAGCTTGCCCTTCCATCTCGAAAGCAGCGCCTCCAGCATGGCGATCGAGCCTTCGCCGTGCGGACTTTCTTTAGCTACCCGGCTGTAGATCGGCAAGGCGCCGAAAAGCGTGAGCAGGACAAGAATAAATGTCGCGATCGGCGAGAGAACTCCCGCTGCGAGGAAGGCGATACCAGGCTGGTAACCCAGCGTCGAAAAGTAATCGACGCCAGTCAGGCACATCACCTTCCACCATGGATGCTGATGATGCCTCCCTACGGGTTCCGACGGGCCTTCCATCTCCTCTACAGTTCCGCTGTAGAGCCATTTTCTGAACCAACCCTGTTCGCCAGCCTTCATACCGAAAGCAATAAAAACAACCGCCTGACGCCTCGTTCCCGGGTCCGCGGTTTTACATTATGACCTATATTATTCCGAAGTATTCTCTTTCAAAATTCGGCGCTTCGACCCGTCGAGATATTGCCGATAAAAACATATCGATTCTACGCCGATGAATCGCAAGGTCAAGGCAACACTCCCCATAATCAGCCCCGAAAAAATGAAATGGGGCGACGTCTCCCACACCGTCGCCCCTTTAGGTCACAAGTCCTCACCCCTCGTGACCAAATGTTCACCGGGGAGGTGAACAACTTCATTATGCACAACAAATCCGAAATTGCAAACTTAAATTTGACCGAAAGTTATCTACTAAATACTGAGGAAATATCCCACGGATCAGTGAAAGAGTTGACCTTGAGTCCGCCGACTAAATAGCGGCGATTTCCGGCCTCATTTTGAAGATAAATTGTGTAGTTACCGAGCGAAGCCTCCGGATCAACAGTGACCTCTGCACGCATGGCGGTAACTGTGTCACTAAAGTCACAGTTAGATACGGACGCGAGGTTAACCTTAACAAATTTTGAAGTCGAACCAACGGTAAGCTTTGCCGTCCCGAGATTGGAGCCTCCGATATAAAGAGTGTAGGTGTGGCCCGGATTGACCGGAACAGCGGTGGATGCGAGCTGCCCATTCAACCCGATAAACCGAAGATCGATGTCCGCCGAGCGTTTCAATAATACGAGATCAAGGGACGAGGTTTTGCCCTTCTCGATCGCGACCTCTCCGCCCGCGTACGAAAGCGATCCGCCTCGCTTCCTATTGTCATCCTGCGTGTAGATGCGATAGGTCCCTACCGGAAGACCTTCGATACGATAACTTCCGTTTTTCTGAGAGATCGCCGATGCGGCGATGCGGCCCGTATCGATGTCCTCGGCCCAAACCTGAAAGGTAGAACCGCGGCGCGCGATCGGAACGGCCAGACGCCCGGCCGAAACGCCGCAGCACGAATCGTCGCCTGTCTGATCGCCATAGAGTCTTTGCAGCGCAGCGAGATCCTCCGGGGAAAGGGCTCGGCCGCTTCGTGCCTGTAGTCCAAAAAGTCCATTCCGTCCCGAGTTTTCATACATCACCGAACCTAGGGAAAAGGAATGTTGCAACCCCAGCAAATGCCCAAGCTCGTGCGTTAGCGTCGATTGAAGATCGAAGGTGCCAAAGGTCCCGTCGTCTGAAAATTGGACGAAAGGATTGAGTACGATATCAGCTTCGGTAATCTCGCCTCTGCGGTTGTAAAAGACGCGTGATTTAGCGGAAGTGGCCTGCGGATCGTCTTGAAAGAGCGATAGATTTTCCGGCGTCTGAGCGATCGTTATTAGGCTGACTCCGTCGCCTGCAATGCCTTGGGGGCTGACGCTTTGCCGATCGGAAACGGACTGAGCGAATTTTATGCCCGAAGGGTTTTCCCACGCAGCCAAGCTCCTGCGAACAACATCGGCAACGTCAGTTCCCGTCTTGATATTCGGGTTTGGGTTGATCACCGAAGACGAGACCGATATTCGGACCCCCAAATTCTTCCAGCGAAGCACAAGCGGGCTTTCGTTCGAAGGCATCTCAGCCAGCGTTGATGCTTCTGCCGATATCGCCAGCAGCATGATTGCCGCGAGTGTCCACGATGCAAACCGCATTGTCGTTACTCAGTACCCGGCCCCAAACCGTGATCGCCGTCGACACCTACGTTTTCAAGGTCCGCAAAACCGACGACCAATAATAGGACCACCAGTGATAGTGTCGCCAAAACATAAAGGATCGCGATCTGTTCAAACTTAATTAGAAATCCGATCACGATGCTGACCAAAAGCAGTGAAAGCAAGGCTACACCGCGTCGGCCAAGTCTGTCTGTAATAGTTGCCATAAATATTCTGAGATCAACCGTGGGGACTGCGGTTCAATCTACAATTTTTACCATGTTTCAGCTCAAAAAGCTATTTTTGATCTAACGGTCTATGATGCGAATCGGCAGATTCATCAGCCTATCCCGGTCGTTTTCGAGACTGAATACAGGCGGTAATTTGGCCTTCGCCCGTCCTTTTTGACCCACACTGACAACATCGAACGGCTTTAGGGTAATATCTTCCGCCTGCCCGTCTCTGATCTTTCCAAGATCCGTCTCGATTACCTTTGACTGCCTGCCCTCGCGCCGGGAGATGGTGATCTGGCTTTCGACGCCGTCCTTAGAAATTCCGCCGGCGGCGGCGATCGCGCGGCTCAAGGTTGTCTGTTCACGTGAGGACAGTTGATGAGGATTGCCAACGCCGCCGATCACATATATCGGCGAGGCCTCGACAACCGTAACGATATCTCCGCTGAGGATCTCCGGATTCGAGCCCGCCTTTGCCGTTAAGAGGTCAGATATTCGGATGTTTATGCTCTGTGAGTCGTTGCTCTGACGGGCCTTAACGAACGTACCGCCGATAGTCGGCTGAGCTGCCTGCTCGGCGCAGTTCAGGCTTTTTGGGCGATAGACCGATATCTCGCCTCTCGACCGGTCAGTAATTCCGCCGGAGAGAATTATCAATTCACTAAGCAGAACCGGGCGACGGATCCTGAACCGTTGCGGCTTCTTGACCGCGCCATCCAGGATGGTTAAAGCCCGGTTTCCGCGATCGACTATCCTGACCACGATCTTCGGATCGCGCAGGAATTTACCGTAGTATTTCGCAATATCGGCTCCGATATCAGATTCGCTACGGCAGAGGGCAAAAACATGCTCTTGCATCTTGTCCATGCCATCGAGAAAACCTTCGGGTGTGAGTGTTCCGCTCCAGTCATAATCTAGGCTGCCGACCACATCCACATCGACCACATCCCCTAAATGGACAAGGTCGACCTCGCGTGTCTGGGTCGAATCTGGAACTTGAGTTTTAGCTGGCCCCTGCGCTGAAACAATCGAGGAGAAAACAAGCAACAAAAAGGATGCTCGCAGAAATGCGGCGGCACACATCGTCGACCGCCACACGCTGAGATAATGGCTGTATCTATTTTTTTGCTTCACGTACGGACGGCCGTCTTCGGTGTTGCCGGGCTCTATTTTCGATCCAGGGGACCGCAAATCCGGTGAACGACCAATTACATTCGTTACAAAGCAAATGATATCGAAAGAATATCTTTAACCAAAGAGGTGACACGCGGTAGCCAAGCTGAATACGTTTACTGTGACATTCTGGACAACGTTGGGAAATCATGTTTTTACCTACACTCCGGAAGTGGGGCCGGAATAACGTCAGTAACTACCCTTCGAGCTGTTCGATCCGTCGAACAGCATCACTTATACGTGCAACTGCGAAAGTGCGTTCATTTTCTGAAATAATTTCCTTTTCAAGCGACCTTAAGGCCTCGGAATAATGCTTCCGCGCCTGTTTGTAATTCCTACGGCTTGTCGCTTTTTCAGCCTTTTCGATCCTGTCAGATAGCTTCAGCGACGAAAGAAACTCACGGATCGCATCGCCCGAGGCCGTTAGGTTCGGATCATCCGGATAATGCTCGGCAGCGATGGTAACTACGGTTAACGCTCGCTGTGCCGCCTGGATCCTGGCAGGCATTTTCACTGCGCTTTGTGCCTCGCCGCTGAGAGCCTTAGCCTCGATCTCAGCCCAGCGAAGCATGTGAAATCGGTGAAATTCTTCGGCCCTTTCCTTTCCTTTAAGCAAAGCGGCCAGCCTCGGCGAACCCGGTCCGACGATCGCAAGCTCCCTACTACTAACTGCCAAATATCTATCGCACAATTCAAAGACTTCCTGATGCCCACTTGCCAAAACGCCAAGAACCCGCGCGGCCTCTGACTTTTGCTTGATCTCGCGAAGGATCACGGCGTTCAGTTCAAGCGTCAGCTTGTCCTTTCGGGCGCTGTTGATACTCGCATTCAGCGAAACGCCCTTAAGATTACGATCAAGCCGCTCCTGATTGATCAGAATCCTGTTCCGAGCCCTGCGAAACACGAGTTCCCGCACAAGAACCGCGCCGCCAAGGACCACGCTTGCCGAACATCCCCCAAGAATTATCGCGGACTCATCCCCATCCTCTCGAAAGATCCACCAAATTGCGAAAAAAACCGCCATTGCGACGGCCAACGCAAGGACATAAAAACTGGCTGCCGGCATCCAAAACGGGCGACGCCTAGCTGCCGCTCTGCGCGGATACATAATTACTCTATCAAGGTGCTTTGTTTTCTGGATCAAGGCAATTGTGTGTTAATGCTTCAAATCCGTACACTGCGTGACAATACAATGAATTTTTTGTTACGCCAAGTCAATATTTCCCATTTCGCCGAACCGCTGCCGAAAAAACGTCAATCTGCTATAATTTTGCCGATCTGTGAAGCAGAAGAAGAAAACTAAAAAAGAAAGGCCCATTTTTGATTCCCTTCGAAAGCCGACGGCCCCGGCGAGCAAAAAGATCGGCTCCGAGCGGGTAGAAGAGAAAATTCATCCTTCGAAGCGAAAGATCAAGCACAAGAAACCAGACGCCCCGGAACAATAGATGGCGATCTTTTCAAGAAAAAAGAGCAAACCGGCCCACGAACCGGTACACAGGGTTTGGGCTCGTCCCGAGATGCAGGTTACGTTTCGGGCCGAGATCATGCCCGGCCGCGATCGCGAAGCCCGGACCTTTCGTATCAAGGAAGTCTTTTCGAACGGCCGAGTTACTCTCTACGGTTTCATTGGCGAGCACCGCGAAGGTGCCTTTGAGCCGGTAAATTTCCTACGTGAACGGGCACGGAGCTCTCACCAGTCGTAAACCCGCCCGACCTGCATTATCTCAACATTCTCGAGGCCTAGCTCGTCGATCTGCGCTATAACTATTTCCCGATAGCTTGGTTTGATGTTGATGATAAAGATCGGGCAATTTTTACAGTTTAATTTGCCGAGTTCGGATGCAAGAGTGTTTGGCGTGAGATGATGCGACATGTCCGCTAGGTCTTGCATTTCATTAGGCATCGCACACTCAATGAGCAGAACCGCAAGACCCGGTTGGGCATTCACTGCCATCCAAAATTCATCCATCTCCGACGTATCGCCTGAAATGGCCACTGTCGTATTGCGATCGCTAATAATAAAACCGGCAGATGGGACCTGGTGATTCACCGCCGCCGACCGGACCTTTAAGTGCCGCACTGTAAACTCCGAGCCGATCGCGAAGGGATGATATTCGATTACCTGACCGCTCGAATTTTCTAGCTCGGAAAATCGCGGATATACGGACCAATTGAAAATATCCCGTTCAAGTACCTCGACCACCTCCTTGGCGGCATGGATCCGGAGCGGTTCGGTTAGCGTGGAATAAAGATCATCGATAAAGAGCGGCAGCCCTGCTACATGGTCAAGATGCGCATGGGTTAGCAATATGTCCCGGACATTCGCCCGCTGCACATCCGAGCACGCCATTGCGAGGCTCCCGGCGTCGATCGCAACCCGGTCGTCAATAACAATGCAAGCCAAATGCTGCTTAGCAGAAGCCTTGCCGTTTTCGTCGAATGTGCTTGGAAGGAGTTGGAATTTCACACGTTTTCGCCGGGACTTTTACTTTTCGATTCTATCTTGCGCAGGTCTGGCCCCGGCCTCCGTCGATCTCATACGTCGCACCCGTGATCCATCCGGCCTTTTCCGAAGCCAGAAAGAAGATTAGATCAGCTACCTCTTCCGGCGTGCCGACACGGCCAAGCGGATGAGTAGTTTTCGAATGTTCGAGAAACTTTTCGTAGGCCGGCTCCGCCATCCCGCCGCGTTTGTGAATATTGGTCACGACCACACCCGGATTTACAGCATTCACGCGAACGCCTTTCGCGGCTAACTCAAGGGCCGAGCAGCGGGTTAGTTGGTCAACGCCCGCCTTGGACACGCAATAAGCCAGCACATTTGGAAAGGCCCTGGGACCGGTGACACTCGAAACGTTGACGATATTTCCCCGCGAATTCTCAAGGTGCGGCACGGCACACTGGATCAAATAGAACATCGACCGAAGATTGATGTTCAGCATCGTGTCCCAATCGTCCAGCGACGTGTTCTGGATCGATCCGTTCTTGATTATTCCGGCGGCATTCACAAGAACGTCGATCCGTCCAAGATCTTCGATCGTCTTCGTGACCAAATTTTCTACCTGCCAACTATTGGTTACGTCGGCAATGTGCGTGCGGATCGATCCGCTATCAGTTTTCGTCTCGTGGATTAGCTCGGCGAGCTTTACCTGATTCCTCCCAACCGCGACAACGTCAAAGCCGTTTTGAGCAAATAACTCCACCGAAGCCCGGCCGATCCCGCTGCTCCCGCCAGTAATAACCGCAACCATTTTCTGCATAGTAACCACTGAATGTCGCTAAGAATATCAAGATTGCGAAATGCTGACAATCCCTAACCAAAAAGAAAGGACAGCCAAATCTCTCGGCTATCCTCAAATTAAACTAAGTTAAGTACTTTACCTGCCAGTCTAAGCGTTGGTCGAGTTACGGCCGGCTCGGACTGGGCGTCGGAAAAAACTTTTCAATAGCTGATTTCGTTTCAACGCGCTTCCGCTGCTGAAAATCCGTGACCCAATTCGCTACGGTCGAAACCATCTCGCGCGCGGTCTGCTTCGAATTGGAATGCACCGTGACAGGCCTGGCGACAATCGCCTTTTCAGCCGTATTCTTGGCATCCTTCTTTATGACCTTAATATTCCTCTGCATAATTGCATATCCTCCTTGTTCTGAATGTATGTTCCCTGCTTGACTGTATTAATTGCGTGTTTTTTTATCGTCCGGTTACCTCATCAGCAATTTAAGTGCCACGATAAAGACGAAACCTTGAATAACTTTTTGCCTAACTGACAATTTGCGGGCGAAAACTATATTTATGATATTTCGCAAATCGCCAAACTTTCGAAATCGAATTTGCATTCTGCTAGAAGAACGATACGATCCCGCCCTTTCATAAGTTCCCGAAAAATCGTAACCTCCCGAGAAATCATTTATTTTCAACAACTTAGGCCTACCGACACTGATCCCGCGATGTAAGGAACGAACCTTGCCAATAAAACTTGCGACATGAGAATTTCCGAAGCAGTCATCATTTATCTTGCCGTCGGAGCACCCTTTGCAGTTAATAATTTCCTGAGAGCGGGGAAAAATAGCATCTCGAAGGGCATTCTACCTGCTTTGCTTGCCTTTTCATTTTGGCCCATCTATGCCATTTCGCTTACACAACGCGTCAAAATGACAAACGAGGACCGAAACGTGAATTCGCTGGAGAGCAATATTTTAGATGCGCGGCTCGACAAAAAAGTTGGTGCGGTGACCTCGGCAATGGAAATGTTTCTCAATGACTCATTGCCCGCCATGTCTTTGCTCGAGTTCCGCGAGGTTCTCGAGCGATATACCGGACTAACCTTTGCCGTATCGAGCGAAACGTCCGGTTGCCCGAGCTCCCTTTCTATGCTCATCCCTGCCGACTCCGAAAATCACGATTTAAATGTGATATGCCTGAATCGACGCAACCGAAAACGCCTTGAGGCTCATCGAAACCGTGCGCGGAATGATTTTCTTGCTTTGGTTTCTAAGGTCGCCGCCATTGACGGGAAACATTCGGCGTTCGCAGATCTGGCATTTGAACTGGCCCGCATAATTGCTGACACTGAGGCCTGCGGCGAAATTGAAACGATCAGAAGACAGAGTGAGCAAAGCGTTGTCCCCGAACGCGTCAATATAGTTGAGGACGAAGTATGGCATTCTCCAACACTCAAACAGTCAGCCGTCAGCCGCATCTGAGCGAGGTCGATTTCTCGATCGACGATGACGAACCGGCACGCAGACGCCTCGATGTGCTTTTGGCAGCCACTGCCGAAACGGCCCGGATAAAACGCAGCTTCCAGAATGATGCTGAAGAATTTGAAGCTTCGCTGATGCGGCGTCCGCTAAGTTCAAAACAGGCTTTTTCCTATTTCGGATTGATGCTCGGCGTTTTTACTCCGGCGACGATGTTCGGACGGGTATTTCTGAATAACGGAATGCCCCCTAACGAGTCGTGGGTGATAGGAATTCTCTTGATCATTAATGTCGTCTCGGCCGTCGTAGGGTATTTCTCTGGAAAATTGATCGGCCATATGGTGTCGGCGGCCGAGAAATATCGCTGGCCGACGATGCTCACCTTACTTCCGCTGATCGGCATTCTCTGGGGAATCATGGCCGGCGGTGCGGGCGGATTTATCGTATTTATCGTCGGTTCGTTTTTTGGGGCGATCCTTGGAGCGGCCGTCGGAGCAGTGGCCGTGCCTGCGTTCACGCTATTCCATCGGCTGCTTAGGCGTGGGGATATGATCGAGACAAAGCACTTTCTTCCGCTGGCATTCGGTGTGACCTTCGCAATTTGTTCCTTTATACTCGGCCTAAAATAACTCTTACCCTTTACTACATTGTGCTTAACGGAGCTCTCGATTTACCATAGACGGGATGCTCGTCCTCCTTCATCTTTTTGCACTGTTTCTGCTTGTGCTGCTCGGGTTCTACGTTTTCGTAGCCGACCCGCGAAGCCGTGCCCATCAGACCTTTGCCGCCTTTATCGCCTTCCTCGCACTTTGGACCACTAAGGACCTCCTCTTTTGGAATTTTCCCGACATCAGCCCGCATTACGATTGGTGGGCGGCGGCTAGTTTTGTTATCGCACTTTTAATGCAGTGTTCGCTGGTAGTCTTTGCATGGGTATTCCCCGAGAATTCGCGAACACCTAGACGCAAAGCGGCATTGCTCTTTGCCCCGAGCCTCGTGCTTATTCCTACGGCGTTGTTCGGATCTTTATGGCGAAAGATCAGCTTCGAGAGCGGCGTTTTTTCGATCCAGCTCGCACCGCTCGCATATGTTTTCGTCGCCTACGTTTACTTCGTTTTCTTCTATGGCAGCGTTGTCCTACTAAGGAAATACCGGCAGTATCGCGGGACCCAGATGGGGCAGCAGGTGGGCGCGATACTTTGGGGACTGGTCATAACCGGTGTTCTCAAGACGCTCGCGAACATCATCTTTCCGTATTTCGGTATCTACGATCTACTTCCCTTAAGCTCGATATTTGTGCTGCCCGGCGTCTTGATCTACGCCTACGCGATCCTGAATTTCCGCCTTTTTTCCCTTCAGACGGCGCTCGACCAATTTCGCTTGATCGGCATTACCTCAAAGATCGCGCTCACCATCGCCGTCGTGGCGGTCTGTAGCTTTCTGTTTTTCCAGGTGCCGATCGTCTGGTGGGCGTTCGGGCATGGAATGGATAACGAGGCCTGGCGGAAATATCTTGTTTTCAGCGTGATCACCGCCTTGGCTCCAAACCTGTTGCTTGTTCTTCTGATCGTGAGAACGATCTCTCGGCCGCTCCAGCGGGTCACGGTTGCCGCTGTTCAGGTGACGAAGGGAGAATACGGCACCCAGGTCGATCTTCGAAAAAGTAACGACGAGATCGGGCTGCTGGCCGATTCTTTCAACGAAATGAGCGGCAAGATGGCGGCCGACATCAAACAGCTCCAGGACCTGAACGAACAGCTTGTCCGTACCGAGAAACTGGCTGCAATGGGAACGCTCGCGGCCGGCGTTGCACATGAGGTCAACAATCCCCTGGCGTCGATCTCGTCGCTGATTCAGATGATTCAGACCGAAGGTGAGACGACCAACGACACAAAAGAGAAGCTTAAACTGATCGCTTCTCAGATCGAGCGAATTTCCCGCGTCACCAAAGACATGACTGACTTCGCTCGGGCCCAGCCACCGGCGAGACAATCGGCCGACGTAAACGCGATCATCCTAACGAGCCTCCGTCTTGCTAGATTTGACGAATCTTTCCGGCGGCTGGATATCGAGATCGATCTCGGAACGGATATCAAGCACATAAGCGCCGATGTCGACCAGCTTCAGCAGGTGTTTTTAAATCTTCTACTAAATGCTCGCGATGCCATGCCGCGCGGCGGTCGCCTAACGATAGGTTCGCGAGAAATCAATCAGGATTGCGTTGTAACGGTCAGCGACAATGGTTCCGGTATCGACGCAAAGAAGTTGAATCACATCTTCGATCCCTTTTTCACCACCAAGCCGGCCGGAAAAGGCACCGGCCTCGGTCTCGCCGTCTGCTACGGGATCGTGACCGCCCACGGCGGCTCGATCGAAGCCATCCCCGGTGAAACGCGCGGCACCCGCTTCGTTGTAAAACTGCCCATCGAGAACGGGCGATGACGCCTGGCAATGCCTACCTTCTTGACACCGACACGGTTTCGTAGCAACTTATTTGTGCACTCCGATAGGTAAATCATTCAACGTGAGGAAATTATAGATGGCGAAATTTTTTTACTGCATCTGTGCTCTGATACTGTTCGCTTGCATCGCGTCGGCTCAGGATAAGCCAACGGCGTTCATCAACGCTAAAATTATCCCGATCGTCGGGCAGCCGATCGAAAGCGGTGTCTTGCTCGTCCAGCGCGGCAAAATATTAGCAGTGGGTGACATGGCGTCTGTAAAACTGCCTTCCGATACGGTTGTGATCGATGCAAAAGGCAAAGTGATCATGCCAGGGATCGTGGACTCGCACAGCCACATCCTCGAACCGGCCGGTGGCGACGGATCGGGACCGATTCAGCCTGACGTTCGCGTGCTCGACAGTCTGAACGTTCAATCGACGAGTCTAAAGCGAGCTCAGTCTGGCGGAATCACGACGGTCAACGTTATGCCAGGTTCTGGCCATCTGGACAGCGGGCAGACCATGTACCTAAAGCTTCGGGACGGCGCGACCAAGATAGAAGACCTGATGATCTACGATAAAGAGGGCAAATACATGGGCGGGATCAAATTTGCGAACGGCACCAATTCGATCCGTGCCGGCGGCGGCAATTTTCCCGGCACCCGTGCCAAATCGGCCGCTCTCGTGCGCGACCAATTTATAAAAGCGCAGGAGTACCGCGACAAGATTAAAAAGGCCAACGGTGACGTGACAAAGATGCCGCCGCGGGATCTCGCTTTGGAGGCCCTTGTCGAAGTGCTCGACGGCAGACGTGTTATTCACTGGCATACACACCGGCATGACGACATCATCACTGTGCTAAGACTGCAAAAAGAATTCGGTTTTCGCGTCGTGCTGCATCACGTTTCCGAAGCATGGAAAGTCGCCGACGAGATCGCAAAAGCAAAAGTTCCATGCTCGATAATCTTTATCGATTCGCCAGGCGGAAAACTTGAAACGGCCGACATCAAATTTGAGAACGGTGCCGCTCTGGAGAAAGCTGGCGTTCTCACAGGCTTTCATACGGACGACCCGATAACCGATTCGCGTTGGCTGCTGCGCTCCGGCGGTATCGCGGTGCGAGCCGGCATGTCGCGGGAAAAAGCTCTCTATGCACTCACGATGGCTAACGCGATAATTCTCGATCTCGGCGACCGCGTTGGCTCGCTTGAAAAAGGCAAGGACGCAGATTTCATTCTGCTTTCAGGCGATCCGCTTAGCGTCTATTCGCACGTTCTCGAAACATGGGTAGAAGGGAAAAAGGTTTTCGACCGTGCAGATCCAAAAGACTATCTTGTCGCAGTCGGCGGCTACGGAGCCTCGAACGATAAGTACGTCGATGATGACGAGGAAGACAAGGATGAGGGAGGCAATCAGTGAATAACAAAAGGCTAATAACTAAAAGTGTGTTTATTCTCTCTCTTTTATTTTTCACCATTCACATTGCACACGGGCAGCTAGCGGTCAAAGGCGAAACCGTCTGGACGATGGCGGGTGAGCCGATCTCGAACGGCGTTGTCCTGATCAAAAACGGCAAGATCGAAGCTGTCGGAACGCAATCGTCGGTTCAGATACCTTCAAGTTATCGCGTGATCTTGGCAAGGGTCGTCACGCCCGGGTTGATAGATGCTCATTCAGTGATCGGACTGAATGGTTACCTGAACCAGCCGCACGATCAGATGGCCCTCGAAGGCAGCGGGCCGATCCAACCCGAACTACGGGCGATCGATGCCTATAACACCGAAGAAAAACTGATCGAATGGGTGCGCCAGTTCGGGGTAACGACGCTCCATACCGGACATCAACCTTCCGCACTAATCTCGGGTCAAACGATGATCGCAAAAACAATTGGCAAGGATGTCGACGAAGCCACGCTCGTCCCAACTGCGATGATCGCCGTCACGCTTGGATCGGATTCGCTGGCTGGCCAGGGAAAATCTCCGGGCACTCGCGGTAAAGAAGCCGCAATGCTGCGTGCAGAATTGATCAAGGCGCAAGAGAATGCTAAAAAAACGGATCCACCCAAAGACCTTCGCTCCGACATCATGGTCAAGGTCATCAAACGCGAAATTCCTCTAATGATCACGGCCAATAAAGCGCAGGACATTATGACGGCACTTCGACTGGCTAAGGAATTTAATCTCAAGATCGTCCTTGACGGAGTCTCCGAGGCCCAGCTTGTGATGAACGAGATCAAGGCCAGCGGATTTCCCGTGATCGTCCATCCGACGATGGCGCGGGCAAATGGCGACACTGAAAGTATGTCTATGGAAGACGCGGCCAAGCTGAAGGCGGCCGGCATTCTGGTCGCACTCCAAAGCGGCTACGAGGGCTACGTCCCAAAAACACGCGTCGTTCTGTTTGAAGCCGCAATGACCGCCGCGAACGGCATGTCACAGCGTGACGCCCTCGCCCTCATCACTATCGACGCCGCAAAACTTCTAGGCCTCCAAGCCCGGATCGGCTCCTTGGAAAAAGGCAAGGACGCCGACATAGCAATGTACGACGGCGATCCGTTCGAATGGACCTCACACTGCACGGGAACGATCATAAATGGTAATCTGGTGAATGAGGTTGTCCGGTAACCTCAAGTACGACTTAATTTACGAAAAAGGCTCTATTTTCAGGGCCTTTTTTTACGCTTGTCGCTCCGGTCCCAGTTCTTTTTGAGCGAGTTTTGTGATATTTTTCCCTAGTCCGAAAACCCTGGGTCACTACTCACAACTGTTATGAAAATTCGAGCTCCCTTTCGCCCCGCGAATCTTTTATTGATCATTGCCGCGTGCGCGGTTTTGGCCGTCCCCGTCCTCGCCAAGGATGAATGGCTTCAGGTCCGGTCGAAGAATTTCTTTCTTATTGGAAACGCGTCCGAAAAGGACATTCACAAGGTTGCGACCCGTCTTGAACAGTTCCGCGAGACATTTCGACTATTATTCTCGAAAACGAACTTCTCCTCGTCGATACCTACCAACGTTATCGTATTCAAAAGCGAATCGGCATATAAGCCATTCAAGCCAAAGCGGGCCGACGGAAAACTGGATACATTCGTCGCCGGCTATTTCCAGCCGGGCGAGGACGTCAACTATATAACGCTCTCCACAGAGGGCGAGGACGCCGAGACATTCGATACGATCTTTCACGAATATGTCCATTCTATCGTCAACACGAACTTTGGAAAATCGGAGGTACCGCCGTGGTTTAATGAAGGACTCGCCGAATACTATTCGACATTTCAGATCGAGAATGATCAAAAAGCTAAACTCGGATTGCCCAAGGTAGGTCATCTTCAGCTCTTACAGCAGTCAAAACTAATACCACTCGATCAGCTCTTTAGGATCACTAATTATCAGCTTCCTCAATCGGGAGATCATTCGCGGAGCATTTTTTACGCAGAATCGTGGGCCCTGATGCACTATCTGATCCAAGGCAACAAGGGTGAAGCGTTGAGCAAATTTCTTGCTCTTGTATTAAAGGATGTTCCGCAGGAAAAAGCTTTTCACGACGCGTTTCAGATGACCTATGGCGATATGGAAAAGGATCTGCGTAGTTACGTAGGCAAGGCCTCCTATCAGTATATGTCGTATCAGTTTCCGCAAAAACTGACGTTTGAGGCCGAAATGACAACGGAGCCAGTAAATGAAGCAACCTCGAACGCCTATCTCGGCGATCTTCTCTATCACGTAAATCGGGCTGACGATGCTGAAAGCTATCTCACAACCGCCGTGAAACTTCAGCCGAATATGAGCATGGCCAACACGACGCTCGGAATGGTCAAGGTCAGGCAGCGAAAATTCGATGAGGCAAAAGGCTATCTCGAAAAAGCAATGGCCGGCGACCAGAAAAATCATATGGCGTATTACCAGTACGCCTATTTGCTGAGTCGCGAGGGACGTGACGAGTTTGGGTACGTCAGATCTTTTCCGCCGGAAACGGCCGCAAAAATGCGCGATGCCCTAAAGCGTTCCATTGCGCTGAAGCCGGACTTTGCCGAAAGTTACGAGCTCTTCGCCTTCGTAAATCTTGTCAACGACGAACAACTGGACGAATCTATCGCGATGCTGAGAAAGGCATTGCAATATCAGCCTGGCAACCAAAAATACGCAATGCGTATAGCGGAGATCCTGGCTCACCAATCGAGGTACGACGACGCAAGCGCGCTGGCAACCAAACTAGCCACTACGACCGATGATCCTGAGATCAAGAACAGGGCGGAGAGCCTTGCCGGACAGATAGCTCAGCACCGGCAGTATGACGAACAACGCAAGAAATATGAGGAGACTGCATCTCGATCGCGTTCGGGCTCATCGAGCGGATCTCCAGGGGGAGGCGTTGGACCGCCATTACTGCTGAAGCGAAAAGCGGACGAGAGACCAATGACCGACGAAGACTGGGCAAAGGTCCAGGCCGTAGCGAGGCTTCGTTCTATTAATGGGGCGTTGCGTAAGACGGACGCGGGTGAAAACCGCGTTATGGGACAGATCGCAAAGGTCGAATGCAAAGGCGGCGTTACTTTTACCATCAAGGTGGAAACCGAGACGTTCCAACTTCAAAGTAAGAGCTTTCAGGAGCTCTACCTTCAGGCGTTCGTTCCCGAAGCGATGAACACACCGGTAGGGTGCGGAGGTGATCTTTCGAAGTTTATCGCGCTTGTCACCTACAAACCTAGAACCGGGACAAAAACCCCGGTTCGCGGCGATCTGACGGCACTCGAATTTGTTCCGAAGGATTTTCGCATTCTTAGTCAGGCAGACATCGACTCGCCGGAAATAAGTGCGGATGACGCTGACGAGGTCGAGGTTTCTGCAACTTCACCAACGCCAACGGAAAACCGAACTGTGGAAGCTCCACGAGATCTCGACGCAATGCGCCGCGAGGCGATTATGAAGCAGATCAAGGAAAATCTCCGCCAGCCGGCTGCCGGCGAGAAACGCGAAATGGGGTTTCTCGATAAGATCGAATGCACGCCAAAAGGCAATTTCTTCTATCTTCGTACAACATCTCAAACGTTGAAACTGCTGAGCAACCCGACGCTGCCACCCAAAATAATTTTGCACACCAACGATCTCGAAGGCGTTCAATTTGGCTGTCAGCTAAAGGCGATCGAAGTTCCGGCTGTCTTTGTTTACAAGGACGCGCCGAATGAGAAAACGAAATCGATGGGCGATATTGTCTCGCTCGACTTCGTTCCAAAAAGCTTTGTACTTGAATAGACGGCATTGAAACACCGGATATTACTGACCGCGTTCATACGGGACGCGGTTTTTTCTTTGATCAGGACCAACGCTTCAACTTTTTCTCCGATTCTCCGCAAAATTATGATATTTTGGCACTTGTTCAATGGACCTTTAGCTAAACTCTCAGTCGTCAAGAATAGTGAGAAGTTGCCACTCGGTTAGATCCATCTTGGTTTTTTTGTTCGCATTGGTCGTTCTGTGCGGGCAACTATCCGCACAACCGACATCGAAGGAAAATAGAAACAAAACGAGCGGGCCTAACGGATCGGATCGGAAGATGACCGATGAGGAGATCAACCGAGAGGTCGAGACCGAATACCTCCGGACGATCAACCGCGCCTTAAGAAAGACCGGAGCCTCGGAAAAGCGTGTGATCGGCTCTATTCAGAAGATCGACTGCGATCGCGGCATCGTTTTCACCATCAAAACGGATAGCGATAGGATCATGCTTCTTAGTAATGGTTTTTCAGATCTTCAGCTCAATGCTTTCGTGCCGATGTCTGGAGATTCTACGATAGGATGCGATGCCGATCTTTCTAGTGTCGAGGCGGTAGTTACATATAAGGAACGAGTTCTTACAAATGGTCAGGCCCTTGGAGATATCTTGTCCGTAGAGTTCGTGCCAAATGATTTCCGGATCCTGAGCGATGAAGAAATGAACAAAAGCATCGCGTTTGAGCCGGAAGAGCGAATAACGGACCGTAAGGAGCGAGCAGCCATTTTCCGCGGTATAAGCAAAGAGCTATCTCTGCCGGAGCCCGGACAAAAACGCGAGGTCGGCTATCTGCAGCAGATCGAGTGCACGGGCAAGGGGAGCTTTTTTAACCTGCAGACCAGTGAGAAGAACCTCCGGCTTTTCAGCACATCGCCGACTGCGGTCAAAACCCGCCTCTTTACTCGGGAACTCGAGGGTATGCAGTTTGGCTGCGTGATGAAACCGATCGATGTTCCTGTCGTATTTATTTACAGGGAAATGGTTGACTCTAAAAACCGGTATGACGGCGAGCTTTATTCGCTCGAATTCGTTCCCAGAGATTTCATATTGTCCACGCCTCCCGCTCCGATGGGAAACCGGGTTGACACGGCCCAGCTTTTGATGCCCGAACGCGAAGTGCTGTTTGATGGTAGGTTCCGGTGATGAGGTATCGTGTAAAAAATTATTTCTCGATATTAACTAGCGGTATTGGGTTGATGTATATCTTTATGGCGCTGGGAAACTCTGCGTTTGGCCAGAGTATCGTACCCAACGGGAGCGCTGGGCCATTTGCCGAGTCTCTGGAGCGACGATACCGCGAGACAGCCCTGCGAACCGTCGGAATGACAAAAAGGGGGCTGCCGCCCGACGCTCGCATCAGCCAAGCAGCCGCGAAAAAGCTGAACGACGATTTCAGTCGCGTCCAGATCATCCGGCTCGACATGGTGCACGACATAACTACGGGCAAGCGATTCGAAAACAAACGCCTTTTCAAAGATGTCGCCGAAATTAAGAAACTGGTCACTAGAATGCGAAGCGTTTTGGACCTTTCAGCGAACGAGCAAAAAGATGGTCAACGTTTCGAAGCCGTCGAATTTGATCGAGAAACAATACAAGATG
>JBDTXM010000007.1:0-33866 GCA_040006215.1 Acidobacteriota bacterium
CTGTGGTAGCCGTAGTCGCGGGCACTAACGGATTCTGGATTCTCGGGCATCTTTGAAAGATTTCCCTTCCCGAGCTTGCGGTAGATCGTCAGATAATCTCCGGTCTGGACATTATCCTCCCTTCCGAGGTCAACATAGACGACCTGGTCACGTGTAACCATTTCCTGAAGGTCACGGGCCATAAAGATCCGGCCATTGGCTTTTCCTGAGGGATCGGCAAAAATGTCCATCCCGGGCCGCTGCTGAAACATCGCCGAAGAACGCTGTTCACTAGGCTGCAAGAGGTCCCCGAGCATGAAAACGTCGCACGAGGTATGGATTCGGGCCGCCGAAACATTGGCCTTTACGGCGACGACCTCGACCGCTCCGACTTCCTGAACAAAAAATCCAAGCCGGCCCTTCCTTGTCCACTTGGTATCTACCTGGCCTTTGGGTCGAACTACGGAGAACATATCGCCGACATGCACGCCTTTATCGGCACCCATGTTGATATACATGAGATTGCCCTCAGCGTAATTGAAACCGTCCTGCTCATTGACCGCACCGACGATACGATTGCTCGTATTGATGGCCGATTTCTGAACGTAACCGGCACAATAAAGATTGTTTCCCGTTGCGACCGGCAAATTCTGACTGAAAACCGGCTTTACCGTTCCCGGCCTCGGCACCTGGGAATAAACGGCACCTGCCGAAACGCAAAAAAACGCCAAAAGGGCGCCGGCGCATTTCTTGAAAGAGTTTCTAAAATTCACGATATTCTCCTATCTGATCTTAAGAAGGTTTGAAGGATTTCTTTAGGAAGACCTTGGACGAGGATCCACGGATCACCGAATGGACCTGTATTATGTTAGCGATTCCTCCACTAAACGTCAACAAGTTTTTTCATTGTTAAACCCTTCCGAATTCGCGCTCTAAATATTTCAATCAGTACGCTTGTGTTTCTCCAATCATCCGGCTCTATGATCGTTTTCGATTGTTGCGTAGAGTTTGGTCAATTTGTTAGTATTTTCGTTCGCAGTCCCCGCCCGAACGCCGGTGTAGCTCAGTTGGTAGAGCAGTTGATTTGTAATCATCAGGTCGTAAGTTCGAGTCTTATCACCGGCTCCAGTAAATACGGGCGTTTCAGCACTTTTGCTGGGACGCCCTTTTTGTCACTGTAGTGAAAAATGTAGGGAGTCTGCGTCGTGGCAGTTCTCTCGCACCGAAAGCAGCCGCAACCTCACCCCGCCCCTCACCCAGAGTCACCCGGCTGATCCGAGAACGGTGTTTTCTAATGTAGAATAGACCGCATTTTTCAAGAGAATCAGTTTGCAAGGCAATCCAGATCGAACATATGTGGAGAAGTGAGGAAGGCCGTTGGTACGGGCGTGAAGAGTTATTCGATCTCATCTGGTCGAACCCGATCCAGCAGCTCGCCAAAGAATTCGGTATGAGCGACGTCGCCTTGGCGAAGAAGTGCAAGGCGGTGGGGATTCCCCGGCCAGGCCGTGGTTACTGGGCAAAAATTGAGGCTGGAATGAAGGCCAGGAAGCCGAAACTACCCAAAGCGACTCGTGGCCAAGTTGACAGAATTTGGATAACAACCAGGCAGGCCAAAAAAGTGGAGGTGGTGAAATTGGACCAAAAAGTTCTCGATGAGGTTGCGGAATTACTGATACCGGAGAACCGAATTTCCGTTCGTTCGGAATTCAAGGGAGCTCACCAGCTGGTTCGAAACTCCAGAAAGTTATTGAGAGCGGGGCATGTGAGCGAGTACGGCCGCTTGTTCAAGAGAATAGCGGACGGGACATGTCTTGACGTCAGTGTTAGCCGACAGGCTTTAGATAGAACGCTTCTACTTTTCGATGCGATCCTCAGCACACTCGAAAAACACAAATTCGTTGTCACTACCACCAACGATAAGGGGCGACACGGAACGTATCTAATTCGAGACGGAGTCGAGATGAAACTTTCCGCGTTTGAAAAGTCCAAACGGTCTGATCATGTCCCGACAGCAAAACAATTTCAGAAAGAAAGAGAAAATGGGTGGAGTCATTATCCGAAATGGGATCATACGCCTTCGGGAGAAATCGAGATCGTCCTAAGCCGCTGGCCTTTCAATGATAGGCATTGGAAAGACCTCAAATCTTCCGCGCTTGAAGAGCGTGTGACGGACATCGTGTGCGAAATCATTGAGTCGAACGAATTGTTGAGAATCGAGCATGCGAAAAGGGAGGAGATTAGAAGGCGAGAAGTTGAAGAGCGGCGTTTAGCGGAAATACGCCGGCGTGTCGAAGCGGAGGAACTCAAGCGACGGCAAGAACTGATCCAACAAGTGATAGATTGGGACACTGCCGCCAAGATCCGTTCATATCTGAAAGTATGTATGGATTCGGTTGAAGTGCTTCCGGCAGGTGATACAAACCGTAAAAGAATGGCAGATTGGATCGAATGGGCAGGACCAACGCTGACCGGATCGATCCTATCAAAAACGGAGCGCAGTTGAGCCTGATGGAAAGATCGCTTGATCCTCCGGAGGTTGGAACGGATCCCTTCGATTATCGATGACGCTTCTAGGCAATTGGCTCAGTTCTCCTGGAACTGTGGATTCATTCTGGGGTTCGAGGAACGAATAGGATGCCTTAGCTTTCCTATATTTATCTATTTTCTTATGTAAGAAACTGTGATACTCTCGGAAAGTCATGAAACGCCTCAGTGAAAAAGAAATTGTCCGGGAATTGAGAGAGGTCGATATACCACCTCTCAAAATAAACATAAGGGAGTTTGGCTCGACGTACAACGACGGTCAAGTTGCATATGTCCCGGACTTGTTTATTGATGTCGACTGGGGTAACAAGACTTGGAGATTTGTGTCGGAGATCAAAACGGTTGCGACCCCAAAGCTCATCGCCATAGCGGTCTCGCAATTGAATACGTTTCGGGAGACCTCTGACAATGAATCGAATCCGATGATAGTCGCTCCCTATTTGAGCGAGTCACAATTTAAGGAGTTAGCAGCGCGGAACATCAGTGCGATAGATCTGTCGGGAAATGTAATGCTGATAGTTCCCGGTAAATTGTTGATCGAGAGGATCGGCAACCGTAATCTATTTCCTTCAAGTTCGCCGATCAAGAATATCTATCGCGGAACAAGCTCCATCGTGGGACGCGTGATGCTTTCACGATCTGAGTATACGAGTGTAGGAGAAGTCTTCGAAGAAGCTAAGGAACGTGGGGCGAAGATAACGCTCGCCACCGTGTCCAAAGTTCTGAAAGAGCTTGACGATGACTTCATTATATCTCGGGAACAAGGGATCAAACTTATCGATGCCGAAAGATTGCTCGATAGATTAAAGTCAAATTACCGAGAAGCTCAGGGAGCGAAAAAGGTCATAGGAAAAGTTGCAAGCGTGGAAAAGGCCCTGAGAAGGATCGCTCTCAACTGCAAGAAAATAGAGCAGCGATATGCGATAAACGAGCCTCAGCAATATGTAGTTTTCCCAACGGTCGGGGAACCACTTCGGATCTATGTTGAGAGCATATCCGACGCTTTGGTGGGAATCGACTTCGAGGAGACTGATCGGTTTCCCAACATTGCACTGATCGAGACAAGTGAAGAACCCGTCTATTTTGATCGATCGTGGGATTCAAAAAGTAAGCGATATTTCACATCACAATTGCAGGTCTATCTTGAACTTTCGCAAAAAGGAAAGCGTGAACAAGATGCTGCCGCTCAATTAGTGGAAAGGATTCTAACCGGAGGGATGAGATGAAAGTTGACGACCCTCTCGGCGAGGAACTGATCCGTCTGGCTCGTGAGCTAGAACCACACGAAATCTCACTGATAGTCGGTGGCGGCTACGGGCTTTTCCTAAAGACCAAACAGCTTTTGGAGTCGAAAGAACGAACAAGGATCGATCCATTCCCCTCGGCCCGATCGACTGAAGATCTTGACTTCTTCTTACAGGCAGAGATCGTTTCAAGCGACGCCAAGTTTCGCAAGATCCGAGAAGTGCTTGACAAGGACTACGAACCCATAAGCGGAGCGGAATACTATCAGTTCAAGAAAAAGGTTCTGACGTCTGGCATAGCTCAACCGATCAAGGTTGATTTTTTGGCCTTTCCGCCAGAATCCGACGAACTTCGAAAACTTGTGGACGTAGATGTCCGCCGGACGGCTCCAAAAGGAAAGAATCGGGTGCTTCACGCTCATACAACCGAAGAAGCATTCCTCGTTCAGGAGACTGCCATTCGCATCCGTATAACCCAAGGTAGTAATGCGGAGATCTTTATTCCTCATCCATTCGCATACTTGTTCTTAAAGTTGAACGCTGTGAATGATCGAATTGATGATTCGGTCAAGGGCCCTTACCACGCTTTCGATGTTTACCGGATCATCGCAATGATGACTGAGAACGAATGGAACGAATCGACGTCACTTGCCAAGAGATACTCGGATCACAGGCAATTCGAGAAAGCGACCGCAATCGTGGCTGAGCAGTTTGCGAGTGAAGATTCAAAAGGCGTAATTCTTGTAAAGAGATTCGCTGCACAATCTGGCGATAAACCCAAAACTGATAAATTGATTGCGGACCTACGCCACCTATTCCGTTTGAGTTGAGTTTTGCAATGAGTCGAGGGTTAAACCGCCGTGCGTCCTAATCTGCCTGATGCGGCTGTGGAGCAACTACCCTTCCATTCATAATCTCCGCGACCGCTTCGATCGATATTGGGACGAATCCGACCGAATCTACACCAACATCAAGTCGCCGCACCTTTGCGTTGGCTTCGGTGAGTCCGTTGTGCGAGTGTCCGTGAAGGTGCCAACTTCCCCGATAGCTTCCATGCCACGAGAGAAAAGGGTAATGAGAAAGCACGACTCTCTTCTTGTCGAACTCAAGTTCCTTATATTCCTGGACACTTGCAAAATAGCCTTGGATATCACGATTCGATCGGATCACCTTATCGTGATTGCCTAGAACTAGATGCTTCTTGCCTCTGAGCTGTCGGAGCAGGTCCCTGGTTTGAAGAGCATCACCGAACGAAAGATCGCCCAGGTGTGAGAAATTCGGAAGGTACCCTAAGGAAGGAACGCGCCCGCTGGTGATCATGTGGCCTTTTGGGCCGGTCGGCTTTGTATACGACGTGGTGGATACAGAAGGCACCGAACTTCCGCGTGATGTATTTGCATTCACCGCCCGCGGCGATATCGATAAAGCATCCTTCGACCGATTCAAGGTCTTGCTTGAGCGCAAAGGAATTTCGTGGTTCGAGGTCGATGGAGGTGATGCCCACGCCGGGCTCGTCCGAGTTCTGTCACGTTCGGAAGAGATTGGAAACAATTATCGGATCAACATTAACAAGAACCATACGTTACCAACGCAGTTCACGACCCTGGCTCACGAACTCGGCCACATTTTCCTTGGACACCTTGAGGCCGATAAGAAACTAAAGATCAAGGACCGCACGCATAAGTCGGATGACTCAAAGGAGGTCGAGGCGGAATCCGTAGCTCACCTCTTATGCAATAGAGCCGGTATTGAGCCTAAGTCCAACAAATACCTCTCATCATTTGTTGAGAATGAACAAGAGATTAAGGACCTGGACATCTATGCGATTTTGGTGGCAGCAGGAGCAGTCGAGAGCCTGTTGGAGCTAAATCCCAAAGCATTTCGTCCCAGGATGGAATGATAAACGGATTTGTCCAACCTTCATGATTGATCTGAAGGGACACGCCGTCGGAGGGAATCGTTGAAACAATTCTTAGGAGAATCGAAATGGCAACTTGGATGTACCAATTGAATCAGAAGAACTGGCCGCCAAGCCGTTACCGGCTGGAGATTTGGGAAGGCGAGCGCTGGGTCTGGCCAGTGGGTCAACGACTGGTTCGCGGTGAATCACCAAACCCCGGAGACACCATCATCTTTTTTTATGCCCCAAGCGGCGGACGCGATCCAGGCTTTTACGGGTGGGCGGTCATCTTAGAGTGGCTCGACGACGGATCCCTCTTATACTTTCGCGCCGTTAGCCCGAGCGACCATCTGAAGATGCATCCCTGGTGGGACAAGGCCGCCCTGGTGCTTGCTGATAAGATCCGAGGCAAGATGAAACAGCGAACGCTCTGGCTCATATCTGAGGATCTGGTCAGCGACCTCCGTGAAGGAATCACCTCATGGATCGGGGAACATAAATCTACTGCCGAGCCGACGCGAGCATAGTAGGGGCCACGATACCCACGCCTGCATTGCCCGACTTTACACGCTTCTACGAAGAACTCGGCTAGAGAGGCGATGGGTACGCTCAGAATCATGCCCATAGGTGTCGATGTGGACTCCGCGGCGAGGAACATCTCCATTCTTACTCAAGGCACCAGGGCCGGCCCATGAATCGTTTAGCCTTGCCGCAGAGACACAAGGAGAATCGGAGCTCTTAAGTAACGGATAGAAAATTGTTAATGGTAAACCCTAGCTTCAAAGTACTTACTTCAAACCGCTTTGTGAAGGCGTATTCCCGAGCAAGTTTGCCGATAAAGAACTTCGCCGAAGGTGCAGTTCACGATCTATTGCGAAGAATTGCCTCCGATCGTCGCACGATCCTTCATCAATACGATCGGCTCGAACAATGTAGCGAGCGGGTAATTGAAGTGGATATCTGCGGAGCGTGGCGAATCCTTGCGGATTACACCAATAATTCATTGATTCTCCTTGATCTAGGCAACCATGAAGTAGTGCCACGGTACAACGACCGAAAGCGCGACTTAGACTTGTCTAGTGCGACCCCGGCTCCTAAGGTGTTTTATTCGAGCACGGCATCGAATTTTTTCAAACGAAATCCGGATAGGACTGTCACAGTTGCGTACGCCGAAGAGACCACCGATGACTGGCTGTATTTTTTGACTGACGAACAACAGTATGTACTCGACTGTATTGAAAACAGGCTTCTGGATAAAGATGAGTGTTCGTCAATGATCGTGGGCGGCCCCGGAACCGGAAAGACGTGCATCCTTCTTAACCTGCTCCATGATCTCTCCGAAGACTACGAGGTTGGGATCCACATTTCCGATGCCCTGGCTGAGTACATCGAGCGAATAACAGGGGCCAACATTTCTAAGTACCGCTCAAGTTGCTATGACGAAACTCCGCTGGATCTTCTTTTGGTAGACGATCCAACACTGGATGAGCTTAAATCTGCGGTCCGATTAAAAGAGGAAGGCTTTCTCAAATCCGTAGTCCTAGGTTTTGACCCCTTACAGCTTGATCAGCCGCTTTCGGACGCCGAATTTCACAAGATAAAGTACGACGGAGATCTCGAACCGTTCTACCTGAAGGATTGTTACCGGCAGAAGGCAAACCTCGGCGCAAATACTGTCCACGTAGTAAACACCATCGCTGAATCCACTCCCTTTCTAGCAAGCGACAAGATCGAAGCACACAAAAGCAAATTCGAGAAGATGACTGAACTCTCGAACGATCTGAACTTTCCAAATCCAGCAGGGTACTTGGAGATCTACCCGGAAGCAACGGCCTTCGACGTGACGAAAGAGATACTCCGACTAATGGCAAATTCGGGATTCATGAGCCGCAAGAATGGCCTGCTCGTTGTATCGGAGGGAATCCAGCTCAGCCATGAACGAGCGGAAATTATGGATGTAATTGAGAAGATTCCCTATGCTAAGAAAGTAGATCTGACGAGCGTTCGAGCAATAAAGGGGCTCGAATTTGAGCATGTATTTGTCTTCGTTACACGCGGTCTTTTTGCCCAAATACAGAACGGCTTCTCTGGTAGCGGCCAGGCGGAATATAACAAACGCCGCCTCCTGAGAATTCCATTTTCCAGAGCAAAAGACAGCTTAGTGACCTTTGCCTTTTGAAGATAGATCTAATGGGTCGTCCTGACGACGAGAACATTATGGCAATTTACGAAATCACCGGCGATGGATTTGCCGAGATAAAGGCGACGAATTTCGCAACTGAGCAGTTTTACGAGCGCACAGACATGCAGGGGCGACTTCTACGAGATATCGGCGTAATACTGCCTGATGTTCTAGTAATCGCGGAGGAGTATGGCGAGTGGGAGGATTCGCGGAGAAGAATCGATCTACTTGGTGTGGACCGCGATGGGAGCCTGGTAGTAATCGAATTGAAGCGTGACAACGAAGGCGCACACATGGAATTACAGGCCCTTCGGTATGCCGCGATGATATCAAAGATGACCTTTCAGGACGCCGCCTATACGTACGGAGAACTGCTTAGAAAGTTAGGCGACCCGTCCGACGCCGAAGACCGTCTTAGGGCGCACATTTCAGCCCCTGGCCTGATCGAAGAAAACTTCGGGAAAAAGATCAAGATCGTGCTTGTTTCGGCGAATTTTGGGAAAGAGCTTACAACTGCGGTAATGTGGCTGAATGAGGTTGGTTTAGATATCCGATGCATCCGAATGATGCCTTACAAGGATGGCGAAAGGATGCTCATTGATATCCAGCCGATCATACCACTACCCGAAGCAGAGGATTACCAGATCCGCATTCGCCGAAAGCAGCAGAGCGAGCAACAAGAACGCAACGAGGTCGCGATACTTCGGCGGTTTTGGGAGCAGTTAGCCCTGCTTTCGAATGCCCGGACCGACCTTAGACTTCGGATGTCTACGGCTCACAGATCTTATCTGACGGCCGCCAGCGGACTGGGTGGCCTTGATTTCGCATACGTGGCGAATCGAAATGACTTTCGGGTAGACCTATACATAAGCCGGACCGATGCAGAAACAAGCAAGCAGATCTTTGGACAACTCCTCGCGAACCGGAGTGAGATCGAAGCTGCGTTCGGCGGAAATTTGTCTTGGGAAGAACTTCCCGAGCGGCGGGCGAGCCGCGTTGCAGCGCGCATCGATTTCATTGGCGACCGCGACGACGAATCCAATTGGCCCGAAATTCACGAAGCCCTTATCTCAGCCATGGAGAGATTCAAACCCGCCCTCGCCCCATTTATCCGTCAGATCGGATGATTAGCCGAAGGCTGGGAGAAACGGGTGATGTTGAAAGACGTCTCGCCTCCAGGCCAACGATCAACAAATGAAAAGAGTTTCCGGAGCACTAATTTATTCGCCCACCGACCTTGTTCGTTACCTTGAGTCGCCCTTCGCTTCATGGATGGATCGATATCATCTTGAGCGTCCGGGCGAGTTGGTACCTGATGAGCTTTCTGAAGATGCAGAGCTGATAGTCAAAACGGGCGAGGCACACGAGCAGGTGATTTTAGAACAGTTTCGGGATAGCGTTGATGATCTTTTTGAGATAATGCGAGATGGCGATTCGGCGGCCGATGTACGGGAGATCATCAAGCGACGCCACTCGATCATTTATCAAGCGAAGCTGGAGTCTGCCAATTTCGCTGGGTACGCCGACTTCATCATTCTTGATGAATCGACGGATCGGTATCAAATCTGGGACACGAAACTTGCCCGCTCACCGAAGCCGTACTACGCGATTCAGCTTTGCTGCTATTCAGAGCTGTTCTCCGAGATAATCGGCGAACCGATTCCAGGGAAATTCGGGGTTATCCTTGGCGCGGATGCCCAAGGGATATCTGAACGAGTTGAATTTAGAACGGAAGATTTCATCCACTACTATCGCCAACTCAAGAAGTGCTTTCTTGAAATGCAAGATGCATTTGATGGCAATTTCGACCATCGACCTATTCCCGACCCTCGAGCTGATCACGGAAGGTGGCAAACGCACGCAGACCGATATCTGGATGAGAGGGATCATCTTGTCCGTGTTGCTGGAATATCGACTGGCGAGATCAAGAAACTCAACGAGTCAGGTATCGAAACACTATCCGCTCTCGCAGAAACGAGAGTCAGCTCAATTCCAAAGATGCCCGCCTCAACGCTTGAGAAACTGGTTCATCAAGCTCGATTGCAAAAAGAGACTCGCGAGCTTCGAAAGACCGATAAGAGTGCAACAGCCAAGTTCGACATTCTCCCGTCTATCGATGACACCGGACGTCCTGTGGGTCTTGGTGCAATTCCAGAAGCGAATTCGGGCGATGTCTATTTCGACATGGAGGGCTTCCCTCTCATTCCCGGTGGATTGGAGTATCTATTCGGTAATACGACTATCGACTCTGATACCGGCGAGTATGAGTTTACGGACTTTTGGGCGCATGACCGCGCGAGCGAAAAGATAGCATTCGAGAACTTCATAGACTGGGCATATGACCGTTGGCTCAAGAATCCAGGCATGCACATCTATCACTACGCCCCCTACGAGGTCACGGCGGTGCGACGGCTGAGCAACTTTCATACGACGCGTGAGGACCAGGTCGATGAGCTGCTGCGGCACGAAGTGTTCGTAGATCTTTACAAGATAGTGCGCCAGGGTTTGAGGATCGGTGAGGACAGCTACTCACTTAAGAAGGTTGAGAAAATCTACTTTACCCAAGGCCGTATCGGTGAAGTAACGATGTCGATCGGGTCAGTTGTTCACTATGCACGTTGGATGGAGAGCGGAGAATCGGGTGAATGGCAGAACAGTCCGATCCTTAAGGAGATTCGCGACTACAACAAGGACGACTGCGATTCTACAGCGGAACTCGGCCGATGGCTGAGGCAGTTGGCTGCTACAAACGGCATTCCCCCGTCAACTGATTCATCGGCCCTTCGGTCCGCTGACCAATCTGACATCAAGGACCCTGATGAGAGAACCGCAGGTCGATTGGAGATCGTGCGTAAGCTTCGAGAAAAGAAGGACGATACCTCATTGATGCTAGCCGACTTGGTTGACTTTCATCGACGGGAAGGCAAACCGGTTTGGTGGAAGTTCTTTGACCGCTGCAACTCAGAGTCTGAAGTCCTTCGAGACGATAACGGATGCATCGCGGATGTTGAGGCCGTCGGAGAGCCTGTACCCGAGAAGCAGTCGCTAGTTCAGGAGTACCGGTTTGACCCTAACCAAGAGTGCAAGTTGTCAGCCGGCGACAAAAAGAAGGTAGTGTTTTCTCACGCAAAACAAACTCGATTCAACCTCGTCGCACTCGACCTCGCAAACGGGTCGTTGCATCTAAAGGCCGGAAAGAAAGTTCTGGGAGCCTTTGGTAGCGAGTTTCCTTCGCATGGTTCTCTCGTGCCTGACGAGTTTGTTAGCCCGGATCCAATTCCAGATGCGTTGGCGCTCGTCGCTGAATCGCAACTTAAGAAATCGCTGAATCCCGCTGCAGAATCACTGATGAACCGCACGGCTCCGGCCGGATTGCCGGCTCGCGCTAACGAATCAACCACCGAACTTGCGATTAGGGTCGCCGGTAAAATGAACGGTGATTGTTTGGTCATCCAAGGGCCGCCAGGGACCGGTAAGACCTACACCGCGTCGCATATGATCGCGAACCTACTTGCAACAGGCAATAAGATCGGCATCACTTCGAACGGGCATAAAGCGATAATGAACCTCGTTAACGGCTGCGCTCGGGTGCTCAAGGATAAGAACCTACCGTTGATCGGAGTGAAGGCAAGCGGCAGCGGCGATGAGCAAGTCTTCAAAGACAATCCGGGATTTCTTTATGCAAAAGACGGAGGAGAGGGCTTCTCGGCCTACACCGATGGCATCATTGCCGGCACAGCATGGCTATTTTCGCGCGCCGACTGGAATCACGATCTAGATTACCTTTTCGTCGATGAAGCGGGGCAGGTTCCGATTGCCAATGCAGTCGCTATGACTAGGTGCACAAAGAATCTCGTGCTGCTGGGGGATCAGATGCAGCTCGAACAGCCGATTCAAGGTTCGCATCCTGGTGACGCACGGCTCTCAGCCCTGCAGTATGCATTGAAAGATGTCGACAACAGCAGCGAGGACGCGATTCAGTTTCACTCCGTTGTCCCGCATGACTATGGGATCTTCTTGGGAGAATCTCGACGAATGCACCCCGCAGTATGTGATTTTATCTCAGAAAGTGTTTATGAAGGCCGGCTTCATTCGCATGCAAATTGCTCGAATCAGGCAATTGATGTTTCGGGCGATCGCAATGCTGGATCTGGAATTGTCTTTCATGGAATCGAACACGACGGGAATATCCAAAATAGTGAGGAGGAAGTCGAGCGAGTACTCGACATCTACAATGGCCTTATCGGCGTACAGTACACCGATAAGAATGGATTAACCCGACTACTGGATCTGTCGGATTTCCTGTTCATTGCACCGTACAACGCTCAGGTAAGGGCTCTAGAAAATCGTCTTCCAGCGGGAGCTCGGGTCGGGAGTGTTGATAAGTTTCAGGGACAGGAAGCCCCCGTTTGTATTCTGTCATTGTGCTCAAGCTCTGGTGAGTACGGATCGCGAGGCATCGGCTTCATCCTCAACCAAAACCGGATCAATGTCGCGATCTCGCGCGCCCAGTGCCTAGCCGTTGTCGTAGCAGATCCGCGAATCGCCACCACCCCATCGAGCTCGATTGAGACAATGAAGCTCCTCAACCTTTTCTGCAAGCTTTTGCCTTTCGGAAAAACCGGTTCGGTCAGCTAATATTTTTATTGGACTTAACAACGCGGTCGTAAGGAATGAAGCAAGTACTTTACGGTGTCGCGAGAAGCGAAATGGGCGAGTTGATACACGCTGTCGACGCCGACAAGGGTGGTGTCTTCTCATGCGGCTTTCGTAAAGATCCGCTCGTCCTCAAAAAAAGTGGGAAAACTGGGATAGGCAGCAAACGCCCGCATTTTGCACACAAGTCTCTTACACCAAACTGCAACCCTGAATCGGCTCTTCATTTCGAATTCAAAACAATGCTCGTCAACGAGATAAAGCAGCGGCTCGACGGACAAGATGCATTTCCGATTTCTTGGAAATGCATCTACTGCTTCCGGGAACATTCAGGTGATCTCATCAAGAAGACTCGTCGCGTCGCTCTGGAACATTCTCTTAGCATTTGTCGCCCTGATATCTCCCTATTTGATGACGATGGCCGCGTGTACGCCGTTATCGAGGCAGTCGTAACACACGCCCCGGACAACGCGGTCAAAGACTATTACAGAATGAATGGAATCACTCTTATTGAACTGCATCTTGATTCCGATGCGGTATTAAACGACGTTTCTACAAAGCTTAGTAGCGCAGATCATGTCCAGCTTTGTCCTGATCGCAAGCGGTGCCGTGACTGTGGCCATTTTCAAGAGCCGATTGAGATGAAGTTGGTAGAAGCTCCGTGTTATGGCTGCAATACGAAGATGAAAGTTCCGTTTATCGAAGGTGACCATTCGAGAGGTTCACATATTGGTCCCGACCAATTCTCACAAAAGGAAATGGCCATTGCCCGTGAACACGGAGCTCAGATTGAGTGGCAATATAGCAGCACACTCGATACAAAATACTGGGCCACAACCTGCGGACGCTGCAAGAAATTTATTGGGAGAAATCTTCTCTTTACGGAGTACATTGTACCAGCAACATTTGAAGGATCGGAAGTTGTTTCAATTGAACTCGGAGGCTTCTGCAGCTACTGCGAAGTCTTGAAGTCAGCTACATGAGGAGACTCTGCGAAAGCAAAGACGTGATCGTCTCTCTCATAGAATGAAAAGTGCGACTAACCCCAAAATCTTGCTTGCAATCAGCTGTCAGCAAATTGCTCGATCCGATTGCGAGAGACGAGTGCTCACTGTAGTGAAAAATGTAGGGAGTCTGTGCAGTTTTGGGGTGATATAGGATTTTTGGCGAAATGCGTAAGTATAATGAATGCAAATAGATAGCACTGTGAGACAGTTGGTGAAAAGTGCTTATTTCGATTTTGTAATCATCAGGTCGTAGGTTCAAGTCCTATCACCGGCTCCAGTAAAACAACCCTCCGGCGTGATGATGACAGTGATTCACATTTGCCGCCATTTCGACATTTTGATTTGTCCAGATCCTCGAAATTTTGGTTGCGAGCATTTGCAATCGCACATTCAGACGTATGTGCGGTATCACCCACTAATCGACGACGGAGAGGTAACCCAGTGGGATACTTCGGGCATCTATATCGATCACTTGATCGCGAAATCGCAGTATTGGGTTGACTAAAAACGCGTTTTTGTTTACAAAGGTTGTAAATATTTGTATTGATCGTCCCAATGGGCACCAATCTCTCGCAAATAAAAGCATGTGTTTACGGAGCTCCTGAATTCTTGGAAGAAAAAAGCCTCCGGAATAGGCCCGGAGGCAAGGTTGATTTGGGCATTTTAGGAGGTTTTACGTCAGGCCCATACTTCTCAGGACTTCGATAATCGCGGATCCGCCGATGTCGGTTATCGTCGTGTCCGACGTTTGAGGGGTGTCTACTGTTGGGTCTGGTGTGGTTATTGAATGACACTGAACGCTTGGATTACACGTTCCGGACTTTCCTCCGATCGGGATCTGGCCATCATCGGCAGCAACGGTAAGTGAAAATAGTGACGTTAGGACGAGCGTTAAAGCTAGTCGTTTCATAAATTTAGTCTCCTCGTGTTTTAATTGGATTGATGATCTAACCTAGTTTGTTCATCATTGGTTAATTTTAGCAAGATTTCTTGCTAACTTCGTTATATGAAGCAGGGTTCCACACGTATAGCAGAGGTCACAGAGGTTCTCGACCTCATTGAAGAAGCTCAAAACGCGGAGCTTTGCCGGAACCTTGAGCTATCTCAGTCGATCTTTGCTCCGATCTGGGGCGATATTGAGCGTGATCCGGAGTTTACGCAGTTCGACCCGGCCATCCGAGCTTCGCTTTTCAGGCTCTGCGGTTTCTTTTTAAGTTTTTACGGCCACAGTAAAGGCCGAATAGACTTCCATCTCCGCGGAAAAGATCTGCTGACCCGGGCGATCAGTTTGTTCGACGAGGAAGGCTTGACCGAACGATCCGCCGAGTCGCAGGTCATGCTGGCCGTCTGCTACTGGTATTCGGGCGAGATCGAAGAGGCCGAGACGATCCTAAAGGTCATCGAACAGACGTTCGAGGGCAACGAATTGCACCCGGTTTATCTACAGATCAAGGTAAATAAGCTGATGGTGATGTTCTGGAAAGGCGAATTCCAGCCCGGCATCGAGATTATCGAGCAGATAGCCACGCCGATGGAGGTCTGCCAAGACAATCGCCTGAAAACGATGTTTCATAATCAGGCCGGTATCCTTTTCAACGTTCTGAGCAGATATGAGGCTGCGATCTATCATCTTGACCGAGCGATTCATTACGCCCGTGAATTGAACAATCGACGCTTTATCGTGTCGACCCTTAACAATCTGGCCTTTTCTAACAAACAGCTTCGCCGGTTCGGAGTCGCTCATGAGCTGCTCGATCGGGCGGAAGAGATCAACCTCTCGCTTAAAGATTTTGGATGGATGCCGCACATGCTCGACACCCGAGCCTTGGTGTATCTCGACCAGGACAAACCTGGCGACGCCCTGACACAGGTCGAGCGTGCGATCGAGATGTTCAATAGAGGCGAGGATTTCGCGGGCCACGTCGATTCAATTTGGACAAAATGCCGGTGTCTGCTGAGGATGAACCTACTTGAGGATGCATTGGCCAACTTCGCAGACCTGCAAAGCCTAGCTAAATCGCGGATCGGTGAATCGGCCGCAAAGAAGTATTCAAACCTCTTTTCATCCGAGATCTACTGCGTAAACACTACTTCCCTGCACGATTCAGTTCGTGGATTCAAGAAATTCATGATCCTCAAGGCGATGCGAGAAGCCAACGGAGGCATCGTCGAGGCGTCGAAGCTTCTTGGGCTCAAGAACCACCAGGCCCTGTCGGAAATGCTGAACAAGCAGTTCCCCGAGATCTTTGATGAACTCGGCATAAAACGCCGCTCTCGCCGTCAGGACGCTAAGGACTTAACGCCGGTCGTTCGAGGATCGGTTCAGCGAGATATCTCCCGGATCAAAGCTTCAGGGCCCCTGAAGCAACAATCCGGGTCGCTCGAAACCTTCTACTTCTCTGGCAGCATCATGGATCGATTCGGGATCGGCGAGGAATCGCTGGTCACGGTGGCAAAACCCGGTAAATTGGAAGCGGGGGTAAGCCTCCTGTTTACACGTAATGGCGAATTCTTCGTTTGCGATCTCCTAAAGGATAAACTGACGGGACTCTTCTTCTTCAGTGTCGACGGCAGCGAGGTCCTTGTCGATGAGGTCCATCTGATCGGCATCCCTACCGGCTACTGCCCGCTCTCGATGGCAGATACTGAGCTGCCAACATTTGAACAGCTCGGCTAAGGTGGGGTTGTTACTATTACACGACAGATCGAGGTCTTTGTACCAGCCGGTCGAAAATGGTCGCTGGATGGCCGCGATAAATCGGCGTTGATGATCGAGGGCCGCATTATCATCGAACACGCTGCTGAGGCCTTGGCAACCGCTTCAAATCCGGTCTAGGGCGATCGAAGTGGCGGTGGCGGAACTTAGCCGCAACGTTCAATGCCCGGATCGTTGACATTGCCGAACTTGCACATCTTCCGAACGCACAGAACTTCTTCCTTAGCGTCGACACATCCGACGATTACGAAACTGTCTTGGCCGTATTCGACAACTCCGCGATGAACTTTTTTAATAAAGCCTTGCTTTTTTGGCGGGGTGTGTGCAAAATACTTAGCACAGTGATTCTTTCCTCAACACATCGTCACCACCACCATCATGCGAACCATCATCGCGTGAACTAATTCCCCTTTTTAATTAGTTACCAACCGTCGCGAGCTTCAAAAAAGTCTCGGGCTATTTGTTTATTTTATGCCAGACAGGAATTTAAAGATCGCATTACAAAGGTCGGGCCGCCTAAGCGAACCGTCGGTCGATCTGCTGAGAAAATGCAGCGTAGGCTTTGAAACAGGCCAGGGCAAGCTCAGATCGACGGCCTATAATTTTCCGCTCGAGATACTGTTTCTTCGCGACGATGATATTCCGGAATACATCGAGGACGGCGTGGCCGATGCAGGGATCGTTGGCGAAAATATCTTGGCGGAAAAGGATTCGCATGTATCGAAGATCGAGAGGCTTGGTTTCGGCAAATGTCGCCTTTCACTAGCCGTGCCGAGGGCGTTTGAGTACAAGTCGATCGAAAGCCTCAATGGAAAACAGATCGCGACCAGCTATCCGCGAATATTGAGCCAATTCCTTGGACGAAATGCAGTCAGCTCTGAGATTCACACCATTAGCGGCTCGGTCGAGATCGCTCCGAGTATTGGTCTCGCAGATGCGATCTGTGACCTGGTCAGCTCAGGCAGTACGCTTTTTTCAAATGGCTTAAAGGAAGTCGAACGAGTGATGGATTCCCAAGCCGTACTGGTTTCACGACCCGATCTTGATCCTGGGTTGGATGGAATATTTCAGTCACTTCTTTTTCGCATCAAAGCCGTCAATGCAGCGAGAGAAAATAAATATATCCTGCTAAATTCGCCCAACGATAAACTAGAGAAGATAAAAGACCTGCTGCCGGGGATGAAAAGCCCTACGGTGCTTCCGCTTGCTCTGAGCGGGTGGAGTTCGGTGCACTCTGTCATCGACGAAGACGATTATTGGGCAATAATCGAGAAGCTAAAGGCCGCAGGTGCGGAAGGTATTTTGGTCGTGCCAATTGAGCAGATGATCCGCTGATCTTATGCAAATAATGCGCTATCCAACCAGAGATACTTGGCCGGAGATATTGCATCGGCCGCCTGTCGATCTACGATCGATCGCTAAAGCCGTGCGAGAGATTTTGAACACCGTAAAGTCCGACGGCGACGACGCACTCAGAAAATACACGGCCGTATTTGATGGTGTAAATATCGACGGCCTCGAAGTCGATCCCGAGGAATTTGCAGCCGCGGAACAGAGAGTTTCGGCGGACCTGAAGGTCGCGATCAATGTCGCTGCAGCCAATATTGAAAAGTTTCATTCGGCCCAGCTCGAAGACATCAAGAAGATAGAGACCACGGAAGGAGTTTCTTGCTGGCGAAGATCGGTAGCGATCGAAAAGGTAGGGCTTTATGTACCGGCAGGAACCGCACCGCTTTTCTCGACAGTTTTGATGTTGGGCGTCCCAGCAAGACTTGCTGGCTGCAAGGAGATCGTTTTGTGTTCGCCCCCTGATCGTGACGGCAAGGCAGACGATGCGATCCTTTATTCCGCTCAACTCTGCGGAATCTCAAGGGTCTTCAAGATCGGCGGCGCTCAGGCGATCGCGGCGATGACTTACGGCACAAAAACAGTACCTGCGGTCTACAAGATATTCGGTCCGGGCAACCAGTTTGTCACCTCTGCAAAGCAAATGGTTTCGCATCAAGTCGCCATAGATATGCCCGCAGGGCCGTCGGAGGTTGCGGTACTCGCGGACGACACTTCTGTACCAGCGTTTGTTGCTGCTGATCTGCTATCCCAGGCGGAGCACGGGCCCGATAGTCAGGTGCTACTTGTTTCTGCTTGTGAAGAGGTGATCAACGAAACTCTCATTGCGATCGAAAGACAGATCGTTGACCTTCCCAGGCGCGAAATCGCGACGCGATCGCTCACGAATTCAAAAGCGATCCTTGTCCGGGATATGGCGGAAGCCATAGACATCGTCAACCTATATGCGTCCGAGCATCTTATCCTCGCAGTCGACAAGGCAGATGAGATCGCTGAGAAGATCATAAACGCGGGATCGGTTTTCCTGGGGAATTACTCATGCGAAAGTGCCGGCGACTACGCCTCGGGCACGAATCACACGCTTCCCACAGCAGGATTTGCCAGGTCGTTCAGCGGTGTTTCGCTGGACAGCTTTGTCAAAAAGATCACCTTCCAAAAGCTCACGGAAGAAGGAATGAGGAGGCTTGGCCCGACAATCGAGATCCTCGCGGCAGCCGAAGGTTTGGACGCTCATCGACGGGCGATAACGATCAGGCTGGAGGCAATCGATGGAATTTGATCTGAGTAAACTGGTGCGGGGCAATATCCGACGACTCGTTCCGTATTCATCCGCTCGCGGCGAATTTGGCGGCGACGCTGAGATCTTTCTCGATGCCAATGAAAACGCCTTGGGATCGCCGCTTTCTGCGGACTACAGTCGTTATCCGGATCCGTTACAGACCGCTATAAAAGCGAAAGTCGCGGTCGAAGTCGGCGTTGGCACTTCAAATATCTTCATCGGTAACGGCAGCGACGAGGCTATCGATCTGCTGATTCGGATTTTTTGCAGTCCTAGCAAAGATAATATCCTGATCTGCCCCCCGACATATGGGATGTACGAGGTCGCAGCAAACATCAACGACGTAAAAGTAAAACGCGCTGATCTTTGCCCCGACTACGAATTGGACACTGAATCGATTCGAAATACTATCGACGAATGCACCAAACTCATCTTCCTTTGCTCGCCAAATAATCCGACTGGTAATTCTCTCGAGCGTGATTCGATATTGAATATCGCGGATTTTTTTTGTGGAATAGTCATCGTTGATGAGGCATATATACATTTTTCCGAGAAAGAGTCATTTATTCCAGAGATTGAAAAACACCCAAATATTGTAGTTCTGCAAACATTCTCTAAGGCGTGGGGTCTCGCCGGGTTGCGTGTCGGAAAGGCGTTCGCGAATGCCCCCATCATTGATCTGATGAACAAGGTGAAGCCGCCGTACAACGTAAGTGAGATCGCACAGAAGATGATCTTGGAAGCCTTCGAAAACCGTTCTTTGGTCGACGAGCGTATTGCGAAAATCGTGAAAATGCGCCGAGAGCTGGCTGGCAGTCTGGCTGAGCTCTCGTTTGTCGAGACGGTCTATTCTTCGGATGCAAATTTTCTTCTCGTTAAGATGACAGACCCAAATGGAATCTATCGTCTTTTGCTGAGCGATAAGATCGTCGTGCGAAATAGATCGAATGTCACACTTTGCGACGGGTGCCTACGGATCACGATAGGAACGCCAGCCAAGAATGCTACTCTGCTGGAAGCGCTGAGAAAATATGAAAAAGGTTTTGTTCGTTGACCGCGACGGCACGTTGATCGGGGAGCCGGAAGATTTTCAGGTGGACAGTTTCGCGAAGCTGAGATTGCTGCCCGGGGTTCTGACGTATCTTGGCCGAATTGCCGCAGGGATGGATTTCGAACTCGTTATGGTAACTAATCAGGATGGGTTGGGCACCGATTCATTCCCGGAGGAAAGCTTTCGTCCGGTGCATGACTTTTTGATCGAGTTGATGGAAGGCGAAGGAATCGCATTCGATGACGTCTGTATCGACCGCAGCTTTCCACATGAAAACAAGCCTACGCGAAAGCCGAAAACCGGGATGCTGACGCGATATCTCGAAGGCGACTACGATCTAGCAAACTCCTATGTGATCGGCGACCGCGAAACTGATGTCGAGCTAGCAAAGAATCTCGGCACCAAAGCCATCTGGCTAAAAAGCAAGAATTTCGCCGTTCCCGAGGATGATTCGGTGATTTCCTTGGTCGCGGAAAGCTGGCGTCAGATCTACGAATTTTTGCGGATGCCGAACCGGAAAGTTTCGCATCGGCGAACAACGAACGAGACAGATATTCTGGTTGAACTCGATCTGGATGGAACCGGTAAAGCCGGGATCTCGACCGGTATTGCGTTTTTCGATCACATGCTCGAGCAGCTTGCTCGACACGGGTCTCTCGATCTAACGATCGCTTGCAAAGGCGACCTACATATCGACGAACATCACACGATCGAAGACATTGCGATCACGCTCGGCGAGGCATTTTCAGTCGCGTTAGCCGACAAACGCGGACTCGAAAGATACGGGTTCGTTCTTCCGATGGATGATTGTCTGGCTCACGTGGCGGTCGATTTTGGAGGACGGAATTGGATCGTCTGGGAGGCTGAATTCAAACGCGAAAAGATCGGTAAAATGCCGACCGAAATGTTCTTCCACTTTTTCAAATCGTTTTCCGACAAGGCTCTCTGCAATCTGAATATCCAGGCGACCGGAACAAACGAACATCACAAGATCGAGGCGATCTTCAAGGCATTTGCCAAGGCTGTTCGAATGGCCGTAAAAAGAGACGCAGACAATGTGATCCTTCCGAGCACGAAGGGCAGTGTCTAACCAGCACAATGAAAGTTGCGATCGTTAAATATAACGCTGGAAACGTTCGTTCGGTGACTAACGCCCTTAAGCGTCTCGGTGTTGACTCCGAGATAACGGATGATCCAGCTACCCTTCGTTGTGCCGATCGAGTGATCTTTCCGGGGGTCGGCGAAGCCTCGTCAGCAATGAAATATTTGCGCGAAAAGGATCTCGATGGGACCATCCGTTCGCTGAAACAGCCCGTGCTCGCGATCTGCCTCGGGATGCAGCTGCTATGTGCGTCCTCGGAAGAGAACGATACTGAATGTCTGGGTATCGTTACGCAAAAAGTGGAGCGGTTTCCATCGAATACGCTCAACGTTCCGCAGATCGGGTGGAACAACATTTCCATGCTCAAAACGCACCTTTTGGAAGGTGTGCGCGATGGGTCGTTCGTGTATTTCGCAAATAGTTACTTTGTCCGGCGTTGTGACGGCACGATCGCATCGGCGTTCTACGGCCAGGAGATGAGTGCAGCGATCCGGCACGAAAACTTCTACGGCGTCCAATTTCATCCGGAAAAATCCGGGCGTGTAGGTGCGACGATCCTCGCAAACTTTTTGAAGATCGACTAAGCGAACATGATAGAGATAATACCTGCCATCGACCTTATCGACGGAAAATGCGTTCGTCTCTCGCAGGGCGATTTTGCGAAACAAGATACGTATGATGGTGAACCCCTGGAAATGGCCAAAAAGTTTGAGGCGTCCGGGCTGAAGCGTCTACACATGGTCGATCTTGATGGAGCAAAGACCGGTAGCCGGAAAAACATGGGCGTACTCGAGAAGATCGCATCAAATACATCTCTTACCGTCGACTTTGGCGGCGGAATAAAGACTGATAAAGATGTCGTGTCGGTCTTCGACGCGGGAGCCCGAATGGCGAGTATTGGAACGATCGCGGCAAACGCGCCGGAGCAGTTTGCCGCATGGATCAATACGTACGGATGTGAGAGATTTTTGCTCGGCTCAGACGTGAAGGATAAAAAGGTTGCGGTGAACGGCTGGACGACAGTAACCGAACTGGATATCGTGCCGTTTCTTAAAAGTTACATGGATCGCGGCGTCGATAATATTTTCGTTACCGATATTGCAAAAGACGGTCTCCTTGCAGGGCCGGCCGCGGATCTCTACGCTGAACTCCTAGGCTCATTACCCGGGCTCAAACTTATTGCGTCGGGGGGCGTTCGTGATATCCGAGACATCCGCGAATTGGAGCGGATCGGGTGTTCCGGGGTGATCGTCGGAAAAGCCATATACGAAAAACGAGTAAGCCTCGGCGAGCTTTCTGCCCACAATACAAATGCTGGCTAAAAGAATAATTCCATGTTTGGACGTCAAGGACGGGCGGACCGTGAAGGGCACGAACTTTGTGGATCTTCGCGACGCCGGCGATGCGGTCGAGCTGGCGGCGATCTACGCCGAGCAAGGCGCAGACGAGCTCGTGTTTTTAGATATTACGGCGACCAATGAAAAACGCGGAACTTTTGTTGAACTTGTCGAGCTGGTCGCGGCGACGCTCGACATACCTTTTACGGTCGGCGGCGGTATCAGGACTTTGGAGGATATCGAAAAGCTTTTGAGTTCAGGGGCCGATAAGGTATCGATCAACTCCGCCGCGTTTTCGAATCCGGCCCTGATCGAACAGGCGGCAAAGCGTTTTGGTTCACAGTGTGTCGTTGTCGCGATCGATGCAAAACAGGATGGACAGGGATGGCGAGCGTATTTGAACGGTGGACGAAACGCGACCGAGCACGGCGTCCTGAACTGGGCCAAGCGATGCTGCGATCTCGGAGCCGGTGAGTTGCTGCTCACGTCAATGGATGCCGACGGCACAAAAGACGGATTTGATATCGCTCTCACGCGTGCGGTTTCGGATTCTGTAGGTATTCCCGTGATAGCGTCGGGCGGAGCCGGAAAGTTTGAGGACTTTCTCGGAGTCTTTGAAGCGGCCAATGCTGATGCTGCCCTGGCCGCAAGCATATTTCATTTTGGCGAGATAACGATTCCTGCGTTGAAAGCGTATCTCGCGGAACACTCGATCGCGGTCCGCCTTTAAATGTATGGAAATTGATTTCGAAAAGTATGCTGACGGTTTGGCTCCCGCGATTGTCCAGGATGCTGACACGCATATCGTTTTAATGGTCGGCTTCATGAACGCTCAGGCGCTTGAACTTTCGAAAACGAGCGGAAAGGTCACTTTCTATTCGCGTTCCCGCGAAACGCTCTGGGTAAAGGGCGAAACCAGTGGGAGTTTCCTCTTTGTTGAAAATATACTGACCGACTGCGATACGGATACGATCCTGATCAAGGCGCGGCCCGCAGGCCCTACCTGCCACACCGGATCCGACACGTGCTTTGATGAAATAAACACATCCGCGAATTTTCTGACAACTCTTGAAGGTATTATCCGCGACCGCAAGACTAGGCCTAAATCCGATTCGTACACTTCCCAGCTGTTTGCGTCCGGGATCAACCGGATCGCACAAAAGGTCGGCGAGGAAGCCATCGAATTGGTGATCGAGGCAAAGGATTCGAATGACGATAAGCTGAAGAATGAAGCCGCCGACCTGATCTATCATCTTCTGGTACTGTTGGCCGCAAAAGATATTAGTTTTGCCAGCGTTATCAAAACACTCGAACGGCGGCAAAAGTGAACATCCGGTTTTTGCCTAAGAAGTATGGTATTGATAACATCAACAGAAAAGCGGTTAACCACCGGTCTAGCCTTTCTAATAAACGCTATGAGATCCACCATTTTGCCGATCGTTTTGACCTTACTGATGTCTGCCTGCCTACCTATGTCCGCGGTTTCGCAAACCGACTATTTCAAAAAATGGCCGGCGGGTGAGTCGCCAAAAGAGATCGGCAAACGCCTCGCCGAGAATTTCGCAAAGCGTGATTTCGAATACAGGAGCGGCAAGCGTCTCTTCGTTATTTATCCCGAAGCCTGCGCATGGTATGGGTCGCTCAACGTTGCGAAAGAGCTGAAAGACGCCGACCTTCAAAAACGTTTGACTGCAAAATTCGATCGCTTTCTTTCACCGGAAGGTGCCAAAGCGATCTCGCCCCAGGCCCACGTCGATTATCGAGTGATCGGGATCGTTCCGCTCGAGCTTTACATACAAACCAGAGAGAAAAAATATCTTTCTTTCGGACAGGACTTCGCGGACAAACAGTGGGCAGTCCCGACGCCTGACGGCATTACTTCGGAGGCACGTTATTGGATCGATGACATGTATATGATAACGGCGATCCAGGTCCAGGCTTTCCGGGCGACGCATGACAACAGATACCTCGACCGGGCGGCCAAAACCATGGCCGCGTATCTCGACAAGTTGCAGCAGCCCAACGGCCTTTTCTTCCACGCTCCTGATGCTCAGTTCTATTGGGGACGAGGCAACGGCTGGCAGGCGGCCGGAATGTCGGAACTGCTTCTTTCGCTTCCAAAGGATCATCCGCTGCGCCCCCGAATCCTATCGGGCTACACCAAGATGATGGAGTCGCTGCTGAAATATCAGGGCGACGACGGACTTTGGCGTGAACTTCTCGACCATCCGGAATCGTGGGCGGAGACGTCGGGCACGGGAATGTTTACGTTTGCCATGGTCACCGGGGTGAAGAATGGCTGGCTGCCGAAGAAAACTTACGGCCCGGCGGCTCGAAAAGCCTGGCTTGGTTTAGTCAAACATATTGATGCTGACGCCAACGTCACTGACGTTTGCGAGGGAACTAACAAAGGATTTTCGGTTCAGTATTACCTTGACCGGAAAAGACTCACGGGCGATCTGCATGGACAGGCTGCCGCACTTTGGAGTGCGATGGCATTGCTTCGATGACAGCAAAAAGGCCGCTCACATTGAGCGGCCTTTTTCCTAATGATCGATCCAATTTATTTCCAGCAAGGCGAGTTTGAATACTCGGTATACTGATCGAATCGCTTCTCGTAATCCTTCGCGTATTCCTCTATGTTTCGTTTGATCTTATTGAAAACGAAACAATAATAGTTCTCTTTAGCGATCCGATCTTTTAAGAATTGCATCGCGTTTACCTCGCTCCAATACTCCCGGCTTTCCCATATCTCTACGGGCGTTCCGCCCATTTGGGTGGCTAGATCGACCAGTTTTTGATCCTGAATATCACGGCCGTTCTTCAGGAAGATCGAGGTATATTCGGGCATCAACCGGTTTTGAAGTAGAAGAAAGGTGCGGTTTGCCTTCGCCGTCTGATTCACGTGTCCGAATTCATGCGAGATCTTAGTGGCCGCCAATAACCTTCCGCTTATTGAGTAAGAAGTGTCCTCAGCGGAAAGTGAATTCATTACCGGGTAATAGATCGGGTCGGGATAGCCGCGGTCGAGGTCGTCACCTAGTGTGATCGTCGCCCCGACAAATTTGCCGTTCTCGTCCCACAAATACTTGTCGGTGCCGGCACCCTTGCCTTTTTTATTTGAAACGGTGAGCGTGAGAATGAACCCTTTGTTGTTAGCGTAAGTATCCCATTGCTCGCGCCCAAAATCGGTCGAAAGCAATTCTGTCTTCCACTTCTCAAATCGATCCTGATACTTGATCGGGATGTCTACTTTGATCCCGCCGTCGGTCGGAGTTTTAATAATTGTGCCCGCAGGATCCGCATTGGAATCCTCAAAGGTAGAAAAACCTTTTGGAAAGACGCCCAGCGAAAGATCGAACGAGTGAAAGCCAGCAACCCAAATACTGCCGCAGCCGGCAGACCCTCCGTGGGTATTGACCTCCAACGAGAAGAAGCGTGCAGGAGCTACGCAGCAAATGACAAAAACAAGGAGTAAAGGAGACAAAAGACGTCTAAAGATCATCGAAAAGCCCTCCACTTTTACATTGTCAAGTTATCAATTTTTGTTTGTTTGACTCTAGGGAACCAACGGTATACTAAGGCTTACTAAAATGTCAAGATTTAAGAGGATTTCGTAACCCGTGGGTAGTTTCCTAATTTAGTGGTGCTCGAAAAATCCGTAAAGCCAGAGCGCAACGAGGCCGGTCAGGACAAAATCAGCGGCATGATAGCACGACCCCGACGATCCACGCTAGAACCCACGGCCAGTACCACCTTTGCTTATTGTTGAAATCTTCGAACATTGGTCATGCGCTGTTTGCCTTCCGATAGCGACTTTTCTAGTCCGACCATGGAGCGGGTTTGCGCACCCAGCGATGCTTTTTGAATTCGGCACGCAGATCCGCTGACAGACTTCCCTTGTCGCTCGCGGCGGTATTTGCATCCACGTTTCGAAGTTTTCGCATGCCGGGAATTATCGTGCTGACCGTCGGGTTGCTGAGAATAAATCGAAGCGTCGTCTCGGCGAGGGTCGAACCAGCCGGGACCAGAGGCGTCAAAACGGCGACCCGATCGAGGCTTGCATTCAGATTTTCCCTGGTAAAGTAGCGGCTCCGCCAATCGTTTTCGGGGAATGTCGTCTCTCGCGTCATCGTGCCCGTAAGCGTTCCCTCGTCAAATGGAACACGAGCGATCACCGCTACATTCATTTCATCGCAAGCCGGAAAAAGCTCGTCCTCAGGATTCTGATCGAAAATGTTGTAGATCACCTGGACCGCATCGATCTTGCCGCTCCGCACGGCCTTGACGCCGTTCCACGGCTCCCAGCGATTGATCGAAATTCCGGCCGCATGGATCAGCCCCTGACTCTTGAGATCCGAAAGTTTGTTTGCCCACGAATCGTCGGCTGCCCATCCGTCGTTCCATGTATGAAGCTGAACAAGATCAAAGCTCTCGACACCAGCGTTCTTCAGACTTTTGTGAACGAATTCCTCAATGTGATCGGGTGGATACGAATCCGCAAGCCCGTGTTCCGGCAACGCAGGCCACTGCTGATTCTTGGGCGGAACTTTGGTCGCTGTGTAGATCTTTTTATCGGGATTGGCTTTCAAAAGTTTGCCCAAAAGAGCCTCGCTGTGGCCTTCGCCGTAAGCATAGGCAGTATCAAAAAAATTGCAGCCAAGATCGGCCGCCCTCTGCAGCGACGCAAACGACTCCTCGTCGTCCGATCCTGACCAGCCGCCCATTCCCCACATTCCGTAACCTATCTCGCTAACTTGCCAATTCGTCCGTCCAAATTTTCGATATTGCATATTCTTCGAAATATTACTCAACCCGTCAGATCCCGAGCAGCAAAAACCCTATCGTCAATTTTGAGTTTTTAAGAAAGCGTATATCATATTTTGCCGGAAGTTAAGCGATTATCGAAAATATGGTCCTTCTTGCTGAAAAGCCTTGAGGATCAAGAGCGATGACATAACGAAGGCTTTTTGAAGATACGGTTACTATTCGTTCTCGCGATATTTTTTTGGTTTTTACGGATACACAGAAGTTTAAAGTCACAGTCGACCCAAAACGGATTTCCTTTGACCGCCCAGAATACTCTCGGGATGCGAAAATGACTGGAGGTACCATCAAACCCTCAGAGAACCAAAGCCTCGATTTTCATTTCTCCTATCCAAAAAATAATTCCTGGCATGGCTATCCCGTTATGATACATTGTTGCATCTAAGACGCGGGCGACGTCTTTCTGGCTGCCCCGTCCGCGCCTGATCTTTGAAAAAATAGTAGTCGGTTACCAGATGTTTTTTCAGTCTCAATTGTCCGTTCTCCACCACCTGTTGTCCGTTTTACGCTGTTTAACCCGTGTTTGGGGCACTGGGACAATGGGGACATGGGACACTTTGATTTTGAAGTCGGATTTCGGATTTTGGATTGAAGGCCAGAATGTTCAACAAAAATTGTGAAAACCGTGGAACAGCGGAATAGAGCCGGTCACCCACTCGAACCCAATAAAACACAGGTCGCAAACGAAGTTTGGCCGGAAAAAGCTGTATTACAATGTATTACAATTAATGTAGCCGAGGGCCAGGCGCTCTAAAAAAAAGCGAGACAGCTGGAAAGCCTGTGGAAAACTCTGTAGGCCATTGATCTACATGAGGCTGCGAATCCGATTCTTGTGACGCGAAACAAACTCAGGCACCCAATTCTACCTCGGCTGTTTCATTTTGAGGGCCGTCTCGATCGCCTTTTCGGCAAGGGGTGTCGCGATCTCGTAGCCCTTCGCGTTTGGATGAAGCCCGTCGCCCGCGATGTCGGCTTTCAGAAAACCTTTGTCATCCGCCATGGCGGAGAAATAATCGAGATAAAGAAGCTTTCGATCGGCACAAAATTTCTTGATCCATGCGTTCAGCTCGAGTATCTGTGCGGGTGGGCGGCGAACGGTTTGAATGATCTGCTTGCCGTTTTTGTCGACGTTGTAATCGCTGACCGGCATCACCGACGACATAACGACGTTGATGTTGTTCGCCCGCGCGAGCTCCACCATCGAAGCAAGATTGCCCTCGATCGCCTCCATGGTGATCGGTCCTGTGTTAGCGGATATGTCATTGGTCCCGGCAAGGATGACGACCATTTTGGGCTTGAGATCGATCACATCCGGCCGAAAACGCAACAGCATCTGCGAGGTCGTCTGTCCGCCGATGCCGCGATTGACATACGGCTTTCCCGGGAAATATTGGTCGATCTTCCAAATGTCGGTGATCGAATCACCCATAAAAACAACGCGATCTTCGCCTTTTACCGGCGCAGCCAGTTTCGAGTTCGCGTCATGATACCGGGCAAAATTAGCAAAGTCGTTATAGCGTGCCTGCAACTGGTCCGCACGTTTTTTCTCAGCCGCCGCATCGAGCGGCGCCTGCCCGAAACAGTTAAGAGCCGCAAATGTTATGAAACCCAAAACGAAGATACGCATGATCGATTTCTCCTGTATGTCTGAAGATCAAATTGTTTGGAATAGTGAATTGTTGAAGCCCTCGCTTCGAACTGTCCATGAACCGTCGTTCGGAAAGCCCGGAGCGTTTCGCCTCGGCGAACCCTTCCAGCCGTTTGCCATTAATGCAATAGCATAAAGCAAGCCGCCGTTTCCCGGAAGGTAAAGCGGCAGATCTGGCCGCTGGTAATTATGTCCGCTAATCGCGTAATGATTTTTAGGAGTGTCGAGAAGCAAAGCGTCGATGGCCATCGCTGGTTCGCCGACACGCGCGGCCGTCATCGCCGTCATGGGATAATCCCAACCCCAAGTCTCGGCCCAATCCCATTCCTTCATTACTTTTTTCAACGTGCGGCTCATCGTATCGCGATCAACCTTCTCGCCCGTCAAAACGCCATACGCCGCAAGCATCGACGGATGATCTTTATTTCGTTCTGTAAAAGTCTGTGGGCAATTCTCGTGAGCAAGATACACGCCATCCTTGGCCGGAAGCGGCGAGAGCTTGCGAAGTATGTCATCCCATTTCGGATCGCGTTTCTGACCAAGGCGTTTGCGCCATTTCTGAGCGGTCGTCAATCCAAAATGCCAGTATTCGAGTTCGAACGTCGGATTCCAAGTCTCGCGGGGCGGATGATTTTCCTGCGCAGGTATTACAGGCGGCCCGAGGACGTAACGGTTGGCCCTCTCGTCAAAATATGCGTACGATGCCATGAACCTCGCCGTCTCGTGAACTATCTCTTGGTATGCCTGCAAGCTCGCCGCGGTCGGGTTATTTACATAGACAAGCTCGGCATAAAAGATCGGATGCGTCTGCTGCCAGATCAGAAGGGGCCCGATCGGGGAAGGACTGTCGCGACCGTCGGCCGAGGTCATCTTGGGCCAGCGAGCTCCAACGTAGCCTTGGCCCTGAGCTCGCTCTTTGGCGCTAGGCAGTATCTTGCCGTACCAGGCCAAGCTCTTCTCAAGCATCGACAGACGGTTCCACAAGGCGAACTGTGCTGCGTGCCACCAATGCATTTCGAGATGAAACTTGCCGTACCAGCTGTTGCAGGTCAATCCGGTTTCCTGCGGAGGCATCGAACCAGAGCAATTTATGGCGGTCAGATATTGCGAAAGAACAACCCGCCGCTCGAGCTCTTTCGCACGCGGATCTTTGGTTTCGGAGAGATCGACCGTACCACCCCCAGTCCAGAATTTTCTCCAGTAGGATTCGCTCGCGGAAAAAGTATCGGAAGCCATCGGCAATGCTCTGGAATTAGAAACTTGCGGCGTAAAATACCCCGAAAGATCTAACGTCGCGGTTCCATTTCCGCGCAGCAGAAATTCGTGAGGGCGTTTCTGTTCAAAAGAGCCGCTGCTCGATTTGAAGACGGTGCTGTAAAAGTCGGAATCAAGAAAGCGATCTATGACGGCTATATTCGAATTCTGATACCACAGATCGCTTCGATGTTTGTCAGGCGAGTCCCATTGAGCCGCCTGTATCGTCGAGGATGCATACGGGAATTTAATGGTGATCGACAACTTTCCCGCAGCGACCAGCCGCGACTCGACAGCGATCGCGAGAAGATCGAACGCGGGGTGCACGGCAGTTCGCACCGCTACGCTTTCATCCTCAAAACGAAAGCGGCTATAAATTATTCCGTTCCAAAGATCGAGCCGCTGTTCGATCGCAGTTATGTCAGACGCTGCCGCGAGCGTTCCGTCGATTTTGACGAGCCGAAAGCCGATCCGCCCGAGGTGCAGCCGATGAGGGTTTTCACGAAGCCAATTATAAAGCTCGTCCTGGCCGGTTTTGCCGGTTATGTAAGGAACGCTTCGCCCGTAGTTGTCGTATGCGGTCGGCTTGAAAATAGCGCCCTTGATAGATGCAGGTCGAGGAGTTGTGTGCCAGCCCCATTGCGACATGGTGCAAAGGGGCATCGCATCGGCATACACCTCAGGAAAAGTTTGAAGACCCGTTACATCGCAAGTAAATGCGAATTCGCCGTTGCCGACCGATAGCGGAGAAAGCGGCTCGAATTTATGAATGATCGGGTCGTGGCGTGAGACCAACGCAAACCTATCGATCTTTGACAAAGAATCAGAACCAGCCGATCCAACGTTGGCAAGAGCTGCAGCAGCGGCAAGTCCGCCAATGAATTCACGCCGGGATATACGATTCTTCATTGGGGAATCTCTGAGTAAAATTCCGCTTCGACTATTCCGAGAATTGACTTACTACCTTTTGCAGCATCCGACTTGGGATCAGGTGTGCCGCCGATCTCGACGATGTTGCCGAATGCGTCTCGGTTACTCGCGTCACCCGTCAGTTCGATCTTGATGGTTCGTCCGAGCGTGGGCTGAAATTTGATCGTCACGTATCCAAGAGACCTGGTGGCGACACCAGTAAACACAACCTTGTCATCGATCGTGATCTTGATGGGATAACTCTGGGTTCGCCAGCCGACCATTTTCAGGACCGCTTGATCGAACTCGGACGGTGCGGCAAGTTCGTATTTGATCCAGGCCGTTTCAGGCTTTCCGTCACTTGCCCAATCTGTTGTTTCGTTATCGTCGAAGCTGTTCTTTGCCTTTTCGGCATTCGATCCAGCAGTTGCGCTAACGACGTCCAGAGATCGACGAGAAATCTTGAACGACTCGCCCAGCGGCGTCGGACCGCGTGCGAGATACGAGGCAAGGCCATCGGCGGGAAAGGAAGAGGATAGGCCATTGATCGCCGCGAAAGGCAGGGATTGAATTGTTAGGTCGGCTGATTTCAATCCAAAAGAGGTCGCTTTGAGTTTTATGTCACCTTGAACGGTAGTCGAACGAATTAAAACTCGATTGATGCCGCCCTCGACCGGAAGACTCTTCGACAATATGAAATTATCCGGGCCCTGAGCAAGACCTCCGCGCCATTCTGCGTTGCCTTCGAGTGAAAAATTGATGAGGTTCAACGCGGTCGGACAACGGTGGCCGTTTTTATCGACAACTTCGACATCGACGACCGCAACATCGGCTCCGTCAGCTTTAAGGCCGCCGAGAGCCGTGTGTGGTGTCAGACGAATCGCGGCCGGCTCAGCCGTTGGTTTTCTTATGTCTTCCGCTATTTTTCGACCGGCCGTGTCATATCCGACGGCTTTGACATCCCCAGGTTTCCACTCCACATTCTTGAACGTGAAAAGAAAACGGCTGCTCTGTTCGGCAAAGCCTTGTGAAACATCATTGACGAACAACTCGACCTTGTCGGCACTTGAAACGACGTAGATATCCTTCTTGGTCCCGGGTGAATAATTCCAGTGGCCAATGATATGTGTTCGCGGTTTCTCGACGTCGACCCAACCATCCCACATCACCTGGTCGGCGAAATAGCCGTCCTTTGGAATTCGGAGAGCGTCGACCTCGCCGCTGGTACGATAGTTCTCGGCTCCGCGATGATGTGTGTTTGAATCCGAGAAAATAATGTTCACACCGCCGGAGTTAACGCGTTGTCCCGTGCCAGGCCTGGCCTCCCAATAGTCAAACCAGCGAACGACATCCTCGATCGCGTGCGAATCCTGATTTCGGTTGTATTCGACGGCATTCTGTCCGTTGTAAAGCGGGCCGTCACCATCCTTGTGAAAAGGCGGCGTGAATTCGTCCCAGTATTTTCGCAAGCCTTCATCGCGAGAGTACTCCATCGCCCAAAACGGAATTCGAGAGCTCTTGTTTATATACAGCATCTCGCCGCCATATTCCGATGTTTTGCTGGCGAGCATCTCACGTGAGCCGCTAGCGCGACCGCCGTGAGGGTCGAATTCGTCGCGGATCGCTCTCATCTCAGCCATGTGCTTTTCAGAAACGCCCTTATTGCCGGATTCGTAAAAGATAACGCTCGGACTGTTACGGTTGTACACGATAGCGTCGCGCATCACCTCTTTGCGCTGCTCCCAACGGCGGCCTTCGACATCCTTTTCAGCATCGCCGGCGGGCAATGCCTGCATTAAGCCGACTCGGTCACACGATTCGACGTCCTGCCTCCAGGGCGTGACGTGCATCCAGCGCACGAGGTTGCCGTTACCCTCGACGATCATTCTATTGCTAAGATCGCTCATCCAGGCAGGCACAGCATTGCCGAAGGCCGGCCATTCGTTGGTTGTCCGCTGGGCATAGCCGTGGATCTGAAGGGTGCGATCGTTCAGCTTGAACATTCCGTTCGCAAATTCCGTCTTGCGAAAGCCGGCTTTGGTCTGAACTATGTCGACGATCTTGCCGCCAACCTTAAGCGTCGTATCGACCCGATAGAGATAACCGAAACCCCAGCTCCAAAAGTTGACGTTCTTCTGTATCGAAGAAGCCGAGAATGTCCTAACTTCCCCGGGACCGAGCGTGTACTTTCCGCCGTCGAAGGCGGCAACAACCCTACCTTTCGCATCGATAACACTGACGCCATACGACAATTCTTTGGCGACTGGATATTCGTTCTTGACCTGGGTCTCTGCCGTTATCTTCGCGCGGCGTCCGGCGACGTCGATCTCTGTCGGATAGATATAAACACCCGTCGTCTTGAATGACGAATAAAGCGGAAGCGTTTGATAGAGTTTGTCGGTGACATGAAGCCATACGTTCTTGTTTATGCCGCCGTAGTTCGCATTGAAATTGCGGTCGTTCCACTCAAAGCTTGACCCCGTTGCTTTCTCCTTGTAGTCCCAAGAATTATCGATGCGTGCGGCGATAACGTTTTCGCCTCCGACGAGAGTGTCGGTTATATCGAAGCCAAACGCCGAGATCCCATTCTCGCTGCGGCCGATGAATTTTCCATTGAGATAGAAGTCGCCGGCCTGTCGGATGCCTTCGAATTCGAGAAAGACCTTTTTGCCGGCGCTGCCTGCGGGCATTTTGAAATGCTTGCGATACCACGCTATTCCGGTCGAGAGCTCCTTGATGTCCTTGCGAAACGCATCGTCCTCATTCCAAGCGTGGGGAAGTGTTATTCCCTTCCATGCGGAATCATCGAAAACAGTCTTTTCGGCCCCTAACGGATCACATGCGCACAATTTCCAATCGGAATTGAAATTGAATCGCATGC
>JBDTXM010000008.1:0-30815 GCA_040006215.1 Acidobacteriota bacterium
GGTGGTTCATACTGATCGATAATCTCTCGATCGCGTACGGGATCAGCGGTGACATAAAAAACTCCAGAGCGACCATTGAATACGGGCTCACAAAAGAAACGACTTATCCATTTTTCTACTACAACCTTGCCGACACCTACGGTGAAGAAGGCGACGAAGACAACGCTATCAAAAATCTCCAGCTAGCCAATAAATACAAAGCAAAATGTTCTGGAAAACGAGCACCTTCCCGATGCAGCCACTGACAGCTCGTTCAAGAAATTTGCCGGAAGCGAAAAGTTTAAAAAGGCCCTTTCAGATCTGAAGGCCGATAGTCACTAAGCCAGCTAAAAAGGAGCGGCCAGGTAAAGCCGCTCCTTTACAATTTGAAACATAAGTATCCGTCTAGTGGGTCGCGGCTCGCGCTTTCGAACCTCCGACAGTTTTTATCTCATTAACTAGATAAGAGGCTCCGCTGAATTTGTCCACGACGAAAAGAATGTAACGGATGTCGACGGAGATGGTTCGGTTTACTTCGGGGTCGTAGTAATAGTCGTTGCCGAGGCCCTCGAAATTCCCGTCAAAGCAGATGCCGACCTGTTCACCGTTTCCGTTGAGGAGGGGGCTGCCGCTGTTGCCTCCGATGATATCGGTTGTCGAAACGAAATTTAGCGGCACGCTATCGCCTTGGCCGTAGCGCCCGAAATCATGAGCGTTTTGCAGGTCGATCAATTTCTGCGGCGCATCGAACGGCTTCTCGCCCGTGTCTTTTTCGATCATGCCTTTCATCGTCGTGAACGCCGAACGATATTCGGCTTCGCGTGACTGGTAGCCTTTTACGTTTCCGTATGAGAAACGCATTGTGAAATTCGCGTCGGGATATGGCTTAACGCCTTTCATCTCGGTCAAGGCCTGCACGTAGAGAAGCCGCAGTCGATCGATACTAGAATTGAACTTTGCCGTGCGTGCGGCCAGAGCGATCCGTTCCTGTGCGAGTCCCTTGGCAAACGAAAGGATCTTCTCACGAGCTTCGTTGTATTCCATCGTTCGCGGCCCATAGAGCCCCGCGACGCGTTCGGGCGAAGCGTATTCGCCGTTAGCGATCGTTTCGGCAAAAGCGGCCTCGGCATCGCGGCGTGCTTTCCCTTTCAGACTGCCGAAAAGGTCCTCGGCGGGTTTGAATTTCTGTCCGGCGGGAAGATCCTCCAAGGACTTGAGAAAGAACTTGAGCATGTCTAGTTCAAGCGCTGGTTCTCTTTTTTTGTAAGCCTCCTCGACCTTTGTTTGCAACGCGGCGCGCTCATCGTCCTTAAGCATTTTGCCCTGGATCTGGGTTATGGTCACCGCGTTGACGATCTGTGGGAAGACGGCCATTGAATTCGGATCGGGAAAACGGCGGACGATCACATCGCGTTTCGAATTCGCGTTGGTCTCCTCGGACAGTGACTTTAATTCAGAGAGAAACGTGCCGTATTTTTTCTGACGGTCGGGATTTGCGGCGATCCACGCGGCCATTCGAGATTCTTCAGCGACACGATTTTCGACAACATGCGCGCGACGAAGTCGGAGAGCACCGCCGTCGAATGCTTTTCGTGAGTTGTCGAAATTTGCGATGTCCGCCTGAAAGGCGATTCGCTTTTCTTCATCCGCTGCACCGACTTTGCGGAGGGTATCGCTCAGCGCCGTCAGCCAATTAACCAGAAAAGGAAAGTTAGCGTCGCGGGCGTATTGAATGGACCAGCTCTCGCGATAGCGAGTCGTGCCACCCGGAAATCCGAGGACGAAAACGAAATCGTTATCTTTGATGCCGCCGATATTCATGGTCAGGAATTTCTTTGGCTTATATGGAACGTTATTCGGCGAATACGTCGCCGGCGAGCCGTCGGGAGCCACGTACGCTCTAAGGAACGAGAAATCGCCGGTATGCCGCGTCCACTCAAAATTATCCGGGTCGCCGCCGTAGATTCCGATGTTGCGGGGCGGAGCGTAGACGACGCGAATGTCTTTGATCTCCGACGTTTGATACAGATAGTAAAAGAAACCACTGTCGATCGACTGGATCAGGATCGTGGAACCGGCGGGAGCCTTTGCCTGCTCGGCCGACTTGAGCGCGTCTGAATTCCTTTTCAGCGCGGCCGTGAGTTCAGTACCGGTGAGATTTTCAGTGCCCGATCTTACCTTCGCCGTTACGTCCTCGATCCGCTGTGTTAGCGTTATCGAATAATCTTTTGCGGGAATCTCTTTGTCACGGCTGCCCGAGCTGAATCCGTTCTCCACCAGGTCATTGTTTGGCGTTGAGGCAGAAACAAGAGCGTCAAATCCGCAGTGATGGTTGGTCAGGATCAAGCCTTCAGCCGAAACGAATTCCGCCGTGCAGCCGATGCTCAGGCGAATTATCGCATCCGTCAAACCTCCGCCGTTTGGATTGTAGATGTCGATCGGCTTGATCTTGAGCCCGCGTGCCTTCAACGGCAAACCCGCGATCTGATCGGGCGTGAACATCCCCTCATCGGGTGCGGCGATCGCCGGAGCAACCGTCGACGCCGTAATGGCTAGTAAAAGTAGCAGCGAGAAAAACGCTGAATATCTGGTTCTCATCTTAAAAATTTCCTCTGGAATAAGTAGTGAATGCTGACTGGTAGCATTATAGATTCTTATAACCCTATAAACAAAAACGCGAACCTCGGAAGAGGTCCGCGAATCGATGGGCGTAGCCGATGTTTACTTTTCGGGAGCCGTTATATTAATGGGTTCCGGCGGCAGATAGTGCCGGGGGTTTACGGGGCGGTCGTCTAAGCGAAGTTCATAATGGAGGTGCGGGCCGGTCGAGCGGCCGGTGGAACCGATCATGCCTAGAAGCTGGCCGCGGGTGATCGTATCTCCAACCTCGACCTCGATCTTCGACATATGGCCGTAACGCGTGGTTAAGCCGTTGCCATGGTCGATCTCGACCATGTTCCCGTAGCCGCCCGTCCAGGCTGCCTTGATCACAACGCCGTTAGCCGGTGCAAGAACTTCTTCGCCGCGTTCGCCATCGATGTCCATGCCGGGATGGAATTCGTAGGTGCGGCCTCCGAATGGATTTCTCCTGAAACCAAATTCGTTGTTTATCTTACCCGTATGTGCCCAGACCGAAGGAATAAAGGCAGGATCGGCGATCGCCTGGATCGCACTGAGCCTGTTCTGGATCTCGACACTTTCAGGGTCAGCTTCGGTCGACGCCGGGCCGCCGCTGTTTGGCGTATAAGCGTCGGTCGGACGCGAATAATCGTAAACGTTGTTTTGATCAGTTACTTGTGCTGAGACTTGTGCGAGAAGCGGTGTGCCGCTGCCGTTAATATCAAAAGAAGAACTGCTGAGTACACCTCGAATTCCGATGCCTATTGCCGAGAACCCGACGACGAGAAAGAATAAAATAATTGCCGAGTGGAAAAGATCTCTACGTATCTTTCCCAGACTAATATTTGAATTAAAAAAATGCGATAGAAGAGAAGTATAAAACTTGCCGTTTTCCTGCATCGTGCTTTTAAGCTCCTTAAAATGATTTCGTACCGAAGTACCGTTACTTCAGCACACGGAATCACGCAGGTTCAGCCGCGAGCGACTAACGCGAAACCAGATCCGAGAGTTATCAGTTAACGAGTGCAATACTCGTTTAATTTGTGAGGGGGAAATCAAACCAACGATTGATAATACTCAATGAAATGTTGATAGGCTATCAAAACCTACCGCTTCATGGCCACTGCGGGCATCACTAAATGTGATGTGCCAATAAGCCAATACTAATAGAGCGACGGCCAAATGGCAACCGTCGTGGGATCATTCGGTGTGTTTCCGGCTGTTCTGGAAGCCCTTCAGAACCAGGAAACCGACGGTGCCGATAACGGCAATAAAGGCCAGAACGATAATGATCTTGAACGCAAAAGTGATGAAGCCGATAAATGTGATCAACTGTTTTAGCAAAGCAATTACAAGGGCGATGATCACCAAAAGACTTCCACCCCATCCTGCGGCCCTTAAGAAAATAGACATATTACTCCCCCTAAATATCTGGCTGAGTTACCACAGAATGGCACTTTCCAAAAGAACGATCATTCCAAATAATATCTTACAACAATTCTTAACGGTCCCGCCAAGCTCCGGACCGTGAGCGGTCGGAATAATCGACCTCAGGCGTATATTCGCTGTTCACGAAATTCTGATCGCCCAGAGTGAAATTCGGCGACACGCCCCGGGGGCTTACGTTGGGCCAGCCTTCATTGACCTCTTTCTTCTTGAATATGTAGCCGCGGAAGAGGTAGACGCCGAGCCCTATCAGAGCCAGCGGCAAAATCCCGCGCATTATGAACCGAATATCAAAGATCCGTTGAAACAGAAACGCGAGGCCCAGTACTGCCAATATGCCGCCCCAGAGCTTAGGATTACCCGAGAATCGGCGAACGAGGATATCCTCAGCGACGTCCGGCGTGACGCCGGAACGAATCATTTGGGCCGTTCTCCACGAATCGAGTGCCGAGAAAAACCACATGCCGAGGAATCCGAATACAAAAACCGGAGCTCCGCCCGTTATTACGGCAAACTGAAACAATCCGACAAAAACCGCGAAATAAACAAGGGCTTTGGTCGTCTGGCCGTTATACGCCGCCCCGAGGCCGGGGCAGATGAGGGAAAGAAGTGCGGCGATTATCGGCGATGTACGTTTTTTAACATAAGGAGCGTAATTCGCACGGCTTTGCTGCCGCAGCAGATCGACGCCTAAAACTATGCAGTCCTGGCAGTAAGGGAAACCTTTGATACGGTGATCGCAGGCGGGGCAAAGAGGTTTTGCGCAGCCGTTGCAATTAACTACCGCAACATTCTGGCTGTGATAGGCACAATTCATTTACTTGCCATCCCCTTGATCAACATAAGTCGTTCCGTGAACGGGACCCTGATTGCTTTGCCCGTTTGGAGGCGTTTCAGGCGTTCCGCCCCAGACATCGGAGCTTTGCTTGTACGTTTGCTCGGCGAGTTCAACGCTTCGAGTATAGATTCCCGAAAGCGAGCCATCTGCCGAAACCGTCTGGCTGAAAACCAGGAACGCCAGGATAAACATCATTGCGACCGGTGCAAGCTGCGGAACCGGCAGAGGGAAACGCAAGCCGCGGAACCATTCCAAGACCGAAACGCCCCACGAGGCTCTTCTATCAGACGCAGTGATCGTTCCAATGGTCGATTCGAGGATCTTTGCGTGCAAGCCTTCCGGTACAGCCATTTCTTCCATTTTGTACGTGAGGCAAGCTCCGATCGAGCGGACGACCATTCCGGGAAGGTCAGTACAGTCTTTACAAAGCACAGCATGCCGCTCCCAGCGATGAAATACCTGAGCGGGAAGAAATCCGTCGAGATAATCGGTTAGGTGACCCTCAAATTCCTCACAGCCCATTGCCGTTTCCGGCATAGTCATCGACAGAACGCGGGCCTCGAGCCGGGTCATCGGTAAATTCGGCGCGGAAAGTTCATGGCAAAGCTGGAGTGAATCTTTTACTTCATTGAGGAGAGAATGGCACAGCGGGCAACTCATCGCGTGGGCGGCGACAGCCTTGTGGACGTTTGATCCAAGCGCCTTGTCAATGTAATCGGTCAACAGTTCCTCGAACTGCGTGCAATTGACCGTTGTTTCCTCAATGCCGTTCATAAGATCATAAACCCCTTGCCGTAAATTCTTTACGTATTCATTTGACGCGTCTCCAAAAGGAAATTTGCCTTTACCCGGCCGAGGCCGGACTTCAAAACTAGACCGTCACCACCCTCATTCGCCTCAAGATCTTCGCTAGTTCAATTCGTCCGCGATTGATCCTCGATTTCACCGTTCCCTCCGGGATCTTCAAAACGTCGACGATCTCCTGGTAACTCATTTCCTCGATATCGCGGAGGATCACGCACGTTCTCAAATCCTCAGGCAGCTTATCGATACCGTCCTGCACCTGGGTACAAAGCTCGCGGCGTTCCATTTCACGCTGCGCCGAATTACCTACAGCCCTGAGGTGATACGAATGATCGTCAACCGCGTCCGCCATCGAGTTTTGCGGATTTCGCTGACGATGGCGATAGTCATCAATTATCAAATTTCGGGCGAGCCGCATAAGCCAATTCGAAAGGTCGCCCTGTTTCGCATCATACTGGTCCAGGGTCCGATAAATGCGTATAAAAACTTCCTGCGTCAGATCCTCCGCGCCTTCGGCACTAGATGTGAACCGGTAAGCGAGGTTGAATATCCGCCGTGAAAAGGTTGAAACGATCTCTTCCCACGCCGCCCCGTCGCCCGATCTAGCACGTCGAACGAGTTCGGCCCCATTTATTTCCGTCACAGCCTTGCGAGCTTCCAACGTCTTCTCTCCAGCAAACCCCAGACCTTCTGGCAAAAGCGGCAAGGCTTCAAACCACCCTTGCCATTTGAACTTTACGAAGGCATAAAAGGAAAAGTTCCAGGAAAAAGATATACGGATTCGGTACGAAAAGCGAGTAAGTACAGATTCTGGTGCGATCGGGGTTTCAGGCCGGAGCAGCGGGTTTTACTGTTCGAACAGGCACCAGATTTGACCGGTGTTTCGGGTGTTCACGTGTTTCACGTTGGGCATTTGGGAATAGTCGTTCTGACCGAGACGCTCCGAGCAACGCAAAGAAAAGGTTGAATGCGAGGGACTTAAGGAATGTGCTTGTTAGGTTTACGCCTTGATCGCGCGGACCTCGAGATATTCCGATTCGACCAAAGTCGTTCCGTCAGTGGCTTGGTTGCGATCGACCCACAACTGTACAAGGTCCGACCACAAAGCGGCCTGGCCGTTCGGATCCAGCGCCTCGAACGCCTTTTGAGTAGGGCCGAAATATTTCCGAAAATGGTCTACCACGGCCTCCGGACCGGATGGGAAGTGAAACATGATCTTCCGTTTTACGCAATTGAGGTCAGATACGCCGTCGGCGAAACGTTCAGCAACGACATCTTCCGTGCCCCAGAGCAGCGGCGATGGCATTTCGGACGGCGCCGGAACGTGTTTGGCACCGGTCCGGAACATCAGCCCGGTAAATCCATCTGGCGTCCAGTTTCCCATGGTGATCAGTCCTCCGGGACGGCAAACGCGTTTCAGCTCGCTTGCAGCGACGTCAGGCCTTGGCGCGAACATTGCGCCGAACATGGTCATGACAATGTCGAAACTCTCGTCCTCGTACGGCATGGCTTCGGCGTCCCCGACGTCGAATTTTACGGATAAACCCTCATTTGCTGCGTTTACGGCCGCCTGGACAATAAGATTTGGAGCGATATCGACACCGGTGACCGCTCCCCCGAGCCTGGCTGCTGGCAACGTCAAATTTCCTGTGCCGCAGGCGACATCCAACGCGCGAGTACCCTTTTTAATGTCCAGGCGTCCGACGAACTCTTCGGCGCCTTTCTCTAGCATTCTTGCGATCTCCCCAAAATCACCTGCGATCCACGTTGCGCGAAGACGGCCCTTTAGGGCCTCCATTCCATCACTCATTTTTGTGCTTTCCATAAAGTTAATTATCCTCTGCCGCCTTTCCCGTAAGCGTTTAAGCACGTTCCGTCCAAACGTTTCGCGAAAGTTTGATAGAAACGATAGTTCATTTTTCCTTTTTTGAACGAATAAAGTATCGTTTTTATCTACCGTGCTGCCCAATATCGGGAACGCGCCGTAAATATTTTTTAACTTATCGGTCAGCAATATTATCTTGCAGAAGTATCTTAGGTTTGCGCTTCTATTCTTTTTTGCGGTTTTCCTGTTGTGGCTATTCGGCCGCAACTTGGATTGGCAGCAGGTCGGCAGCAGCCTTAGAACCGCCGATCCCGTCGATCTTGGGCTAGCAGTCTTCATTATTTGTATCGGATATTTTCTTCGAGCAGTGCGATGGCAGATCCTGCTGTCTCCGCTGACCGAAAGCAGCCTGAAGGAGCTATTTGCAACGACGACCGTTGGTTTTGCCGCGATCTTTTTGATCGGCAGGGCGGCTGAGATCGTTCGCCCCATGTGGCTTCCGATGCGTGATCCGCGTGTCCGGCCGGGAGTTGCGGTGGTAACGCTCGGAATGGAGCGCGTATTCGACCTTGCTTCTCTTATAAGCTTCTTTTCATTAAGCCTGATCTGGTTCAACGCCCCGCCCGGACACGCGTCCGAGGTCGCATCGATAAAACTCGTCGGTAATGTGCTTCTAGCGGGTGTCGTTGCTGGAATAATCGGCCTCGTGATCTATCAGAAGAAGTCAGAAGGGATCATCCGATGGTTTTCGGGGATGACAGACCGGAAATTCATGCGGGGCCGGATCCGCTCGATCGTCCTTAGCCTGATGCGGCAGCTCGCGACCTCGTTAACGGTGATGGTCAGTGCGCGCGCGATATTTTGGGTGAGTTTTTGGACGATCATGCTGTGGCTGGCAATCTCGATCCCGACGTGGCTGGTGCTGCGGGCTTTCGATCTGCCGCTGAGCTTTGTCGATTCGATCTTTGTGATGGGTGTTGCCTCGATGGGTTCGCTTGTTCCGACGCCTGGCGGCGCTGCGGGAGCGTTTCACGCGGCTACGGCCGGGAGTTTACTGCTGCTTGGGATCCATCAGGACACGGCGGCGGCGGTCTCGATCATCATGCACCTCGTGTATTTCGCACCGGCGATAGTTTTCGGTTTGTATTATTTCCTGCACGGTGATATTAGTGTTGCGAGATTCAGAAGCCTGATGTCGGGCGAGAATGCCGTCGAGGAAATAGAATCTGATTCGCCCAATTTCGAAAAGAATGCAAGCTAAATAACGATCTATGCGCTGCCCATTTTGCGGACATATTGAAGATAAAGTAGTCGATTCGCGCGAATCAAAGGACGGAGATTCGATCCGGCGAAGGCGCGAATGCCTCGAATGCTCGCGCCGTTTTACGTCGTACGAACGCATCGATGAGATACCGTACATGGTCGTCAAGAAGGACGGCAAGCGCGAGACCTTTGACCGCAACAAGATCCTTTCCGGTACGCTCCGCGCCTGCGAGAAACGGCCAGTGTCCACCACCCAACTCGAGGCGATCGTCGATGAGGTCGAAAAGGTCGTTCAGGATTCACCCGACCGCGAACTTGCTACAAGTACGATCGGCAAGGTGATCATGCGGCGTCTCAAAGCCCTCGATAAGGTCGCCTATGTGCGATTCGCGTCCGTTTATCTGGAATTCGAAGACGTTTCTGAGTTTATGTCTGAATTGAAGAGCCTAGTCCACGCTCGTGACCAGGCCGCAGACAAGAAAAAGAAAAGCAAAAAATGACCACTTTTATTCGTCAGCCCAAGTTTAATTTCTTCCTACGCAAAATCATCCCCTCCCTTCGTCAAACTGCAATGGTTTGCGCGAAATCAGTGTAAAGTTTGTCTGAAACAACATCTTTTGGACGAATACAACTTATTTGTTTTCAGCGGCCCAACGTAGCTGCTGAGACAGATCATCCGCATCATGTCTAACATTCTATTGGAGGAAAATTTTATGAAGAAGTTACTCGTACTATCAATCGTTATGGTCGGTTGTCTTCAAGCTGCGTTCGCCCAGGATGGGTCAGATGTAAAGAACGAAATTCGTGAACAAAGGATCGAGCTGATGAAGGAGCGTCAGATCCGGTCGGGTGGCCAATTTAACAAAGTGATCTCGGCTCCCGACCTGTCGACTGGAAAGTCGATGGGGCTCGCGGCGGTGACCGCGGCCGATGTAGGTGATCCCGATTCGTTCGGGCGAAACGCTCAGTTCTTAGGTTTTGCATCGGCAGGCTTTATCCTGATCGATCCGACTTGCGATCCCGCGGACATCGGAGTGCTCGGCCCGGACGATCGGTGCATCACGGTTCCCGATCCGTCGGTGCCGGTGCCGACCACAACCTTTAATGACATCGGCAGGATCACCATACCCGGGAAATCGGTGGATAACATCATCTATGCTATTGCCAACCACACACTCTCGTTTGACGTAAACAATACTACCGCGGGTCCGACGCAGGCGCGTCTTTCATATTCGCCAAGCATAACGATCGAAAGTGTAGCTCTAAATGATCCTTCTTTGATCGATCCCAATACCGGCCTTCCATTCAATGGATCTTTTACCACAACCGGCTTCGGCACTCATTTGTTTAACAAAACGCTTGCACCAGGAGCCTTAGAGGTAGTTACCGACAGCTATACACGAGCGAACACCGCCGGATTTTCCCGCGTCTTCTTTCAGGCACTGGGATTGCCGAACAACGTGATCAATCAGCTTTACAAAAAGCCGATGACGATCAGGTTGAATGTTCGGGTTTCGTCACGATGGGTTGAGTTCGCAACGATCGGATATAGCATCCGTTTCCTCGGAAATTAGGCGACCAATTTATTTGTGGTCTGAAACCGCCCGTCTTTCCTGACGGGCGGTTTTTTATGCGCATTGCCCTTTTATCGTGAGTTAACTACCATAAAGGCATGGATGAAATCGAAGAATTTCCGGTAGCGTTAGCAGAAGGCGATGCCATCGAGCCGATGATGCAGATCCCTTCGCAGCTTCCGGTGCTCCCCCTACGCGATATTGTTATTTACCCTTTTATGATCGTTCCGCTCTTTGTTTCGCGGGACCGTTCGATCAAGGCCGTTGAGGAAGCATTGCGCGAAAATCGCATGATCCTGCTTGTCTCGCAAAAGGATGTCAACAAAGAAGAGCCCGCACAGGAAGACCTCTATCAGGTCGGGACCGTAGCGATAATCATGCGGATGCTGAAACTCCCGGACGGCCGAATTCGCATACTAATTCAGGGACTCTCACGTTGCCGGGTCGACAAGATCATGGCCGGCGGCGACTACATTAAGGGCGAGGTTACGCCGATTTCCGAGCCGCTGGCGCCGGACAATTCGCTTGAGGTCGAGGCACTCGTACGCAACGTCCGCGGTTCGATGGAACGGGCGGCAAGCCTTGGCAAAAACATCTCGCCTGAGGTGCTCGCGATAATCGCGAATCTCGATGACGCGGGAAGGCTGGCGGATCTTTCTGCCTCAAATCTTGAATTGAAGGTGGAAGATGCTCAGACGGTCCTCGACATTTATGACCCGGTGCCGAGGCTTCGACGCGTCAATGATCTTTTGAGTAAAGAGATCGACGTGCTGACCGTGCAACAGGAGATAAACAGCCAGGCCCGGGCGGACATCGACCGCTCGCAGCGCGAATATTTTCTGCGACAACAATTGAAGGCGATCCAATCCGAACTTGGCGAGGGCAATGAGCTATACGAAGAGATCGAGCAGTACCGGGACAAGATACTAAAGGCCAAAATGCCGGAGAACGCCGAAGAAGAATCGCTACGCCAGCTCAAAAAGCTCGAGCGCATGCATCCTGACGCTGCGGAAACGGCAACGCTCCGGAATTGGCTCGACATCATGACCGAGCTGCCGTGGTCGATCGCGTCGAAGGACAACCTCAATCTCAAAAAGGCAGAGAAGATACTCGACGAAGACCATTACGGCCTCGATCGGGTTAAAGAGCGCATGATCGAAGCGTTAGCCGTTCGAAAACTGCGCGAGAAACCGAAAGGCTCGATCCTTTGTCTCGTCGGCCCGCCCGGAGTCGGTAAAACAAGCTTAGGACGATCGGTGGCGCGGGCGCTGAATCGCAAATTCGTTCGGCTCAGTCTCGGCGGACTTCATGATGAAGCTGAGATCCGCGGACATCGCCGCACCTACGTCGGAGCGATGCCCGGACGCCTGATCCAGGCGATCCAGCAGGCGACGACAAATAATCCGTTGATCATGCTCGACGAGATCGACAAGGTCGGAGCCGATTTTCGCGGCGATCCGAGCTCGGCGTTGTTAGAAGTTCTCGATCCTGAGCAGAATTCGTCTTTTCGCGATAATTACCTCGGCGTGACCTTCGATCTTTCGAACGTGATGTTCATGACCACCGCGAATGTACTCGATACGATCCAGCCAGCCTTGCGTGACCGCATGGAGATCATCCCTCTCGCGGGTTACACGGAGGAAGAGAAGTTCGAGATCGCCCGCAGGCACCTCGTTCCGAAGCAGGTTGAGGAAAACGGTCTCGAAAAGGAGGACGTTCGCTTTGACCGGCGGGCGCTTGCGCGGATAATCGGGGAATACACGCAGGAGGCCGGTCTGCGGCAGCTAGAGCGCGAGATCGGAAAGGTTTGCCGCAAGGTAGCGCGAAGTAAGGCCGAACTCGAAGGTGAATTTAAACCGATCAAGGTCACCTCGGACAACATCAAGGATTTCCTCCGGGTGCCGCGCATCTTCACCGAAACCGCACTCAAGAAGGACCAGATCGGTATCGTTACCGGCCTAGCCTGGACGGCGGTCGGCGGCGACATCCTCTTTATCGAAGCTCTTAAGACAAAGGGTAAGGGTAAGCTGGTTCTGACCGGGCAATTGGGCGAAGTAATGCAGGAATCGGCGCAGGCGGCGTTTTCATTCGCCAAAGCGCGCGCTAAACAATTAGATATTGACGAGGATGATTTCGAAAAATACGATATTCACATTCACCTCCCAGAAGGAGCGATCCCCAAGGACGGCCCAAGTGCGGGAATCACCATGGCGACGGCAATGGTGTCGGTCCTCGCGCAGCGACCGGTCCGAAAGGATGTTGCGATGACGGGCGAGATCACTTTACGTGGCAACGTGCTGCCGATCGGCGGAGTCAAAGAAAAGCTGCTTGCGGCGCGGAGGGCTAAGCTGAAGAAGGTAATTCTTCCCGAACCGAATCGCCGGGATCTGGAAGATTTGCCGCAGGAAGTGCTCGACGACTTGGAGTTCATATTCGTCGAGAACGTGCTTCAGGTCTTTGATGAGAGTCTTTTGGAGCGTAAGGTGCCCCCCGCGAGGGCGAGGGCAGCGATAAAACCGGCGCCGACGGTAGCTCATTAGAGAGGCCCCCGTACGGTGTTGAAGGCACGCAATCATTGACGAGAACTCTGATTGGGTGCTAATTTTAAGTGGTAGTAGCAGGGCGCAGGATCTTTGTTTCTGTGGCTGGTGGGAACTTTTCTCCCGCAGTAGCGTTAGAAAGTTTGAGTTTAACGATTCTCGGGCCGTTTCTCTATCTTGCCCTTACGCTGGAGTTATAGGTCGAGGAGTATAGACGAAGTTAATGAAATCAACCATTTACAAGGTTTTCGGCTTTTCGGTATTTACGGTTTTATTGGTCAGCAATTCTATTTTCGCCCAATCCGGAGATCAGTCGACCACGCCCGAAATCGCCAAAGCACACGAAATAGTCAATAAAATTCTCGATGATTCGGGGCGAGCGTTCCGCGATGGCTTGTTTGCGTATAAAGCAAACAGACGTTCGGACGCTGGTGAGAAGTTTGATAAGTCGGTCGAAACCTTCCTTTATTCATCAGTTAATGTCCAAAAAGATCAGAAACTCCAGAGTTGCTATAACCAGCTGATCGAAACCGTCTACCGGATCGAATTTCCGTCTGCTGTACAGAGTCCTAGATTGCGAGAGCTTTCGGCGACCTGCGGCTGGTCGTGGAATAGCGAAGACTTTAAACTGGCTGACGATGTCGTTGGGATGGTCAGGCCTGTCGTGAATACTCCGGCGACTGGTAATTCTACGGCTCAAACGTCCTCCTCAGGGGGCGCCCTGCCAAAGGATCTCTCGATCGGATTTAATTCACAGAATTTTGAGCCGTCGCCCCTGGACGATCTGGCGAAACTGGAATTGACCTCTGATGAACAGGATGTCAACAATCCTGTCGCTCAAGCACAATATCAATATATCCAGTACGCCGTTGCTAATAAGTCGCTCGGGTTCTCATTTCAGGTACACCCGATGATCCAGCAGTTCGTCAACTATTATCGCGGACGCGGACATACGACGATGGAAGTTGGGCTCTACCGTTCGGGTCTTTTTATGCGAATGGCTCGCCGGATCTTCAAGGAAGAAGGGGTGCCTGAGAATGTCGCTTGGCTTGGACAGGTCGAAAGTGCGTGGAAGCCGAGTGCATTTTCATCGGCCGCCGCTTCGGGTTTATGGCAATTCATTCCCGGGACGGGCTCGAGATTCGGACTGAAGCGAACTGCATATGTTGACGAGCGTAACGGTTTTGACGAGGCCACACGAGCGTCAGCTCGGTACCTTAAGTTTCTCGCGAACCGGTATCACGGAAACTGGGAACTCGCTATGGCCGCTTACAATTCCGGCGAAGGAAATGTCGATCGCGCGGTTCGTCGTGCGGGTGTGGAAGATTTTTGGGTGGCGTTTCCGTACCTTCCGCAGGAAACTCGGAATTATGTTCCGAACATCCTCGCGACGATCCTGATAGCAAACAACCCAAACCAGTATGGCTTTGGGCACATCCGCCCTGCACCGCAATTGACCTACGACCGCGTCCGCGTGCCCAGTTCGACTAACCTCAGTCTCCTGGCCCAAGCATCGGACACGAGTGTTCAATACCTTCGGTATCTGAATCCGCAGCTTCGCAGCAACATGACGCCGCCTGAGCCGTACATCATCAATGTTCCGGCAGGCAAGGCAAACGAAGTCGTCGCCGTGTTCAAACGCGTTCCGGGAGCCAAGATCAATAATTCAAGCCTTGCCAACAGCTCCAATGGCGAAACCTGGCAGACGTTATCGAACCGCACAGGGATAGCCGTCGCCGACCTGATGGCCGCAAATCCGGGAATGACCGCTCCAAAGGGAAAGGTGTTCGTCCCGATGATCGGCAACAAGGTAAATACGATCGCCTATACGCGCCCGTCCTCGCAGACCAACAATTCAACCGCGAGCAGTGTTCGCGTTGTTAAAGCCCAGTCGGGCGACACGGTAACCAAGGTTGCCACCCGTTATAACGCCGACCCGACGGAAGTCGCCAAATACAATGGACTTTTGCCGAACTCTGTCCTCGGCGCCGGACGCGAGATCAAGATACCCGCGAACTAACCTTTAGAGATAAAATAATCACCGACCGGGTTTGAGATTCAAACCCGGCATTTTCGAGCGCGATCTCGCGTATTGAAACCGGACGAAAATCGCGGCACGTTTTTTGCCAATAAGATTTATGAACGGAGGACCAAAGATGCCTAGAGAAAGAAACAACCTGAATCCTGACGTAGACTCGCCGATCGTAGATGACAATTACAGCGACGAGAACGAACTGCCCGCCAGGAATCGTCCCGGTGACATTAGGGATCCGGAGGGTGACGAGGGATTCCGTAATCCGGACATTGACGAACCCTATCCGAGCCCCGAAGACGATGGAGACGTTTATCCCGTGGAAGATCCGCCAGTCAAAGATTCGGATACGGGTGATGTGAATGACATCAGGTAATTCATGGGTTTAGATTTTGAGGTATCAGGTTTGGTTCTCCCGCACGGGGAAGTCGAAGCCAATACAACACTGCACGATTCTGAATTCAGACTGGAATCGCGATAATCGTGCTTGACAACTTTGGGATTTGTAACTATCCTTGTTACAGATATGGCGGCAAATAGTCAATTTTCAATGGCGGTGCATGTACTTACGATGCTGGCGAGGTCCTGCGGTAGGAATATGAAGTCTGACTATATAGCGTGCAGTGTAAATACGAATGCGGTGGTGATTCGGCGGCTTCTGAGCCAATTGAACAAGGCAAAGCTCGTGGTGTCACAGACTGGAGCCTCGGGCGGGACGAGACTGGCGCGAAGTCCGGTGGATATAAATCTGGCAGACGTTTACAAGGCGGTTGAGTGCGGCGAAGTCTTCGCCCTTCATGCAAAATCGCCTAGCCAGGATTGTCCGGTCGGGAAAAATATCGCCGCCGTTTTGTGTCATTTGCAAAGAGAGATCGATAAGGTTGTAGGCGACCAGCTATCGCAGCATTCGCTCGCAGACGTCATCGAAAAGATCGAACATGGGTGGGCGTGAAAATTTTTTTGTTCTCATTTGTATCAACAAATGTTACAAAAAGCTTAATTTTCAAAGAATGAGCAAAGGGAAGTTTCTTTACGAACATGGAGGGAAATGAACATGAAAACGCGACTTATAAATCTGGCTCCGGGAGCCGTTAATTTTATTCGGCTCTTACTTAATTTCCTTAGTATGTAAAGAGGGGTGTTATGTTCGAAAACTATCTCGAACGCTCATTGAGGTATACAGAATACATAAAGCTGCTCGACCACCTTTTGCTTGAGGGCAAAACGACCGGGCCGGATCGATCGGACGCGATGCTCGGTTACGCGAAGATCAACCGGCAGCGAATGCGCCGCCTCGAAAAGACGATCGCATTGGACGAAGCAGTCAAAACAGCAGTGAAAAACGTTGAACGAAGCGTGATCTGGCTGGTGATAACCGAAGGCTGGTGCGGCGATGCCGCGCAAAACATTCCGATAATTGAGAAAATTGCCGCTCAAAGCGTTAAAATAGAAACAAGATATATTTTACGCGATGAGAACCTTGGTCTTATCGACCAGTTTCTTACGAATGGTGCCCGCTCGATCCCAAAAGTGATCGCCTTGGATGCCGCGACGCACGAAGCGATCGGCTCATGGGGAGCACGGCCGCAGCCTGCACAGGAGTTGTTTCACGATCTGAAGAAAAAGGGAATTGAGAAACCTTTGATCATGGAGGATCTCCAGCGATGGTACAACGCGGACCATGGTAAAACACTTCAGGCTGAATTCGTAAAATTTATCGAACAAGGGGAAGATGAACAGGTTTCGGGCCACAAGTAAGAGAGCGATCTAGCTTCCGGTCTTGCGGCCTGTAGACGACCGGCAATTTTTAATCTTTGAGGAGACTTCGTATGAAAACCTTTATGTTTGGTGTATTTTCCGCATCACTTTTTTTGACCTCGTGCGCTGATCCGGCCGCTAACAAGACCAAGGCAAATGTTTCCAACGCAACTAATACTACCGCCAACTCGAACACGACCGCCGCTCCCGGAAAAACGGAGACGCTTGCGGTTACACCTGAAAATTCGAAGGTCGAATTTACTGCTTCCAAGGTGACAGCGTCGCATCCCGGCGGGTTTAAGAAGTTCGACGGTTCGATCGATCTGGTAAACGAAAAGCCTGAAGGCAGCAAGGTCAAGATCGACATCGATCTTTCCTCGGTGTTTACAAATGAAGATAAATTGAGTGAGCACCTGAAGACGGCGGATTTCTTTGACGTTGCGAAATTTCCGAAAGCGAATTTTACATCGACCTCGATCGCGCCGGACGCAGCAAAAGGGGCCGACAACTACACGGTGACCGGCGATTTCGATCTTCACGGCCAAAAGAAATCAATAAATTTCCCCGCCGTGATCAAGGTTGACGCCGACGCCGTAACTGTCACGTCGGAGTTTTCGATAAACCGAAAGGATTTCGGACTCGTATATCCGGGATTCGCGAACGATTTGATCAATGATCTGGTCGTTATAAAGCTTGACCTAAAAGCTCCGCGAAAAAAATAACGTTAGTTCAGAGTTCATGTTTTAGTAAGCTGAGCGAACTAAAGGTGAGCTCTGATCCTTTCCTATGAAAGCATACCAAGTCCAGGAGTTCGGTATCGATAAACTGGCTTGGGCGGAGCAAGCTCTGCCGGAGCCTGGTTCGCGCGAGGTCGTGGTTAAATTTCACGCTGCCTCGGTTAACTATCGCGACCTGATGGTGATCAGCGGAGCCTACAATCCGCGCATGAAACTGCCGGCGATACCGTTTTCAGATGGCGCGGGTGAGATCACCGGGGTTGGCGGCGAGGTAACCAAATGGAAGATCGGCGATCGCGTGATGCCGATCTTTGTACAGGGCTGGATCGATGGCGGGCCGTCGGAGGAAAAGCGACGGACTGCGTTGGGTGCCGGGCCGCAGTGGCAGGGTGTTCTTCGCGAATTTGGTGCGTTCAGCGAACATGGGTTGACAAGGATACCGGAGCATCTTTCATACGAAGAGGCTTCGACGCTGCCTTGTGCGGCCATCACCGCGTGGCAGGCGCTGGTCGTATCGGGTGGGCTAAAGGCGGGCGATACGGTCTTGACGCTGGGCACTGGCGGCGTTTCGGTTTTTGCACTTCAGATCGCAAAGATGTTTGGAGCTCAGGTGATCTCGACTTCTAGCAGCGACGAAAAACTCGAGCGGATGAGGACGTTAGGTGCGGATGAGATCATCAATTACAAGTCCCGCGAAGATTGGGACGCGGCAGTTCTTGAACTGACGGGTAAACGAGGCGTTGACCATGTCGTCGAGGTCGGCGGCGGCGGAACCCTCTCGCGGTCGATAAATTCGGTTCGCGTTGGTGGACACGTTGCGTTGATCGGTGCTCTCGAAGCCGCGGGCAATTTCAGCTACGTTCCGATCTTTATGAAGCAGATACGTCTTCATGGAATTTTTACAGGGTCGCGAGCGATGTTCGAAGATATGAATCGAGCGATCACAGCGGCGAATCTCCAGCCCGTTGTCGATCATGTATTTCCATTTGACGAAGTGCAGGCGGCACTCACGCACATGCAGAGCGGTTCGCATTTTGGCAAGATCGTAGTTCGGATCGGGGAATGAAATGAATCTTAAATTGGTAGGGAAGACGGCACTTGTTACGGGTTCGACGGCTGGGATTGGGCTGGCTATCGCTGAATCGCTTGTTGCGGAAGGTGCAAATCTGGTCCTTAACGGCCGGACGCAGGAACGCGTCGAGGGAGCGGTGCAGACCGTAAAAGCCGGCATCGAAAATGCCCGTGTTTCGGGTGTTTTCGCCGACCTTTCAACCCCCGAAGGTGCACAGAAAATAATCGATGGAATTCCCGAAGTGGATATTCTGATCAACAACGTCGGCACGTTCGGTCTAAAGGCATTCGAGGATATTACCGATGAAGATTGGTTGAATATCTTTCAAGCGAACGTAATGAGCGGCATTCGTCTTAGCCGTCATTATTTGCCGAAAATGAAGGCGAGGAATTGGGGCCGTATCATTTTTATCTCGAGCGAGTCTGGCGTCAATATCCCAGTCGAGATGATCCATTACGGCGTGACCAAATCAGCCCAGCTTGCAGTTGCCCGCGGCATCGCCGAGACGACCAAGGGAACCAATATCACGGTCAATTCGATACTCCCAGGGCCGACCGCGAGTGAGGGTGCGTCGAAATTTCTCGCCGAGATGGCCGCGGAGAACAATATGACGCCTGAAGAGGCGGAGAAACAATTTTTCCAAACTGCGCGTCCGTCGTCTTTGATCAAACGATTTAGCAACCCAAAGGAGATCGCCGATTTTGTGGCGTTTGTTTGCAGCCCACTGGCCTCATCCATCAACGGTGCTGCGTTGCGCGTCGATGGCGGAGTGGTCAGGTCGATAATCTAAGAACGGATTATGGAAAAGCGAAAACTCGCCGGCCCGATCAAATCGACGCAATTGGCGAGTGGTGAATTCCAATTATCCGAAGATGAGGTCGCGGAGAAGAAAAAAGACTGACCGGAGCTGCTGTAACAATCGGAAAAGTTTGAATTGGCCTATGAGAGCGGTACGAATGCATGAATTTGGCGGCCCGGATGTGCTACGGCTCGAGCATATCGAGCGATCGGCTCCAAAGCAGGACGAAGTCTTGATCAGAGTCCATAGTGCCGGCGTGAATTACTCCGATATCTCGCGCCGCCGCGGTACTTTTCGTACAAGCGCCTCGCTGCCATATATTCCCGGACTTGAGGCCGCGGGAATCATCGAGGAGGTCGGCGCGGCGGTGACTGAGTTTAGGCCCGGCGATCGGGTCCTGGCGATCATGGGCGGCGGAGGTTATGCGGAATTTGTAACGGCTAAGGTCGAGCAGCTTTTTCTGATCCCTGAGGAACTAGGCTTTGCCGAATCGACCGCTTTGCTTGTTCAGGGAATGACCGCCGTCGGTCTTCTCAGCGAAGCTAAAGCCGGACAGTCGATTCTTATTCATGCCGCTGCGGGCGGAGTCGGAAGTATTCTCGTGCAGCTCGCCAAATTGAAAGGATTGAGGGTGACCGGTACCGCCAGTTCAGCCGACAAACTTCAGATGATAGTCGCACTCGGCGGCGAGCTTGGAGTCAATTACACCGAGCCGGACTGGGGGGAACAAGCCCGCCACGCCGTCGGCGATCGCGGTTTCGACATAATAATTGAAATGGTTGGCGGCAAGATCGTCGGCAGCAATTTGGATCTGCTTGCGGTCAATGGAACGATGTGGGTTTACGGTTCCGCCAGCGGCGAAGATTACAAACTCTCTGTTCTCGATCTTCTGGACAAGAATCTGATCGTGCGCGGCTATTGGCTTACACTTGAGCCGCCTGCCAGACGGGCAGAGTTTGCGTCTGTTCTGCTGCAGCATGTTAATGAAAAGAGGCTGCGGATCTCGGTGACGGAGTATCCGCTCGAAAGGGCGGATGAGGCACATAAGGCGGTTGAGGGACGGCAAACGACCGGGAAGGTGGTTTTGATAGTTTGATAAAGAAGGAGTAAGAAACAAATGAAAATAGGAATCATCGGTGCAGGAAATATCGGTTCGACGGTTGCCAGACTCTTCGTCGACGCCGGCCACCAGGTCGCGATCAGCAATTCGCGCGGACCCGAGACGTTGGACGAACTTGCGTCTGAATTAGGCGACAATGCTGAAGCGTCTACAGTTGAAAATGCGATCGATTTTGGCGATGTTGTGCTTATTTCGATCCCTTTGAAAAACCATAGGGACCTTCCGACAAACGGCTGGGAGAACAAGGTCGTGATCGACTCGAATAATTACTATCCCGACCGCGACGGCCAGATCGCGGACCTTGATTCGGGAAAAACGACCTCGAGCGAATTGCTTGAGAAACACTTGCCCGGAGCCCGAATTGTGAAAGGCTTTAATACGATCTGGTCCGAACATCTGAAGACGGTAGGTGACAAATCACTACCGCTGGGCGAACGCCGTGCGATCTTTATCGCGGGCGATGATTCCGGCGCAAAAGAGATCGTCGCAAAGCTGATCGAATCTATCGGTTTCGCGGCCGTGGACACCGGATTTCTCGCGGAAGGCGGAAGGAGCCAGCAGCCTGGCTCGGCGATATACAATAAAGAGCTCAGCGGTAAAGAAGCTGCCAAAGCAGTTTCGGCTGACGCTTAAAATACAACGATCGAGCAAAGGGAAGATGAGCAAATTATTTTCGGAATTGAAAATTCGAGGCACGACGTTTCGAAATCGTTTGTGGGTTTCGCCAATGTGCCAATACTCCAGCATCGACGGCATGCCGACTGACTGGCACCTTGTGCATTTAGGAACCCGCGCCGTCGGTGGTGCCGGAGCACTTTTCGTCGAGGCGACAGCCGTGTCGCCGGAGGGCCGAATATCACCGCAGGATTCGGGCATCTGGTCGGAAAAGCATCGGGCCGCCTTCGCCCCGATCACCGAATTGATCAGATCTCAGGGAGCCGTGGCCGGGATCCAGATCGCACACGCCGGACGAAAGGCCTCAACTGCGGCGCCCTGGAATGGCGGCAAAAAAGTAGAGCCGGAAGATGGCGGCTGGGAGCCGGTCGCACCTAGCGCCATTGCGTTCTCGGACGACTATCCGATGCCAAAGGAAATGGACCTGGTGGACATCGAAAAGGCGATCGGAGATTTTGCTCTGGCAGCAAAGCGGTCTGTCGATGCGGGATTCGAGGTGATCGAGATCCATTCCGCCCACGGGTATTTACTTCACGAATTTCTCTCTCCGCTCTCGAATAAACGAACCGACGAATACGGCGGGGAGATCGAAGCCCGAATGAAGTTTCCCCTTGCGGTGGCGAAGGCAGTTCGCGAAGCCGTTCCGGAAGAATTGCCCGTTTTCGTTCGCATCTCCGCGACGGATTGGGTGGAGGGTGGATGGGATCTGCAACAGTCGATCGAGTATTCAAAACGGCTAAAGGAACTCGGGATCGATCTGATCGATTGTTCCAGCGGAGCAATTGTACCGTACGCAAAAATTCCGGCTGGCCCAAATTTTCAAGTACCGTTCGCCGAGGCGATCCGAAACGAGGCGGCTATTGCGACAGCGGCGGTCGGGTTTATCACTAAACCGAAACAGGCGGAAGAGATCCTTGAAAAGGGACAGGCAGACGCGGTCATGATCGCTCGGCAATTTTTGCGCGAGCCGTATTTGGCGTTTCGTGCTGCGCAGGAATTAGGTGCAGATATCGATGTACCCCAGCAATATCTGCGGGCGATCGAGATAGGATAAATTTATGAGCAGATTAGCTGACATTCCATTGTCGGTGCTGGATTTGGCTCCGATAGTCGAAGGCGGAACCGCGAGCGATTCTTTCCGCAATTCGATCGATCTCGCGCAATGTGCAGAACGGCTTGGGTATCGGCGTTACTGGGTCGCGGAACATCACAACATGCCGGGCATAGCCAGTTCTGCGACATCGGTCCTGATCGGACGGCTTGCGGCGGCGACATCGACAATTCGCGTTGGAGCAGGCGGCATAATGCTGCCCAATCATGCACCGCTCGTGATCGCGGAGCAATTTGGAACGCTCGAAGCGATGTTTCCCGGCAGAATCGATCTCGGGCTCGGTCGAGCTCCGGGAAGCGATCGGATGACGGCGCATGCACTTCGGCGGCGGCTCGAATCGGACGGTGACGATTTTCCCGAACTACTGCAGGAGTTGCGCTTTTTCCTGAAGGAGCCGCTCGATAGACAAACTGTTCAGGCTGTGCCGGGCGCCGGTGCGAATGTTCCGATATGGCTGCTTGGTTCCAGTGATTTCAGTGCACGGCTTGCCGGACAGCTCGGCCTATCCTTTAGTTTTGCCGCACATTTTTCTCCGCAAAATACGCTGCCGGCATTGGCGGTTTATAGAGAGAGTTTTCGGCCCTCCTCGGATCTGGCCCAGCCATATGCGATGGTGGCGATAAACATCTTTGCCGCTGAAACTCGAGAGGAGGCAAAGCGGCTCGCGACCTCGCAGCATCAATCATTCTTAAATCTTATTCGCGGACATCCAGGAAAAATTCAGCCGCCGGTGGAAGACATGGACGCCGTCTGGTCGCCGGAAGAAAAAGCGATGGTGAATTCTCGTCTTGGCGGTTCGATAATGGGCGATCCTGAAAAGGTTGCCGTTAAGTTGCAGAAATTTGCTGACGAGACGGCTGCGGACGAGATCATGGTCAACGCGATAATGTTCGATCACGAAGCGCGAAAGAGGTCGTACGAAATAGTCGCGGAAATTTGGAAAGCCGAACGAGCAAGTTCGGCGATGGGTTGAGCGAAAACGGAGGACGTGAAAGTGAGCGAAAAGAAAGTTTGGTTTATAACTGGCTGCTCGACGGGTTTCGGACGCGAGCTGGCAAAATATCTTCTTGAAAATGATCATCGGGTCGTCGTCACGGCGCGCGATGCAAAAAAGGTTCAGGACCTGGTCGAGATCAACCCTGAAGACGCCTTTGGACTTGCCCTCGACGTTACTAGCAGAGAGCAGGTAAAAGCAGCGATCTCTCAAGCCGAGAGTCATTTCGGCCAGATCGATGTGGTCGTGAACAATGCCGGCTTCGGCTATTTCGGTGCGATCGAAGAAAGCGACGAAAAGGAAGTCCGCTCGATGTTCGAGACCAATTTCTGGGGACTTGCGGAGGTAACCCGAGCGGTGCTTCCCACCATGCGTGCGAGAAAAAGCGGTACGATCGTCAACATTTCATCCATCGGCGGTTTCGTCGGATTCCCCGGTGTTGGCTATTACAACGCGACAAAATTTGCCGTTAACGGCTTTTCGGAAGCATTGAAGAAGGAAGTCGAACCTCTCGGTATAAAGGTGATCCTCGTTCAGCCCTCGGGGTTCAGGACGGATTGGGCGGGACGTTCGGCAAACGATGCTACCTCGACGATAGACGATTACACCCAAACAGCCGGAGCGAACCAGGCCGCGATCCGCGGTTACAGCGGCAATCAGCCCGGCGATCCGGTGCGGGCTGCTAAGGCTATTGTCGAAGCAGTTGAGTCGAGTTCTCCACCGTTTCATCTTTTCCTCGGAAAAGCAGCATTGAAGAACGCCCGGTTAAAGATAGACGAGTTGAAGAAGGACTCGGACACATGGGCAGAAGTGAGCGAAGGCGCCGATTTTCCGGAAGCCGGATCAGCGCGGGCGAAGTGAGCGTAGGAGCACGAGTGGAGGAATTATGAAATACAGAAAACTTCGAGATCTTGAGGTGTCTGCCGTAGGCCTTGGCTGCATGGGAATGAGTTTTGCTTATGGCGAAGCTGATGAAAAAGAATCGCTGGCCACGATCGACCGGGCGTTGGAGCTCGGGATAAATTTCTTCGATACGGCTGACATTTATGGCCCATATACGAACGAGGAGTTGGTTGGACGGGCTTTGAAAGGACGGCGTGACAAAGTGGTCCTCGCTACAAAATTCGGCATCATCTTTGACCCGTCGAATCTCGGGATTCGCGGCGTTAACGGCAAACCCGAATATGTTCGAACTGCCGTGGATGCGAGCCTGAAACGGCTGAACATCGATGTGATCGATCTTTACTACCTCCATCGGGTCGATGCGGATACTCCGATCGAAGATACGGTCGGTGCGATGTCGCGTCTCGTTGAAGACGGAAAGATCCGGCACATCGGATTGTCCGAGGCGTCGGCCGATACATTGCGGCGGGCTGCGAAAGTCGCGACGATCACGGCGCTCCAAAGCGAATATTCGCTCTGGACCCGCGATGTCGAGGAGAATGGAGTTTTGGCGACCGCTAAGGAACTTGGGATTGGATTCGTTCCATACTCGCCGCTCGGCCGTGGTTTCTTATCGGGCGAGCTGAAGAATCCCGAAGACTTAAGTGCCGACGACTGGCGTCTGACAAATCCGCGTTTTCAAGCCGAGAATTTTGACAAGAATCTCAAGCTCGTCGAGAAGGTTGAAGAACTTGCGAACGAAAAAGGCGTGACCGCTTCGCAGCTTGCGCTCGCGTGGGTATTGGCTCAGGGAGAAGATGTCGTTCCGATCCCAGGCACAAAACGCGTCAAGTACATCGAGCAGAACGCGGCCGCGGTGGATGTGGATCTCAGCGAGGACGAGTTGAAGCAGATCGAGGAAATCTTCCCGGTCAACGCGGCGGCTGGCCTGCGGTATCCCGAACACATGATGAAGACTGTAAATGCATAGGTCGAATTAGGAGAAAAACATGGCGATCAGAACAGCAAAAGCAACTTGGGAAGGCACTCTTAAAGAGGGCAAGGGCACGATGGCGCTTGGCAGCGGAGCGTTTGAAGGGACTTTTTCGTTCAACACCAGAATGGGCGATGAGCCTGGTACTAATCCCGAAGAATTGGTCGGGGCCGCTCTCGCTGGCTGCTTCACGATGGCGTTGAATGCGGGGCTTGAGAAAGAAGGTTTCAAGGTGAACGGTGTCAAGACGGATGCCAAGGTCCATTTTGGTAAGGACGACAATGGTTTCGCTATCACAAGCATCGACCTGTCGACCGAAGCCGACGTTGCGGATATTGACGAGGCAAAGTTTCAGGAGATCGCAAAAGCCACCGAGAAAGGGTGCCCGGTGAGCAAGGCTCTCGCCGCGACCAAGATCAATCTTGAAGCAAAACTGACCAAAGCTCAGGCCGCGGGCTAGATCGAACTGTCCGATTGTCTCGCGTTCCATTTGGTTGACTATTGACATCTGTAACTGATATTGTTACAATTGGAAAACGAAAATGAAAAGGGAATTTGAATTTTTATCGATTTCGGGCGAAGACGCGATACATCAGTCAGATGTTTCGGTGCACGAAACGTCGTTTGACGAGAGCTCGATCTTTGATTCCTACTCGCGGGCGGTGGTCGAAGCGAACGAGCGGGTCAGCCCGTCGGTCGTCAAAATAGAGATCGAGCAAAAGCCGCGCAAGGTCCGCGGCCGGGAGGTGCCTAGCCAGGGCGGCACCGGGTCGGGATTTATCTTTACTCCGGATGGTTTTATTTTGACCAACAGCCATGTGGTCAACCAGGCGAACAAGATCAATGTAGTGATGCAGTCGGGCGGGCGGTACGAGGCCGATCTGGTCGGTGACGACCCGGACACTGACCTCGCGGTCGTGCGGATCAACGCACCGGAGAAGATTGCCGCGACTTTGGGGTCGTCCAATGACCTGAAGGTCGGGCAGCTCGCCATTGCGATCGGCAATCCTCTGGGGTTCCAATCGACGGTGACGGCGGGTGTGATCTCGGCGTTGGGGCGAAGCCTGAGAGGGAATTCCGGCCGGCTGATCGACGACGTTGTTCAGACGGATGCCGCGTTAAATCCCGGAAATTCTGGCGGTCCGTTGGTCGATTCGCGTGGGCGCGTGATCGGGGTCAATACGGCTACTATCATGTCGGCTCAGGGGTTGTGCTTCGCGATAGCGATCGACACCGCCAAGTTCGTGGCCGGTCGATTGATCAGGTTTGGGCGGGTTCGCCGCAGTTATATAGGTATGGCCGGGCAGAATGTGCCGCTTCTGAGAAAGATCGCCCACTTTTATGGGTTTGAGAACCGGAACGGCATCCTCGTGGTTTCGATGGACGACGGCAGTCCGGCAAAAAAGGCGGGTCTTCGCGAGGGCGACATTATCATCGGTTTTGCTGGGGAAAAGGTCGAGGGCATCGACGAACTTCACCGGCTGCTGACAGAGGAACGGGTTGGGCTGGAGCAGCCGATAACCGTCATCCGGCATACCGATAAGATCGAGGTTGGAATAATTCCGCTCGAACGCGAGTTTATCAATTAGGCTTTTTGCGGCTGTATTTAGGCTGGGCTATACTTTTTTTAGTTATTACGGAGAAACAAATGGGAAACTTTGCAAAAGCAATCACAGATTCTAATTTCGAAGCCGACGTGCTCGGCTCGGACAAACCGGTTTTGGTGGATTTTTGGGCGGAATGGTGCGGACCGTGCCGTATGATCGCTCCGTCGGTCGAAGCAGTAGCCGAGGAATATCAGGAAAAAGCCGGCGTTTACAAAATGAACGTGGACGAGAATATGAACGTCCCGCAACAGTACGGCATTCGCGGCATCCCGACGCTGATCGTTTTCAAGGGTGGCCAGGAACAGGAACGCATAGTAGGCGCCGTCACCCGCGAAGCGATCGCCAAAGTGCTCGATAAATATACAGATGCGGGCAGCGTAAAAGGCGCCGATCAGGCAGCTTGATCGACTTCTTTTGTCAGAGCCATGGATCTCTGACCTGCGTTTTAGATAAAACGAATCATTAGACATATCGGAGTCGGTTACGCTAATCGCGGACAACTCCTTTTCCTATTTTAACGGTTCATTCCCTGTGGTCGAGGATGTACAAAGAAACTTAACCAGAATCACCGATACACTACTAATTATACAGCCGGTTATTAGTTCGGTGATTCCAGTTTTAAGTATTGTCGCCTTAGCATCGGCTTCTAATATGAAGGGCGGCAGCAAGCCATAAATCGCGTTGTTGTATTCAAGAAAGGCAAAGATCAGGGAATTGATCAAGCCAAATACGGCAACTAGGACGATGATCTGCCAAACTTTTAGGTTTGGAAGAATACCGCCCTTAACCAGAACCAGCGTGAGAGCTGAGAATGAAAGGCCTTTGGCCACTCCAAAGAAACTGCTGATCGCTAACAGCAGGAACTTATCCAAGTTGGGGCTGTGAAGCGCATCCCCTCCGGTGTAGGGAGGAAGCGTCAATAATCCGATATAACGCCCAATCAATCCGCCGAGAACCATCGACAGTAATATCGCACCCACAGCTTTTAGCGCATTCATAACGGTTTAATGAAGGTAGTCACGTCCGATCGATTTCCAAGATTGTCTTCCGACACAACATCAAGCAGCCGCTGAAAAGGATTCAAATTTATCGTTGTTGTGCTTTGGTTTACGACCACGAATGGATTACAGCTTATGGGCGTCGTAGGTACACAAGCTCCGTAAAATATTTGCCGAACGCCAGATCCACTGTCTGTCAGGGTTATCCTTGCCAACGAGTTAGCTCATAACCACGAAACTGAAATCTGCGGAGGTTGAAGATCTTCATTTTGCGGATCGAGAACAATTCTTGAAGGTACGATCACTGCACCGGGGTAACGTTACCATTTGAATCGAATTTCAGTAGTCTGTGGCGTCCCAAAACTAGCGGCCGGCCCCGTAACCCACCGAAAAAGAATCTGACCCTACCATGATTGACTATATCCGGAAGAGAAATCCGGGTCAAGAAATTCCGTCTCGTCCGATTATTTTTGTCGCGGACTCTATGTTTTCCTTGTGTTCTCTGTGATGAAAAGACTATTAACACAAAGGCCGGAAAGAGAAGACCAAAACGGCCCCAAGGTACGATCCGATCGGGATCCACAGCCCCGTTAGATCGGATCACCAGTCGCTAAAAAAAGGGCTGCCAATAAGGCAACCCTTTTACCCGTAAAGTAACGGTCTTGGTTAATGAATCTGCCATCCGGCGACCGGAACGTCGCAGAGAAGTCCGGTGCACGTTCCCCATCCTGCGATCTGCACCGCGTTGGTCTGGGTCAGGACGTAGAAGACGCCTGAATTCGGAGCCTGGGCGGGCCGCCATACCGCTATATCGGTCTTGCCGTCGCCGTCATAATCGCCCTGCACGATCTGATCGTTAGCCGCACCCCAGCCCGTGATCTGTACCGTATTTGCCCTTGTCAAAAGAAAATAGATATAGCCCTGAGGGGTAAGACGCTCGACCATGAAGTCGGTCTTGCCATCGCCGTCATAATCGCCCGGAATTATGAAATCACTATCATTACCCCAAGTGATGAATTCCGACGTGAAAAAGATGCCGTCATTGTGCAGAAGGGCGAACTGGCTGACGCCGGGGCTGCCGGGTTGCGTTCGCTGAATGCAGAAATCCGCCTTGCCGTCTCCGTCGAAATCGCCAACGTACGGGAAAAAGTCGTTATCCTGTCCAAACCCCCAAGGAATGTAGGTCACGGCGTTGGTCGGGTTATTGAGGCTGCCCAAAAATGTGAATTCGCAAACGCTCGGCTGGCCAGGAACAGTACATCCGTAAACTGCGGGATCAGCTTTGCCATCACCATCATAATCGGCCGTGACACTTGGATCATAACCGGTTTCGGAATACTGTTGAACACGGACCGTGTTGTCGCTGCTGTTAATAATATAGAACGCTGCAACGAACGGAGCACCTGGGCGCCAGATCGCAATATCCGTCTTCCCGTCACCATCAAAATCAGCTGGAACAAAGTCATCAGTGTCACCATCGCCCCACTGAGAGATCGAAACTGCACCGGCCGCGGAGCCGAAGGTGTACCAGATCAGCGGTGTCGCCGCCGGTGAGTTCAATACGTTCGGGTTCTCTCTAAGGAATTTGGCCTTGGCCTGATGAGATCCTTTTACCATTCCGCCCAACATTCCTGGCCGGCCTGCACCACTAGGCCGAACGACCGTGTAGTCGGTCTTTCCGTCACCGTCAAAGTCGGCATTTGTATGACGTACCGGACTAGCAGCTACACTAGCCCACGTAGAGCCGATGCGAATGCCGTCAACGGTAACTGCTGCAGCATTGGCCGCGCTACCCTGGCGAAGAGCTACCCCGCGGATATCCGTTGCGTCGGCGTCTGTTCCTAGAGTTGCGGTTAAGGTCGGTGCCGGTTCGGCTCCTCCGAGAGTAGGATTGATAAAGAGAGTGACGGTGTCGTTGGTCGCTCCCGCCACGAAGGTGTATTTAATTACGACCAGATACGTAGTCCCCGGAGTAAACGTAAAGCCGGAATATTGTGTATTTACCGTAGAGCTTTTCTGAATGCCGATAGCGTAGTTAGTTGTTGCGGCATCCTTTTTGACGAATAACCGTCCTTTGAACGCATTGTTTGCTATAGGCCCATCCACTAAATGGAGGAAATAGTCGCCGGTTATCTGCGAGGATGTAACATTGATCATCGCAGCCATATATACCGAACCGGTAGTCTGCGTAGCAAAGGTCCTGTTGACATCTTCTCCGCTCGTACCGAGCGAAGCCGCGTTGCCTACACCCGATGAGGCGTATCCGGGATAGGTAAGGCCGGACGCCGTTACCGTGCCAGGCGTGACGCCACCAGCACTATGGGCACTCCAACCATTGGCCGTGAGCTGGGTTCCCGAAGCGTAGGTAAAGTCGTCGACGAACAACGGCGTGTTCTGGGCCGACGCGGTCCCACCAGATAACATAACCACGACGGCCGCAGCCGCCGCGAAAATACCAAGAAAAGCTATTTTCCTCATTCCTTCTCCTCAAATTCGCGTTTTAATAATTGCTTAACTCACGGCCAGACAAAAATATCCCAACAAGGACGCTTCTCTAGGCCTAATTCAACAAGGTGACTTCCTGAGGATAATATCACAAAAGTCCAAGAAAGAAGCCCAGAATACGACTAAACGCAGCTTTCTGAAGCAAATTAAGATTTCCTTAACAGTGCAGCCGATTCGGCCATTCTTGAAAGGAAAATGGGCTTGCCGTGCTAAAATCCCAAAATCGGAGTGATATTTTGCCAATGCTTGTGAGGGTGGTTTTTTTCTTCGCGATCATTTTCTGCTTTGGACTTCTTGTCGGCAGGGCCCAGGATAAAAAGGGCGGCGGCGATGAGGTGATCAAGGTTGATACTCAGCTTGTTGATGTTCCGGTTGTGGTCACCGACAAGCTCGGCAAGCCAGTCCTGAATCTCAAGCAGAATAATTTTGTGATCTACGAAGATGGTAAAAAGCAGGACGTGACGGAATTTTCCTCGACGACCGCACCGTTCGAGGTCGCTCTTCTCCTCGATACATCCGGTTCGACGCGGGCCGACCTTCAGCTTATTCAAAACGCCGCGCGGGATTTTATAGCGTCGCTCCGGCCTGGCGACCGGGTTTCGATCATCTCGTTCAATACGACGAGAAACGACAAACGAGCGTA
>JBDTXM010000009.1:0-28418 GCA_040006215.1 Acidobacteriota bacterium
CCATGGCATTAATGGTTAGTATTTGTCTTGTTCGAATTGGACCTCATATTGCTGTTGGAGCTCATATTCGAATTATGCGACGAATTGGTATTCGACATGTGGTTAGAGTTCATCGATGAACCGTTAGTGGAATTCATCGAGCCCGAATTTCCCATGTTCGACATCGGAGTCGACGTGGCCATAGGTGTCGGCGACGACGTCAGATAACCTGTGTTGCTATTGGCATTACGAAGATTCGCGTTGCCGTCGGTCGTCGTACATCCGGCAAGCGCCGCCGAGGCGATCAGTGCAAAACTTAAAACGATGGTCGTTCTCATAAGATATTTCCTCTTTGAATGATCCGTCCGAAGGCTGCCTGCCAAAACAGGCAGCCGTCCGGCACGAAGCGGTCTATTTACTTGTAGATATGCTGGCCGTTGTAGTTGTCGGCCCACTCGCGTTCAAAATACGCTGCATCTTCCGGCGTTTTCGGTGTGACGCCCAAGACCGTGCCGCCATCTTCGACGGCTTTTTCATAGATCCGTGCACGCTCTTCAGGCATGCCCCAGCCTACGAGAGCTCCGACTAGGCCGCCCGCAAAACCACCGGCTCCTGCGCCCGCGATGGCGGCCGCGACGGGTCCCCAAACGATGAGGCCTAAACCCGGAAGCACCAGATTGGTCCCGATGGCTGCGATGCCGCCGAGGATCGCACCCAGGGCTCCGCCGACAACGCCGCCGACACCAGCGCCCTCACCGGCCTTAGTCCCGATCTCTGAATTCGGGTCTTTAACGTAGTATTTATCGCGTGTTGCATCCGACATGATCACATTGATCTCGTTGTCCGTATAACCGCGAAGCCTAAGCGATTTGTAAGCGCTCTCCGCATTTTCGCGATCGGTGAAAAGTCCTGTAACCATACCCGGTTCCTGACTTGTGGTTGCCTGTGCCATAACAAAATTCCTCCCTTAATTCGATCTGTTCTTAATTTCAAAATAGCTCGTACCGCTTTATGTATCGTTCCGGTACGAATCCTGTTCTTACACTGGGTGACATTGCAACCGATATGCCAAGGCGCGAAAAAGCGTGATCGAAGGGCGATAAGCTCCTTATTCGCAATGAGTTACGCCGAGGGACTGCATACTGCGTCAAAACCTGTGAAAAGAGCCTAAAAACGCTCAAAAGCGCCTTGAAACTGACCATTTTGACGCCAAATATGACCGCGATCGGAGCTATTCAACTTCGATCCTCGTTCGTACCGCTCAAAGTTCATGATCGTGAGCTGTCGCGGACGCAAGGTCTTCGGGCGTGTCATCAATCAATTTCATTACATCGACGACCGCTGATCTAGTCGGATCTCTGCGTCCTCATCCGGCGCCCACCAGAAATCGATCGCTTCGAGATAATATGTCCCGATGATAGAAAAATGTTGCATGAATGCGACGCTTATTCTAGAATGTGCAGCGGAGGTAAGTTAGAAAAATATATGGTCAGACAATGGAAGTTGTTCAAGGGAGGGCCGATCGCGCCGAGGAGCGATAGGATGCACGTGACGCTGAACCCGCGCGGTGTGATATTGATAAATCAAAAGCTGTTTGAAGCGATGGGCAGCCCCGAGGCGGCGTTGCTGCTATACGACGAGCGGATGCAGGCGATCGGCGTGCAGCCTGCCGGGCGCGGTGATGGGTATTCCTTTTTGGTCCGGCACAAGGAAAATACTTCGCACCGGACGATCTACGCTTGGCCGTTCTGCAAATCGAACAAGATCTATCCCCAGCGGACCCTGTTTTTTACGCAGCCGGAACTCGATCATAACGGTGTGCTGGTCCTGGACATGCACAAGACCGAGGAGCTCGTGAGCCGACGGGAGAGGAGCAGTAGGCAGTAGGCAGAAACAGAAAGGAGACGGAAAGTCGGAGGCTTTCCGCTCGGCGATGCTGCCGGCCTCGCTATTTTGGGGGCATGAACGTGGGTTCGCGATTCTGACAAGACGGCGGAATTGAGGTATTATTGTCCCAAATTCACGTCTATGTTTTGTAATAAATGCGGGAAGCAAAATCCGGACGACGCGGTGTACTGCCAAAAGTGCGGTGCTCTGCTTGAGGCGGAGGAAGAGACGCGGGTGGCGGAGCGGCAAGACTATATGCCACCCCGTCCGCGAAACGCGGCCATCTCTGCCGGTCAGGGCGAGGAGCTGGTAGCGGATGCGAAGATATTTTCGATCAGCCCGACTTTGAAATTTGTTAAGGCGGGATATATCGCGACGGCTCTGGGGGCTTTGGTGTTGGTGGCTTTGCTGACGGTTCTGGCTCCGTCGATCCCGTGGTGGATCGAGGTGCCCGTAGGCTTCGTGCTGTTTTTGATACCGGCTTTTTATCATTTCAGGCAGAAGTTGATTAAATACAGCCTGACCGATACGACGGTCGAGATCGACAGCGGGCTGCTCTCGCGAAACACGCGCAACGTGCCGATCCGCCGGATACAGGACGTCACTGTTTCGGCGACCGTGTGGCAGCGAATGCTCGGGTTTGGCGACGTCGTGATCGACAACGCCAGCGAACAGGGCGGCAAGGTCGTTCTCAAAAATATAGATTCGCCCCGGCACTACGCGGACATGCTGCTGAGGCAGATGAGGCTGCTTGATAAATGATAAATTAAATAAGGTGTGAAAAACGAGAGGTGCTAGAAATGGACAAATGCCGAAGTATTGGCTTTGGCTCACATGAGGTCAGACTACTCGGCACTTCCTTTATGTCCATCTTCTGCTTTCAATTTTCAGTTTATGAAGATATTCGTGACCGGCGGGGCGGGGTTTATTGGTTCGGCTTTTATCCGGATGGTTTTGGATGAACGAGCTGACGTCGAGATGGTAAATTTCGACGCGCTGACGTATGCGGGTAACCTTGAAAATCTGCGGGGGCTCGACGAGTCACGGCATAGGTTTGTTAAGGGCGACATATGCGACCGCTCGGCGGTGCTGGCGGCGATGCCGGATGACACCGAGGTTATTTTCAATTTTGCGGCGGAATCGCACGTGGACCGCAGCATAGATTCGGCGGATGAATTTCTGCGGACCAACATTATCGGCACGCAGGTGATGCTCGATGCGGCCCGGGCGAAAAACGTGCGGCGTTTTGTGCAGGTTTCGACCGACGAGGTGATGGGAAGCCTCGCGGACGACAGCGAGGATTATTTTACCGAGAGTTCACCGCTCCAGCCGAATTCGCCGTATGCTGCGTCAAAGGCGGCCGCCGAGTTTGTCGTGCGGGCGGCGCGCGAGACCTTTGGGCTGGACACGGTTATCACGCGGTGCGGAAACAACTATGGCCCGCGGCAGTTCCCCGAAAAACTGATCCCGCTGATGATAGCCAACGCGATGAACGACGAACGGCTGCCGGTCTACGGCGACGGGAAAAACGTTCGCGATTGGATATATGTGGACGATCACGCACGGGCGATCTGGCTCGCGTACGAAAAAGGGAATTCCGGCGAGGCTTACAACATCGGGGCACGAAACGAACGGCAAAATCTCGACGTAGTTACGTCAATACTAGATGCCCTGAAAAAGCCGCACAACCTGATCAAATATGTGACGGACCGACTCGGGCATGACCGCCGCTACGCGATCGACCCCGCAAAGGCTGAAAGCGAACTCGGCTGGACGCCGCGAGTCACCTGGGAAGACGGCCTGCGGCAAACGATCGAGTGGTATCGGGAAAATCAGGATTGGGTCGAGCGTATCCGCAACGGCGAGTATCGGGAATATTACAAAGCGATGTACAGCGCGCGACTTGCGTAGGTCATTTCGGACAGACTGTCCGCGTTCCAAAATATGAAGATCTTAATAACAGGTGCGGATGGAATGGTCGCCCGGGCGACGGCTGAACATTGCCGGGCGATCGGCGATGAGGTTTTTGCTCTGACGCGATCTGAACTCGACATCGATAATTGGGAATCCGTCGAGAAACGCGTCAGGAACATTAAGCCCGACGCCGTGATCAACTGCGCCGCTTACACGGATGTCGACGGTGCCGAAAGCGACTCGCCCGCCGCGTATGGCGCGAATACTGACGGCGTCGAAAATCTTGCTTATTCGTGCCGCAATCACAATTCCGTTTTCGTAACGATCTCGACCGACTATGTTTTCGACGGCGAGTTTGACGGATTCTATACTCAAAAGCACACGCCAGACCCGCAGGGCGTCTATGCGCTTTCGAAACTCGAGGGTGAAATGCGTGCGCGAAAGGCTAACGCGGCGTCGGTGATAGTTCGTTCGGGCTGGATCTATGGCAGTGGCGGCACAAACTTTTTGAGCGTGGTCGGCGACATGCTGCGTGAGGGAAGATCGGTCAAGGCGATCAAGGATTCGTTTGGTACACCGACGTTCGCGGGTGATCTTGCGGTACGTTTGCGCGAGTTGGCCGAGCTGAACGTGCCGTGTATTTTTCACGCAACAAATTCGGGGCCTGGAACGAGCTATTTTGGATTTGCCGAGAAGATATGCGAGATCCTCGGGCTGGATTTTGGGCTGGTTGAAGTTATCTCAAACGATGATCTGAATCGGCCGGCACGACGCCCCGCAAGCTCAAAGCTCGCGTGTATCTTCAGCGAGAAATTTGGCCTCGCGGCAATGCCGGACTGGGAGCAGTCTCTTACTGCTTTTCTCAAATCGAAGTGAGAAAAGTTCTCACTTCTTGATCCCCATTTCCTCGTCCATCATCGGCGTTGAATCGTCGATGTCGGCACTGCGATAATAGTTTTCGTAGCCGGCCCCGTAGTATTCATATTCGACCGAGCCTGACTTGATTCCGTTGAGAACCACGCCGTAGATGCGGGCGCCGATCGTACCGAGCCGCTGCTTGAACCGTCGCATCAGATGCATCGAACTCTTACCCGCCATCGCAACCAGTACAACGCCGTCAACCAAGGTAGACAGGATAGCGGCATCGGTAAACGAGATCGCGGGCGGCGAATCGATGATCACGTGTTTAAAGCGGCCGCGCAGGAATTGAAGGAGATTTTTCATCTCGTTCGAGCTTAAAAGCTCGGCGGGGTTGGGCGGGATCGGGCCGCTGGTTATCACTTTTAGCCGCGGAAGATCCGGGTACGTTTTTAGCAGGTTTTCGGTATCGCGTTCGCCGGATAGATAATTGGTCAGCCCCTGCGTGTTCTCCATTCCAAAATGCGAGTGCAGCCGCGGACGGCGAAGGTCGCAGTCGATGATCACAACGTCGGCGTCAGATTGGGCAAGCGTGATGGCGGTGTTGATCGCCGTCGTTGTCTTGCCCTCGGACGGCTGTGATGACGTTACCAGGATCGTCTGCGGCGGCTTGCCAGCGGACGAAAACAGCAGCGACGTGCGCAGGTGCCGGTACGCCTCGGCCATCGGCGAACGCGTTTCTTCCATCGTGATCAAAGCCGCACCGGCTCCTGCATTCCCGTTCTTTGGGCCAAGACTCAGGCGGCGTTTTTCCGTTCCGAAATAATGCGGAATTAGGGCTAGGGTCGGCAGGCCCAAGTGGCGACTGACGTCGTCGGACGATTTTACCGAATCGTCGAGGTAATCCATCAGGAACGCGAGGCCGATACCCGCAGCGAGCGACACGAGAAACGCGACGAAAATGTTGCGGCTGCGCTGCGGCCCGACAGGCGATGTAGGCGCCGGCGGCTCGCCCGAGACGATCTTGATATTGTCGGGAACACTGCTGGCGATCGCGAGCGATCCCTGCTGCTGCTGCTGCATGTAGTTATCGAGCAGCGTGCGGTTGTTATCGATCTTTCGTTTTAACGTCGTAAGCCTGGTTTCGGCCTGTCCCTGTACGTTCGCTCGCGCCGCCTCTTGTTCGTAAGCGGCCTGTGCCTGTGATTCCTGTTTTGCGGCGGCATCGACCTGCGATTTGAGCGAAACAAGCGCTCCGGTGACGGCGTCGGAATCGATCTTCTTTTGGGCCGATTCGATCAGGGCGGTTACTTCGGTTTCGGTTTTATCCTTGGTTGTCTTTAGCGAAATGATCCGTTCGTCAACTTCTTTTACCTTTGAGTATTCGGGCGTGTATTTAACCAGCAGCTCGGCTTTTTCGGTCTCCGAATCCTGGATCTTTTTTTCAATGTCGCGGATCTGGTCCTGCAGTTTCGATTTACGCTCCGAATTGAGCCGGACGGTATCCTGATAGATCTTGTTTTCGTAGAGGTCGGGAATATTTTTCCCTTCGCCGCGGGCCACGGCCTGGACGTCCGAACTGTAGCGGGTCTCAAGCTGTCGGCGGTTTTCGAGCGATTTCATCCACGTCTCGCTCAATCCCTGGAGGCGGCTAGCGGCGAGGTCCTGGCCTTTTTCCTGAAGTGGAAGTCCGCTCGAGCGCATTTCCTCGATCAAATTTCCTTCATCCTCGGCGATCGTCGATTTTAGGTCGTCGATAGATTTCTCGAGGTCGCCGAGGGCCTGCTTGGCGCCGGCACTCTCGCTTTCGGCGTCCCGTTTCTTAAAGACTTCCGCGACGGCGTACGAAACCTTTGCGGCAAGCTGCGGATTTGCGTCGGAAACGGTGATGTTGACGATATTGGTGCGCTCGACCTGCTCGACGCGCAGATGACCAGCGAGAATGGCGGCGTATCCGTCAGCGCGCGCCGATTGTTCAGGCGTCAAGCCCGACATGGCATCCGGGAGTGTGTCGGTGCTCGACACGACCGGGAGTGAATTCGCCTTTTCCGCCGAAGCCTTGTTGCTCGAAAAGATCGATCTCACCCCATTGACGAAACCCGTGCTTTGCCCCCCGAATAGGTCCGGTTCCCGATAGAGGCCGAGACGAACGACCACGTCCTTCATCAATTCAGGAGTTTGAAGAAGCTTTAATTGCGTATTGTAGTAATTTACATCATTGCCGAAATTGATGTTGATCGAATCTTTCGACTGGACCTTCGGTTTGCGCGGTTCGATGGTCATCTGTGTGGTCGCCTCGTATTGCAACGGCAGGCGATACATATAAAACGCAGCGGCGGCGGTAACAACTATCGACAAGGCGAGGATAATGGGCAGACGCTTATAAACGACATTGAAATACTGCCGGATCGATCGTTTGCCGTCCGACGTTTCGTCGTCGTAAAAGGACGAATATCCGATCGGATATTCATTAGGGCCCGTATGAAGCTCGGTCGAGCTGGGCAACGGAGTTAGCCTCTGGTCATTTTCCATACTGCGTCTGAAACTGCTCCAACCTCAGATAATGCGCAAAAAGTCGCAAAATTTAACTTATATCACATTCGCCTTGTTCTTTCACTAAATTTCCCGAAAGGCTTGTTTTTTCTGTGATTTAGCGAAGATCCGAAGCTTCACTCCAACTCGCGTCTTTGGCTCGCAAACACCGCAAATGTTATATTTCTCTTTTAAACTTTTATCAGAAATTATTGGGTAAATAGTCTTATATGATGGGAATTTCCGAAAAGGACGCGTGTGACATCGAACTAGGTATCGAGGGGTTTCACTACGCGGACCTTTACGATGCAGTGAAGCTCAGGGAGCTCGCTGAGCGCTTTTATGCCGAGGTCGCCGAACGGGAGCCTGTCCTTTCCAAGGCGCTTACGAAATATATTGCAGCCGAGGGATTGGGCTTTGAACGAAAGGTCGAATCGAAAATATTGACGGACGCGGCTCCGTTCCTTTCTGAGTTTGTCGCGCGTTTGTTCGGGATCGAGAACGAACGGACGGAACTTGAAAAAGAGATCCTCAAGGACAACCCCATCTGGAAATTCAAATTTTTCGTGCAGCGGAGAGCCTCGAAAAAGTTCAAGCCCGATCAGATCGCGGCATTCAATGAGAACGAACTCTGGATCGGCGTTACGGAGCTTAGAAACACGGGTTTCGACGATACTCTGATCTTTGACGAGGAGCTTTCGATCGCAAAGATGACGACGCTGCTGCTCGAAGCAGAAGAAAGTTTTACCAAGAATTCCGAGATCTCGCCGGAGATGAGAAAGACGATCGACGGCGTCGGAAAGGCCTTCGATAAGTTTAAAGACAAGACGTTCGGAAAGCTTTTCTCCCGGTTTGCCTCTGAAGAAGAAGGCACGGGTGAGGCTCTGCAAGTAAAAGCGGCTCTGAAATTGATCGAAGCGTGGTCGGCAACGGCCTTCTCGAAAAAGAGCCGGAAATGGTACAGCTTCAAAACGCTGCACGCTCTCGATTATCAGAATCTTGTCCACCTGATCCATCCGGAACCGAAACTTCACAGCATCATGCGAGGTGCCCCGTCGGAATTGCGCAAACGCGACGGATTTAAACTGACCGACGACCGCGGCACGATGCGCGACGCCTTGTTCGAGATCGACTATTGTCTGATCTGTCATGAGCGGGAAAAAGATACGTGTTCGACGGGTTTGCACGAACCTGACGGTTCGTCGAAACGAAATCCTCTCGGGATAAAAACAGACGGCTGTCCGCTCGGCGAAAAGATCTCGGAGATGCACCTGGTGAAAAAGCAGGGCGACCCCATCGCGTCGCTGGCGCTCGTCACGATCGACAATCCGATGTGTGCGGGAACTGGTCATCGCATTTGCAACGATTGCATGAAGGGCTGCATTTTTCAGAAGCAGGAGCCCGTAAATATTCCGCTTGCGGAAACGGCGTCACTGACGGACGTGCTGAATTTACCATACGGATTTGAGATCTACACTTTGCTGACGCGATGGAATCCGCTGAACGCAAAACGCCCTTACGCGCTTCCGTATAACGGAAAGAACGTTCTCGTTGTTGGTCTCGGTCCCGCTGGTTACACGCTTGCGCAATATCTGCTCAACGAAGGTTTTGGTGTGATCGGCGTCGATGGATTAAAGATCGAGCCGCTGGCAATCGAATGGACCGGGAATAACGGTAAGACCTGTCCGAAGCCGGTGAAGGAAATTCACGAGATCACGGACGATCTCGACGAACGAATTTTGTCGGGTTTCGGCGGCGTTTCGGAATATGGCATTACCGTCCGTTGGGACAAAAATTTTCTAACGATCCTTCAGTTAATGCTCTCGCGTCGAAAACGTTTTCGCGCTTACGGCGGGGTTCGATTCGGCGGAACGCTGACGATCGAGGACGCGTGGAATTTCGGGTTCGATCATATCGCGATCGCGACCGGTGCAGGGCGCCCGACGATCGTTCCGATGAAGAACAACCTGATCCGCGGGATTCGTCAGGCGTCTGATTTCCTGATGGCCTTGCAGCTAACCGGTGCGTTCAAGAAAGACACGCTGTCAAACTTACAAGTGAGACTCCCCGCGGTCGTTATCGGCGGCGGACTGACCGGGATCGACACGGCGACAGAGTTGTTTGCCTACTATCCTGTCCAGGTCGAGAAAATGCTCGCTAAATACGAGACGGTTACGGCGGAATTCGGCGAAGAACAAGTTCTCTCGAAATTCGACGAGGAAGAGGTTCGCGTCCTGCAGGAATTTCTGGAGCACGGCAAAGAGATCCGCGAAGAGCGTAGGCGTGCGGCCGACGTCGAACAGGATCCTAATTTTGTTCCGCTCGTACAGGCTTGGGGCGGAGTTTCGCTCGTCTATCGCAAGCGAATTCAGGATTCACCCGCATATCGCCTCAATCACGAAGAAGTGCAAAAAGCGCTTGAAGAAGGCATCGATTTTGTCGAATGCATGAACCCGGCCGAGGCGGTACCCGATGAATTCAACGCAGTAAAAGCATTGATCTTCGAACGTTTGAATTACAACGCCGAAAACGGAAAATTCGAGAACACGGGCGAGATGCACGAATTTCCCGCACGCACAGTTTGTGTTGCGGCCGGTACAAGCCCAAACGTGATCTATGAAAAGGAAAAGCCGGGCACGTTCAAAATGGACGAGTGGCGGCAGTTTTTTCAGCCGTTCAAAGTGGAGCGAAACGGCGAAGGAAAACTGCACGTACGGGAAGCTGCGAAAGGCGAGGTCGGATTTTTCACTTCGTACGAACACGACGGCAGGTTCATCAGTTATTACGGCGACAATCATCCGCAGTACGCGGGCAACGTCGTCAAGGCAATGGCGTCAGCTAAGGACGGTTATGGACGCGTGGTCGAGATCTTTGCCGAAGAGCTTGCGACTCGCGGCGAACTGCCGCAATGGGAGCGCGATGCCGTTTTCGACAAGCTTGAGGCGACGCTCGACGAGCAGCTTCGTGCCTATGTCGTTAAGGTCGAGCGGCTGACGCCGACGATCGTCGATGTCATCGTTAAGGCTCCGCTACAGGCGAGAAAATTCGAGCCCGGACAATTTTACCGGCTCCAGAATTTCGAAACGGCTGCTCCGGTCGTCGATGGATCACGGCTCGTTATGGAAGGCCTTGCTTTGACGGGTGCCTGGGTCGATGAGGAGAAGGGCTTGCTGTCGATGATCGTATTGGAAATGGGAACGTCATCGCGGCTGTGTTCGCTTTTGAAAGAGGGCGAAGAGGTTCTAGTCATGGGCCCGACCGGAACGCCGACCGAGATCCCTGAAAACGAAAACGTCCTGCTCGCCGGCGGCGGTTTGGGGAATGCAGTTTTGTTTTCGATCGCGCGAGCCCTTCGTGAAAAGAATAACAAGGTCATCTATTTTGCCGGTTATAAGAACGGGCACGATCTTTTCAAACGCGAAGAGATCGAAAAGGTGACCGATCAGGTCATCTGGGCGACCGATTTCGGCGACGAGATACTGCCGCATCGCCCGCAGGACGCGCATTTTCGCGGTAACATAGTCCAGGCAATGGTCGCCTACGCCGAAGGAAAAGTTAGCCATCAGTCGGTAACTCTGGGATCGGTCGACCGCATCATTGCCATCGGCTCGGACCGCATGATGAACGGCGTTCGCGAAGCACGTCACACAACGCTCAAACCCTTTCTGAAAGAAGATCACGTTGCGATCGGCTCCATCAACAGCCCGATGCAGTGCATGATGAAAGAGGTCTGCGCCCAATGTCTCCAGCGCCACGTTAACCCTCACACAGGCGAAGAATTCTGGGTGTTCTCATGCTTCAACCAGGACCAGCATCTCGATTTCGTAGATTTTAAGAATTTAAATGAACGCCTGAAAGCCAATAGCGTCCAGGAAAAATTGACGAATATGTGGCTTGACCGAGCCTTCGCGAAAGAGGACATCAAAGCCTTTCAGCCTGTAGGATAGTGTGAGTCATCAAAGCACCGCAGTTTTTACTGAAGGTCGAACCTCAAGGTGCACAGCATTAAAAGACCTCTCCCGGAGGCTTTCCCGACTCGACAAGATAAGCGGCGTGGGCCAAGGCTCCTCCTGACACGTAGTCCTTAAATCTGTTTGTCAAAAAAGGATCACCGTGAGTAAATCGCTTTTCCACACTCGAGAAATCGATCTTTGAGATCGCATCCTTTTCAGAAATTCCCTGGGCGACAAAGGACTTTATCTGCTTCGACACTGTTTGGATAGTTTCGGACAGCAGATCAATGTATTGAAAATCATGTTCGACCGCTCCGTGTCCCGGAACAAGTGTGCTAAATCCTAGGCCTTTGAGCTTCTCCAAAACGCCAACGTAATCATTTGTATAGGGGCTCGGCATTAGCGGAATAGGACCCGTGACAATGTCACCCGCCGCTACAATTTTTTCCTGCGGAAGCCACATGATCAGATCGCCTGCCGTGTGTGCGTTTCCTAAATGAAGAAATCGGATGTCTCTCCCGCCCAAATACAATGTCATCTGATCGGCAAAGGTTATCGTCGGGATAACATACGCGGTCCGATTGTTTTCTGCATCAAGCTGATCCGCGACCTTTAGTCCGTTTTCGAGCCATGTCCTTTCTTCCGAGATCAAAGGCCGTGCGCTAAGATCGAGATTGTGGCTTAAGGCATTGTCGAGCCCCTTACGAATATTTGGCACCATGCTGACCCGTCGCTTGAGCCATTTGTCTTGAGTCGAGACGATAAAGTCACGTGAATGCGGATGCGTAAACATCTGGACTTGGGGGAAAGCAGCCTGAATGCTCTGGAGTCCTCGCATGTGATCGCCGTGCCAATGGCTGATGATGACATGCGTTATCGGTTTGTTGGTCACGGATCGGACCTTGGCAACGATACCCTCGCCCATCAGGGGACTGCCTCCCGCATCGAACACGACAACACCTTGATCCGTCACGACAAAGACGGAGTTTCCCTCCTGCGGAAGCTCAAACGGGTCTTGCCTGATCCCCGCCCAAACCCCCGGCGCCAATTGCTGCCAGTTATACTTAAAGGGATTAGCCCTAGCTTCTACTGACCAACAATGGAAAATAAAAAGTCCGATAAAAAAAGGACATGCAAATCTTTTCATGATCCTTTTTTACGGCCCCAAATGAAAAATGTTTGATATTTTCAGCTCGTTCGATGAGGATTTGATAAAGGGATGGAAATTAACGTTGCAAATATCTTTTGCTTTTGTTGCCTACGAACCTAACGTGTTGACTGTCGTCACTATGCTTCCCACAATATCACCTCGTCGATTTTTGTTCGGCATTGGTGAGATCTGCGGCAGGGCGTCTGCAGGCAGAACTCCGAGTTGACGCAAAATTTCGACTACTACAACCGGTCGGCCGCGGTTGTCGTCGCCGTCTTCGATCTTGACGGCGATTCCTAAGCCGGACTTCCATTGGTCGCAGGGTAGAACACCGCCGAGCCAGACGCCGTCGGCTCCCACCTTTGAGAGGATCTTACCGGGAGCGGCTTGCATTATTTGGGTATCGAGGCGGTCGGTGCCGCCGATGAGTTCGGGGTGATTCAACGATGCCTGTACAAGGCGTTTTGCAGCATCGCTGATATCTTGACCAAAGCTGTCGGCACGCGAAATGAGGTTGACGAGACTCCGCGCCATTGAGCGAACAGACACCGCGAAGTTCGGTACGCAGCAGCCATCGCTCGCGACCGCGATCTCATCTTTTGGGATCTCGGTGAATTTGGAAATGATCTCGAGTATCTGCTGCTGAACGGGATTTTCAAGACGCTCGTAGGTTTCGACGTCGGCGCCGATCTTGTGGGCGACCGCGAGCATTGCCGAATGCTTTCCGGAGCAATTATTCTGCAGAGTGCTTGGACTCTTGCCTTCGCGGATCAGCTTTTCGGCCTCTGGTCGGTAAAACGGCATATGCGTCCCGCAGTGCAGAGCCGTTTCGTCGAGGCCGATCTTTGCTAGCATCGACGCCGCGACCTCGACGTGACGCTTTTGTCCCGAATGCGAAGCGCATGCGAGAGCAATTTCTTCCTCGTCAAAACCGAAAGCATCGGCCGCTCCGCTCGTGATCAGCGGGATCGCCTGAAAAAACTTACACGACGAGCGATAGAACGTCACCGTATCGGGATCGCCCGCCGATGCGATCGTATTTCCCTCGCCGTCGACAACTATAAAATGCCCGCGATGGATCGATTCGACCGTTTCGCCGCGAATGACGTTGGCTAAAATTTCAGAAGGCATAAAGAGGTGTTTGCCGCAGGGAAACAGAAAAGGTTCAACTCGTCGCAGCGAGTAATTCGCGGGCGTGTTCGCGGGCGGTATCGGAGATCTTTTCTCCGGCAAGCATGCGGGCGATCTCTTCGACGCGTTCCGTTTTGTCTAGCTCACGGGTCGTGATCGAAGTTTTGTTTGTCGTGACTGTTTTCTCGACCACGAAATGTTTGTCGGCGAGCGAAGCGATCTGCGGTTGGTGCGTTACGCAGAGCACTTGCTGCGTTCGCGCCAGCTCCTTTAATTTAAGCCCGACTGCTTCCGCAACTCGGCCGCCGATACCGACATCGATCTCGTCAAAGACAGCCGTCTTTTCACGATCCTTCGACCTCGCTGCGGTTTTCAAAATGAGCATCAGCCGCGAAGCTTCGCCGCCGGACGCGACCTTGGCCAGTGGTTTTAGCGATTCGCCCGGATTCGCCGAGAAATAAAACTCGACCCGATCAAACCCCTTCGCAGTGAACGCCGAATCGCTTTCTCTATTTTCCGGAGCCTCGATCCGCACTTCAAATCTCGCCTTTTCGAGAGCGACCGCCTTTAGATCGCTTTCAACCTGTTTTTCAAACTTGCGTGCGGCGGCAGCGCGTTTCGCGTGGATCTCGCCGCTTTGTTTTACGTACTCAGCCCGACGTTCGGCAAGCTTTTTCTTCAATTCTTCTTCACGAAATTCCGCGGTTTCAATATTTTCGATCTGCGCTTTCGAGTCATTTAAATGATGAAGCACGTCTTCGATCGATTCGCCGTATTTTCGTTTGATACGCGATATTTCGGCGAGGCGATTCTCGATCTCCTCCAACCGCTCGGGCGAAAATTCGAGGCGGCCGCGAAAATCGCGTAGAAAATAAGCGGCGTCCTCGATCGCGGCTCGAGCGTTGGCAAGCGACTCCTTATGCAGGCCAAAACTCTGGTCAAACTCGGCGAGTTCGCCTATGTCGCGTGATCCCTTGTCGAGCGTGCTGAGAGCGGACGTATCGTTCTCGTAAAGCAGAGCAAAAGCCTCATCGGCTAACCGCGAAAGTTTTTCGACATTGTTCAGTTTTAGCTTCTCGGTTTCGAGCTCCCGTTCCTCGCCGGTCTGCAAATTTGCTTTCTCGATCTCGCCTGCTTGAAACCGGAGAATGTCGAGCCGCTTTAGCTTTTCCGATTCGTTTTGTTCGAGCATTCCGAGCTCGGCCTTCGTAGCGGACCAATGCTTGTGCGTCTCAGCGACTTTTTGGCGGAGCAAAGTAAGGTTTCCATATTCGTCGAGCATATCGATATGCGTCGAAGTATCGTAAAGCGCCGCCTGCTCGCCTTGGCCGTGGATGTCGACCAGATCGGAGCCGATCTGTTTCAGGAACGCGTTCGTGACGAGCTGATTATTTACAAAAATTCGATTGCGGCCGGCGAGCGACAGGTCGCGGCGAACGATGATCTCGAACTCATTGCCAGGTTCGACGTCGATGCCTGCTTCGTCTAAAAGTCGTGTGAGGCCGCGCGTACGCTCCAGCACGAAAATACCTTCGATCTGAGCGGAATCTTCACCTTCTTTGATCAGATCCGACGAAATGCGGTCGCCGGTCAACGCTCCGAGCGAATCGACAATTATCGATTTTCCCGAACCGGTCTCACCCGTGAGCAGATTAAGCCCACGGCCAAATTCGATCTCGGCCTCGTCGATCAAAGCGATACGTCGAATTTTCAGGAGACTGAGCATAAAAAAGAGAAGATGTTAGCAGATTAGCACAGAAATCGGCGCCGAAAAATGGCTGCGAGCTTCACTTCGTTACACCGTTGCGGCAAACTAAAATGCGTCTGAATTCAACTGATATCTCTCGCAGAGCCGCAAATGCGCAAAGTCGAGCGCTCGAGCGTTATCTAACAGGGAAAAGTTCTGAACCCTTTACAAATTTGCCTAACGAAAACATCGCATCCGGAGGAAAATCCTTTTCGAAGGTCGGTGATTTCCAGTCGATCTGCCGGTCTTTTTTATAGAAAAGCAATTCGGCGTTCTCGCCCGGTTTTAGGCGGCCGAATCTCTGTATTACATAAAAATTGCTTGCATCATATTCCTCGAGGCCGCTCATGCCGGTCAGAGAGCTGACGGCGCGGATGGTCACCTGCGGCGAAAAACCGGCCCGGCGGCGCTCACTGACAGCGCCGATACCGGTGATCACGATCTGGTCCGGTCTATCACGGTCGATGACAGTCGCGTTTCGAAAGATGTAGGTCAGAATTCGCCCCGATGTGTTGTGCGGCAGCGTGTCATAGGGCATCGAGATCGCGGTCTTTTCGCCGCCATCCGCAAGGGAATGAAGAGCGGTCATTAATGCGATGAAATTCATTTTGACGAGAAACATTCCATCTTTCCGGTGCAGGCCGCCCGTCTCGATCAAGATCACCGGTGTTCCCCACGCAGAAAAATTGTCGCCGAACGCCGTCGCCGTGTATTCGTCGTCGTAGCGCCCGATCTGCCCCGGAATATAGTGCTGAAGTGCTTGTACGATCAGCGCGCAGATACGGCGGTTGCGGTCGAGGCCATCGGTCGGCGTTTTGGCGGCATCACCGTAAACCACGAGCAGCGAGATCGCCGCCTGCTTGTTGGTATTCCCGGCGGTGGTCAGTGCGTTTTGATCGTGAAGATTAAATCCGATCGCGGGCGACCAATCGTCGCGAAGCTTTTTTAACAACTGAGCCTCCGGCGTTTTAAGGTCTATCGCGTCGCGGTTGATGTCGATGTCCTGCGAGTTTCTGCGTTGATACATTTCTTCGCCGTCCGGGTTGAGCATCGGCACGGCACGAAAGGTCATAGTGTCTTCGACCTTTTTGACCCAAGGTAGTTGCCGATTTTTTTGCAGGAAGGTAAAAACGTCGATAAGAGCGGAGGTCGCTGTTGGCTCATCCCCATGCATTTGCGACCACATAAAGACCTTCAGCGGCCCCTTGCCAAATTGGATCTGGTAGACCTCGCGGTTTTGAAAACTGCGGCCGACCTCGTCAACTTTTATGCCGATCTTTTTCAGATCGTCGAGATATATTTGTAGGTCTTTGTGCCTGACATCGGACGGCATCAGGTGCGAAACGTGCTGTTTATCCCAAATTTCAGCGAATTCAGCGGGGGTCTGTGACGCGGTTGTCATCGCGAATATCGATAAAAAAGAAAGAACGAGCAGGCCAGATCTCATTCGTATAAGATAAACCGCTTTTTTGTTTAACTCCAAATATGTCAGCTAGATAATCTTTTCAGCGCATTACCCGTAGCAGTTCGGAGACGCTCCACGCCTGGGCAAAACAGCCGCGCGAACGATGCGGAGCATCGCCGTCAAAGATCTCGGCCACCTGTCCGACAGCACCTTCATAGAGCGTCCTTTCAAAGCCGTCTAGCAATGCCTTTATCTTTTCTTCGCTATCGGGGAAAACGCGTCTGTGAGCATCCACATAGCCGCCGATCAGCCAGCTCCAAACCGTGCCTTGGTGATAGGCCGAATCACGCTCCTCGGGCGAGCCGATGTAGACGCCGACATAGCGGCTGTCCTTGGGTGAGAGCGATCGCAGCCCGACCGGTGTCAGCAGCTCGGCCTCGACCTTTTCGATGACTTTGCGCGCCTTTTCGTCGTCGAGCATTGAATGCCTTAGCGACGCAGAGAAGATCTGATTCGGCCGGATACTCGCGTCGCGGCCGCCATTGACGACGACGTCGTAGAGACAATCTTCATCGTCGTTCCAAAACACGCCATTAAAGCTCTGCTTGCACAGCTTTGCCATAGACAGGTAAAGCTTTTTGTCGGCCTTGTCACCGAATTCCTCGGCAAACTCCGACATGATCATCAGCGCGTTGAACCACAGGGCCTGTATCTCGACGGGTTTCCCGATCCGCGGCGTGATGACGCGATCGCCGACCTTGGCGTCCATCCACGTCAATTGCACGCCGTCTTCGCCCGCGTAGAGCAACCCGTCGGTATCAACGTGAATGTTGTACCGCGTGCCGCGCATATGCCAGACAATGATGTCCGCCAAAGTTTCGTACAGATGTTCGAGAACGGATTCGAGGTCGCCGGTCTTCTCCACGTACGCACGGATCGCCTCAAAATACCACAGCGTCGCGTCCACCGTGTTGTATTCAGCCGTGCCTCCGGCGTCTGCAAAGCGGTTTGGGAGCATGCCTTTTGAGACATGTTTTGAGAATTCGAGCAGAATGTCTTTCGCCACGTCGGGGCGGTTTGTCGCGAGGGTCAGGCCGGACAGGGCGATCATCGTGTCGCGTCCCCAATCGGAAAACCACGGATAACCGGCGATCACGGTTTCGCCTTCTCCGCGATTCACGATGAATTGGTCCGCCGCTAGTACAAGTTGGCTGGTAAAGGCACCCTGAGCTTCGGCGATCGTGACCAATTCCCGACGCCGCTCGACCTCGAGCGGCTCGAGCAGGGCAGCATCTTCCGCCTTTCGCACATCGGTCGAAACGATCACGATGGCCTCGCCGCCGAGGTCAAACGTCATAACGAAGGGCTGAAACAGGTCCTCGTTATAGTCAAACCCGCGTTCGCGTTCGATCTCATCCTCAAAATTGCGATACCAATAACCGCTTTTTTCGATCGCGAGAGCGTTATGGCCAAAGTTAAGCTTTGGCAGAGTCGGGTAGGGCTGCATCGAAACAACGCTTCCGTTCGAACTAAACTCTCCGTCAAACTCGGAAGTCTCGTGCTGAAGGTGATGATAATCGACGTACGAAAGCAGCGGCCGCAGCTCTAGCTTTAGCGGGCTGAGGATCATACCGGATGCTTTGTAACGAACGACCGTCGTATTCTCGCCGTGCGGCATGAATATCCTTTTTTCGAGAATTACACCGCTGATCTCGTAGGTCCAAATGGGAAAGGGGTCGAGTCGAAATCCGGTTAGAAACTTATAGCCGTCGGGAAATACCTTTCCCGGAAACTCGTCGGTCGAAAGCTCAAAATGGTCGTCGCCGATAATGAGTGTCTCCTCAAATTTCGACAGCATCGTAATGCGCCCAAGCGGCGGTTCGGTCGCGGCGGTCAAAAGCCCGTGGTACCGCCGCGTTAAAGCGCCCGAGATCGATCCGCTCGCAAAACCGCCGATACCGTTGGCTTCGAGCCACTCGCGGCCGGTCGACTCAGCAAAATTAGTACAAATTTCCTTAGATAAACTGATCATTCTTCCCTTTATTGCGTCGCGCTTGGTCGATATTCCTAATGTGAGTTTACTATCGCGGGCCGAGAACTTCGAGGTAGAGCTGTTCGGTGGCGTCGATCATGCGATTGGCAGAGAAATTAGCGGCGGCCCGGGCGGCGAGAAATCTAGCCGCTTCCGAGCGGGCATCGGCGGCGGACAGAAATTTCGAGACCGTCGCGGCAAGCACTACCGGATCTTTTATTGGAACGAGAAATTCCTCATTTGCGATCACCTCTCGGGCACCGATCGTTTCGGTGGCGATCACGGCCGTCCCACCGGCCATTGCTTCCAGGATCGCCAGTCCAAAGCTCTCAGTGTGCGAGGCCGAGACGAAAACGTCGAGGGCCGCATAGAACGGCGCCGTATCGTCGAGCCAATCGAGCCACACGAATCTGTTTTCCATTTCGAAAACGCCCGCCAGCCGTTTCAGTTCCCGGCGAAATTTTTTTTCGATCGAGTGATCTTTGCCGACGACGACAAACCGCGCCGTCGGAAAGTTTTTCGCGATCTCGTTGGCGGCCATCACAAACTCACGCTGGCCCTTAAGCTCGATCAGTTCGCCGAGTATGCCGATAAGCGGAACATCGTCAGGAATCTCATGAAAGGTACGAAAACTCTGTCCGAGAGCCGCCCGCTCCTCCACCGAACGCTCGATCATCTCAATGCCGTGCGGGATGACAACGATCTTTTCCTGCGGGAAGATCTTGCGCAAGCCGGCGCCAACGCCGGATGAGACAGCGATCGCCCGTGTAAGGTTTTTCAGCGCAAATCTGTTGAACGATTTCAGCTCGAACAGGACATGCCGCGTCAGCACAAATTTTGCCCGCTTTGCCAGACTGCAGGCGAGGCTCGCCGGAATATAATCGCGGGCAACGTGGGCGTGAACAATGTCGATCTCATGGTCCCGGACAAAGTCCGCGATCCTACGCGAGCTCAGTATTCCGAACGAATTCCGTATCGACACATGCAGGATATTTTCCGCCGGTAGAAAATCGAGCCGGTTCTGCCAAGTATTCGTCGGCCTCAATGCAGCAAACACCTCGTGCCCGCGCAGCATGAGGCCACGGGCGAGGTCGATAACATGCCTCTCGCCACCGCCGTAGTCCCTCGCCGAAGATATCTGCAAGATCCGCATAACAACTCAAGAATTCTAACCTTAACCGTCCGATTCAAACAAAAAGGCACGCTTCCCGAAAGAAGCGTGCCATACAAAAGTTTTTCCCGTGAGAGAAAAACTAAAATTGGAACCGAGCCGAAAACTGTATCTGACGTTCGCGATACAGCGTGCTGTCGGTAGTGGTAGGAATTCCAAAGCTTCCAGTCTGGAACGTAAGCGTTTGGGAAAGGGTGTTATTCGCACCGTTGACCAGGCTTCCGCGAGTGTAGAACGTATTGTTCTCCTGGAACACCTGAGTTCGATTCGTTACGTTGAACGCTTCGGCCAACAGTTCGACTGCCATGGTTTCCGTGAACTTGAATCGCTTCGAAAGCCGGGCATCCAGGTTGTAGAGGCTCGGCAGACGGAAGGCATTTCTAGAAAGCAGAGGAAATCGTCCGTCTCCACCAGTGCCATTCAAGCTTCCGACAAAACCGTCGAACGGCTTTCCGGAGTAGAACACGTAGATAGGAGCGAATGACCATCCGTTCAGAACATAGTTGTAGAACGAGCTCTTGCTACCCTTATAGATCGTCGGAGCATAGACGGCCGAAGCGACTACCTTATGACGTACGTCAAGACTGCTCGGCCCCGCGTCAAAGCTTCGATCGAACGGATCTAGGGGGCTCTCGTTTTGAGTAAACGTCGCCGAGTTCTGGTTCGTGTCAGTTGCCTTGGCAAGCGTATAGCTCGCCTGGAACTGCAAACCATCAGTAAAGCGTCGCGTTCCTTGGAATATTACAGCATCATACTGCGATTTGACCGAGCTCTGGATCTGCGTTAACTGCTGCAAAGCATTGTTGGCACGAGTATAAAGCGGTTCAGTGAACGACGTCCCGCCGAAAGGTCCGTTCACAACGTTATATGTCGTGAAAGTGGCACCATTCTGACAGGCTGCGGCACCGACGGTATGTGAAGCACAGGTAACGAGGTTTTGATCGACGAAGGTCGGCAGGTTGCGGCCAAGACTGCCAACGTACGAAACCGACACCACGGTGTTCTTCGCAATCTCTCTTTCGAGAACAAGGTCATACTGATTGATCAGCGGAGCCTGAAAATCTTTTGAAAAGAACTGGATCGCACCCAGCGTGAAGTTGGCCGGAGTGTTTGCCAAGATCTGCGGGAATACTGGAGCCGCGGGATTCGGGACACCGTTTTGGACCAAGGGCACGGTCAACTGAGCCTGACCACCGGTATTACCGGTGTTGATCAGCGAATTGTAGATGGTCGAATTCTGAATTCGGCCATAATAGATGCCATATCCACCGCGAAGGCTTGTCTTTCCGTCGCCGAAAACGTCGTACGCAAATCCGATGCGTGGACCAAAGTTATTCTTATCGCCCGGAAGCGTCGACGTTGCGTCAGCCAGCGTGCGGCCATCATTCGGAATAACGACAGTGCTTGGATTTGCAAGGGTCGGGGACGGCATCTTGATATATTCGTAACGGACACCAAGGTTGACCGTCAAACGGGGAGTGACCCGGAAGTCGTCTTGTGCAAAAAAGTTGTATTCGTCGGTCGCAATCTTAAGCCCAAGAATACCAATACCCTGAGCGTAGGCACTCGTGTAGCACTTGCCCGGTGAACGTCCAAGTCCCGTCGTGGTGCAGTTAGTGATGGCTGTCGCAGGGTTATTGAAATGAACGTAATCAACGATAAAATCATTGATATTGCTGTACGTGTAGCCACCCGATTCGTTACGCAGATTAGAAGTGTCGTCCGAAACATGGTTGATATCGGTGCCGAACTTAAAGGTATGACGTCCCTTGATCCAGGTCATAGAGTCGGCAAACTGGAAACGTTTCTCGTCAGGAAATTTTGCCCGCTCGAGGAAGTTCGGAAGGCCAAAAGTTAGACCGTTCGTTAGGACAATGTCCGGCGCACGCGGGCCGAGTGCGGTGTGACCAGTCAATGGCTCGCCCGGAAGCGGTTCCTGGCTGAATTCGAATTCGAAATCGCGGCCATACTGAAAACGGAACTCATTTAGCAAGCTTCCAGTAAGATTCGACTGCAAACGGGCGTTGATCGAGTCGACGTTCACAAAATCATCACCAAAACTCCGGCGTGCAAAATTGTTGACAGCCTGAGTCTGGATACCGGCTGGCGATTTCCAGCGAAGGCGGTTGTAGCTGATGCTAAAGAGATTGTTGCCGTTGATCTGCCAGTCGATCTTCGGTAGGAATAATGTCTGATCGCCTTTCCGCGGTGTCTCGCCGGTAAGCGTGTTTAGGAAGGCGAGCGTGCTGTCGATCTGTGGGCTAGTCACACCAAGCCCGGTCAAAGCAGTCCGGTTAACCGTATTCAAATAGTTAGGATTAGAGAAAACGGCGAGACCTGGGAAATTACGTTTCTGCTGATCGTAGCTGAAGAAGAAAAAGAGCTTGTCTTTGACGATGGGACCGCCGATCGCAGCGCCCCACTGTTGGCGAAGATCGATCGGCTTGGCAGCGACCAAGGTCGAAACGCCGCCGACCAGCACAGACTGGAACTGAAGCGGGTTGCGGGCTCCATTTCGGTTGTTGCGGTTGTAGTAGAACGCTTCGCCGTGAAACTGGTTGGTTCCGCTCTTGGTAACAGCGTTGGTCACGCCGCCGGCGGAACGGCCGTATTCAGCCGAGTAGTTCGAGGTATTGACCTGAAATTCGCGTATAGCCGATTGGCTGATGACGTAATTGATACGGGTGCGGCCGCGTTCTTCTGAAAAGAATGCCTGGTTGTTGTCGCCGCCATCGATCGTATTGTTATTGAGCAAGCCGGAGATCCCACGGAAACTGATCAGCCCGAAGGTGCCGTCCGGCACGGCGCTCGGGCTGAGGATTGCGAAATTGGACCAGCGGCGGCCGTTGATCGGCAACTCGTTGATCGAGGTCTGATTAAAGTTGTTGTTGTTGCCGTTGTCGTTGGTGTTGATGACCGGAGCTTCAGAGGTTACATCCACCTGTGCCATTGCCGTACCGAGAGCGAGCGGAATATCGACTGGTGTCGAACGTCCGACCTCAACGATGATGTTTTCAGCCTTCGCCGGACCGAAACCGCTGGCGGTCACCTCGACTGTGTAGGTGCCCGGCTGAAGATTGGTCACGCGGTAGCCGCCATCGGAATCTGTCGTCACGGTCGTTGCACTGTTAGTCCCGACGTTCGTTACCTTTACAGTGGCATTCACAACGCTCGCGGATTGCGGATCCTTGACCTGGCCGCTTATACCGCCGGTCGTCGTAGCCTGTCCAAAGACCTGCCCAATGCTTAACAGCAGGCATAGAGCGATCGTCGTCAGGATCGAAATTGATACATTCTTTGTCATAGGTTTTTCTGACCTCATTTCAATTTTTAACTGAGATTTAATTGCAAAGATCGTTTTGCGAATTGATTTGGAATAAGAACTTTTTTGAATTTCGGATATTTCTTTCGTTTTTCGGATTACAGCCTCGCCGATTTAACAATATTTTGCACTTCTGAATTGGTTTAACCGCTAGGAAATAATCCAATAAATTCTTAGTTAACAGACCTTTACCTTAGTCGAAGGAGTCTTTCCTCTTATCGAATTATGACAACGTCGCCAAGGTGAAAAGATTTCGCTTGTTTTCACGCAAATTGAGTTCCCATTTGTAACATTATCGGTGCTTCGCTCGCATTCATAAAGAAACCGAGGCGGCAACGTAACAAAGGCTTAACGCCCGCGTGCGAAACCTGCTCTCGATTTCGCCGATCTGGACCGAATTCGAGTGATTTGGACGGATAAATAATATCCGCAAAATCACTCGTTGGCTACTCGTCGAACGCGTTCGCGAGGGTCATCTGTAAGAAAATATGTTACAGAACGCAGCAAACATCGGCCTTCGAGAATATTATTGATAAATAATGACTTGCGGGCATATTTAATACTTGACTTTTTTGTAAATATGGACTAAATTCTCTGCCGAACAGCCTTTCCCGTTAACTTGGTTTGGGATGTTCAAAGGGTAAAAGGTCGAAAAAGGGGGATATATTTGAAAATGGCACATGTAGATTATTCTGAATCATCTTATAAATCGCCATTGCATCACCGCATTTTAGCGCACATGCCTGTTCAGGCTAGCTGGACGGACTCGGAGAGCGGTAAAACGGTACGTGTAGACGGAATGACCGAAAATTTGGGCGAAAACAGCGCTCTGGTCAATCTGGAGACTCTGCCGCCGGTCGGAAGCCATGTGAAACTAAGGATCATGGAAGAAGACAAGCCGATCATCGAGGTCGCAACCCGCGTTATTCGGGTTGAACGCGATCCCAGCAAGCCACTGGCGGCGTTGACTGTTCTTGAAAATATCAAGAAATGGAAACTCACCGCTCTGACGGCTGCTCAAAAATGGGTGACACGCCATTGGCAATTAAATTACGAGGAAGAATGGGTCAACTAACCTTGGCGTATTCTATAGATCGAAAAAGCGGAGATCGCATCTCCGCTTTTTTTCGGAAATGTAAGTTTCACACACAAGACATGTTCTAACTTATGCAATCAATGGTTTGTCCTACAAAATCAGCGAAAACTGTGGAACACACTCCGATCTTGGGTTTTGGTCATCGCTTCCGGTTGGAAGAGCGTTCCTACAAAAATTGCTCAAACCGTGGAACATGGTCAGAAAAGGGAGGTAAAACGAGGATTCAACTCACGGACGATAAAAATTTGCTAAAAGCGTGGAACACGATGAAAGGAACAATACGGGGATGGCCTTATGGTTAAAAGCCATCTAAAATACACTGGCCGGCATCTACTATCTCTTCCGGCACCAGCATGAAAAAAGCCTTTTTACTACTACTTTCCCTTCTTTTGATCACGCACTTCGCCGTTGCCCAAGGCGTTCCGCTCACGCAGGCCGAGTACGTCAAGATGCTCTATGCCCTAGATGCTAGCCCGTCTACCAAGGGTGATGTCATCGACGCCCTGCGAAAGCGCGGCATCGCCTTCACCCTGACGGACGGCATCCGCAGCCTAACCCGCACAAAGGGCCGGAATGACGATGAGCTAAAAAGAACTCTTGAAGAAGCCGACCGCCGCCGGCAAAACCCGACCGCCTACAAGTTGCCGTCCGAACAGGAAGCCGCAGAGGTCCTCGCCAAGGCAAAGACGGCCACCCGCGACGCTCTCGACGCGATGCCGGATTTCGTCGTCAAACAGATAATCGCCCGTTCGGCTGCCTATGCAGGCACGGGAAACTGGAAACCGCTCGATAGCGTGATCATCGCGGTCAGTTACAGCACGGAAAAGGGCGAACAGTATCGGGTCTTGGCAAAGGATGGAGCACCGGTGCAGGGCGAGACCTCGAATAACTATTCCAACCTCGAAGGCAGCACGACCGGCGGAGAATTTGTCGAGGATCTCGCGCGGCTCTTCAAACCGGATAGCAAGACCGAGTTCAAGGTGCTCACGACCGATGTCGTCCGCAATCAGCCCGCGATCGTTTACGACTACGAGATCCTGCTCGAAAACAATAAGGGCGGCGGCGTGGGCTTTAAAACTTCGAACGGGCAGAGTGGCTTTAGCTTTACTAGCGTTCCCGCCGGCGAAAAAGGCAAGGTCTGGATCGACCGCAAGAACGGTCGCGTCCTGCGTATAGAATTTACGGCGACCGACATCCCGTCCGATTTTAAGGTCAGGGCCTTTGACAGCTCGATCGACTACGACTGGGTCGAGATCGCGGGTGACAAGTATCTACTGCCCGTTCTCTCGGACAACAGATTCACTTCGCGCGAAGGCGCGCAGCTCTTCCAGGACCGAAACCTGATCCGCTTCAAGAATTACCAGCGATACGGGACTGACGTGAAGATCCTGGATGAAGACACTGCACCAGTAAAGGACGAGACCACGAAACCGTAGCTAATTAAGGGTGTAATAGGCTCCGAGGACGAGGGCGCCGAGCCAGAGGAGGCCTTTGCCGAGGAAGAATATGAACGCGATGATGCCGGCACGCTTTGTCCACCTGCGGGCGGGGCAAGTCATTTTTTTCGGGCCTTCCTGCATCAGGATTTTAAAATAGCTTTTCCCATCGCACTTATCAACCTATTTACGGATAAATTTGCTTCTCGCCAATCCCCGGCTCATTGATTAAACTAGATCTCAAGATGAGGTTTGTAAGCGTCAAAACACGATATTTAGCGTTGCTGCTTACCGTCCTTGCCCTATTCTCTTCCGTCGGTGCCCAAAGCGGGCCGCCCAAGGAAGCCAACAAACGCGAGGCCGATTTGGTAGAACTTACAAAATTAAGCAAGTCGATAAAGCTAGACATCCGCTACGCCACCGCGAACAATTTCGTGGGCAAGCCGGTTTACCCCGAGGCCCGTGCCTTTCTGCAAAAGCCCGCCGCCGAGGCTCTAGTACGGGTGCACAAGAAGCTGAAGGAACAGGGCTTGGGCATTGTGATCTTCGACGGATATCGTCCATGGACGATCACAAAATTGTTCTGGGAGGTTGTGCCCGAGGACAAGCGAAAATTCGTCGCGGACCCCGCAAAAGGCTCCAAGCACAATCGCGGCTGTGCCGTCGATCTGAGCATCTACGATCTCAAGACGGGCGAGCTGATCCCTATGCCGTCGGGCTTTGATGAATTTACCGAGCGGGCTTCACCCGATTATAAAGGCGGGACCGAACAGGCGACGGCCAACCGGGACAAACTTCGGAAACTGATGGAAGCGGAAGGTTTCACAGTCAACCCGAACGAATGGTGGCACTTTGATTATAAGGATTGGGAAAAGTACGCGATCTACGATATCGCTTTCACGGAGATCGGAAGGAATGACGATTAGCCGCGGATATCTCAGATAAGATCCTGCGATATCCGCGTGCGATCTGTGGCTTATTTTTACTCTCCAGTTTTGGGAGCGGCGTCCTTCTTCTTGCCGGCGTCGATCTGCAATAAGATCTTTACAGTATCGGACACGGCGGCAATTCCCGTAGGAAGGTTGGTTCCCCAGGTGACGCCGTAATCGCGACGGTTTATCGAGGTTTCGGCGGCGATGCCCATTTTGCCTCCGCTGCGGTCATCTGCAGGGAGCCATCCGACGATCTGAAACGGAAAGGTGATCGACTTGGTCACACCCTTCATCGTAAAGTCACCCGTCAACAGATAGCCTTTTCCCTTCTTTTCGACCTTGGTGCTTTTGAACGTGATATCGGGATATTTATCGACCTCGAAGAAATCCTTGGTCCGCAAATGGTTGTCGCGGGCACCGATGCCGGTGTCGATGCTTGTCGCTTTGGCAGTGAATTCGACGGTTGATTTTGTGATGTCTTTAGAGTCGAAGTTTATCGAACCCGTGAAATCACGAAAGAATCCCGGAACTTCGGTCAGCCCGTTGTGATTGACTGTGAACTCGATAAAGCTGTGTGCCTTGTCGAATGAATAAATGCCCGAATCACCGATCCGCGCGCTTGGGTTGAATCGCTCGGCAAAGGTTTTATTTACTGCTTGCGTGCCCGTTTGCGAAAGGGTAGCGAGGGCCAGCAAGGCAAAGGCCGAAAGGCAAAAAGCTCTTTTCATTTTTTATTTAAATCTCCTGGAATGAAATCGTGTCTTTTGAGATTATCCGACAAAATGCGGACCTTGGCAAAATTACCTGATCTCGAACGTGATGTGAAACCGAGCTCTCTGCGGCGTCCTGACCATCTTTTTCCTAATAAAGAACTGATAGTCGCCGGTTGCTGGTATCTCGAACGTATATTTTCGCGAGCTGTCGAATTCGGTCTCCATATCGTTCTCTTCGCTAAACAGGCGAAAATCGAAAAGGCCGGTAGAATGATTGGCCACTGTTACTTTTTGGCCTTTTTTTGCGGCAAAGACATATTCCATCTCGCTTCCGTTACTCAGCGATTCGCTGAGAACGACAGATGACCGGCCTCGCGCAAATTCGATCCGTTTCGGCTCGGCCTTGCCGCCATTTTGGCTAGAGGCTGGAACTACTGCGAATACCAAGAGAAAGAGGGCAGATACCAGTTTCATTTGTAGACGCTCCTTTGTTTCAACCTCGATTCTGATAATATTACCCAAGTCGTAACCGGCCTGCGAAATTATAAATGAGGAATTATTGAAATGCTGAAGCCAGAAGCCTCTGAATACGGTCCCTACTACGAAAAATACGTATCGCTCGTCACCGAATGGGACCTACTAGGTGTGCTTGAACAACAGCCAGCGGAACTCGATTCGCTGGTTGGCGGACTTGACGAAGAAAAAGGTAAATTTGCCTACGCCGAGGGGAAATGGACCGTTAAGGAAGTGATCAGCCATGTGATCGACGGCGAGCGCATTTTCGCGTATCGTGTCTTGCGGATATCACGCGGCGACGAAAATCCCATCGAGGGATTTGACCAGGATGGCTATATAGAAAATTCGTACGCGAACGAGCGCACGTTTCGTGACCTGCTCGACGAACTATCGGAATCTCGACACGCCAATCTGCGTATGCTCAGGAATCTTCGTGAAGACGGATGGAAAAGAATGGGCACGGCCAGCGGCAGCCCGATCTCCGTCCGAGGCCTCGGCTATATCATGGCCGGCCATGTCCGGCATCATGTAAATATCTTCCGCAATCAGTATCTGCTCAAATAACCATCGTGACGGATGACAATTACGACGCGATCATTATCGGTGGCGGCGCCGCCGGACTTTTCTGTGCGATCGAGGCAGGT